>CANCVE010000092.1 GCA_947381435.1 Chitinophagaceae bacterium
TAGTTTCAGGAAGCCATAATTGAGTATTAAACAGAAAAGAACTACTCCTAAATATTTAAGTAATTGGGTAGATTTCTTGGCTGATGTTTCTTGGAAAACAACATATCTACTTAAATAGAAACCAGACGGGAAGCTGAACATGAACCCAAACAGAAAGGCTGCAATGTGCGCCTGAATAACAAGGTTTGGAAATATGGAAGGAAAGCTAACGGGCTGTTGTTTGAATATATAATGAAACGCAAACAAACGTAAGGCTATATCAAGCGAAGTATTGAATCCTCCACAGGCTGCATACCTAAAAGTTTGCAGTGGCATGAGTCTTTTAAAAAGGGGATACAGCAAATCTATCAGCGAAAGAAGTAAGGTTCGAGTATTGTTGTGTAATTTCTGCATAAATGCTGGCAAAGGTAAGGAGTAAAAACAGTTAGTTTTGCAGCCCATAAATAATAGCACATAATGAGTTTGACGAATAAGATAAAGCAAGTAACCACAGCCGCAATTGCCAGTTTGTATTCAGTAGAGATTGCAGAGAGTGCCATCTTGGTTAATGCGACAAAGCCTGAGTTTGAAGGTGACTATACTGTGGTTTTGTTTGCCTTTGTAAAGCTACTAAAGAAATCACCAGATGCTTTAGGGCAAGAATTGGGCAGTTATTTGGTTGAAAATAACCCTGCTTTGTTCAATAGTTTCAATGTTATAAAGGGCTTTCTAAATCTTAATGTAATTGATAATTATTGGACCAATTTTCTTCAATCGCAATACACCAATACCTCTTATGGTATTGCCCCTAAGAATGGAGAAAAAGTGATGGTGGAATATTCTTCTCCTAATACAAATAAACCTTTACACCTCGGTCATTTACGTAATAACTTTTTGGGATGGAGTATTGCAGAGATACTTAAAGCCAATGGGTACGATGTGGTTAAAACGTGCATTGTAAACGATAGAGGCATACATATTTGTAAAAGTATGATAGCATGGCAACTGTTTGCTGATAGTGCTACTCCTGAAAGTACGGGCATGAAGGGCGACCATTTTGTGGGCGATTACTACGTTAAATTTAATGATGAATACAAACGCCAAGTAGAAGAGTTGATAGCAAAGAAAGGCATGACAAAAGAAGGGGCTGAAAAGAAAGCGCCAATTATGTTGGCAGCGCAACAAATGCTACTTGATTGGGAAAATGGCAACCCAGAAGTTATTGCTCTTTGGGAACGGATGAATACTTGGGTTTATGCAGGATTTAATACTACTTATAATGCAATAGGTAGCGACTTTGATCGTACTTATTACGAGAGTCAAACCTATCTGTTAGGTAAGGATTTGGTGGAGAAGGGATTAGAGAAAGGGGTTTTTTATCAGAAAGAAGACAGTAGTGTTTGGATAGACCTTACAGCAGATGGACTAGACGAAAAGATAGTGCGTAGAAAAGATGGAACGTCAGTTTATATTACGCAAGATATTGGCCTTGCTGTTGATAAATACGAACAGTACCACAGCAATAAAAGCATTTATGTGGTAGGAGATGAACAGAACTATCACTTTAAAGTACTGAAACTAATATGTCAGAAATTGGGATTGCCTTCTGCTGATGGCATCTTTCATTTAAGTTATGGGATGGTAGAATTGCCTACAGGTAAGATGAAAAGTCGTGAGGGAACGGTGGTAGATGCCGACGACTTAGTGGCTGAAATGATTAAAATATCTCAACAGAAAACAGAAGAGTTGGGTAAGGTAAAAGACTTTACAACTGATGAACTAACAAGTTTATACCACACTATTGGGTTGGGTGCTTTGAAGTTTTACCTTTTACGGGTTGACCCTAAGAAGAAGATGATATTTAATCCGGAGGAGAGCATAGAGTTTCAAGGGTTTACCGGACCATTCATTCAGTTTATACATGCCAGGATAAAGAGTATTCTACGAAAGATGGCGGCAGAGGGCTTTGCCATTAGCACCATCAACATAACAGAAGGTTTATTACCACAAGAAAAGGCGATTATTGTAGAATTGGAATTATTCCCAACTGTAATTCACGATGCAGCACAAGAGTATGATCCTTCCAAGATTGCCATCTACATCTACAACCTTGCGAAAACGTTTAGTTCCTTCTATTCTGAATTATCTATTGCCAATGCAGAATCTGAAGAGAAGAAGACTTTACGCTTACAATTGGCTCAACTTACTGCACACACATTAAAAACTGGTATGCAGCTATTGGGTGTTATTGTACCTGAGAGAATGTAATAGCTAGGTTTGAATTTTTAAATGAGCGATAAAATATCTATCGAATCAATGTCATGGTGTTAACACTCTACTTTGTGGGGTTAATACTATAAGGTAATATAGAAAATTAATTCAGTTTTCGTTAACTTACATTTGTCCAGTTTTTTAATATCAATATGAAAAAGCTAAATCAATGCTATTCTGATTCTTCGGTGTTAATCATTTTGATTACAAAGTATTAACTAGCATTCCATTATTATAAACCCTATTATCTACCCCGGAATTAATTATTTTAGATAAATTAAAACTTTTTTTGGCTATTAAATCTCAGCCTCTTATATTTGCACTCCCAAAAACAACGGAGCGTTGGTCAAGGGGTTAAGACATCTCCCTTTCACGGAGGAATCACGGGTTCGATTCCCGTACGCTCTACAAATTTTAAAGCTATCTCTTACAAGAGGTAGCTTTTTTTATTTATTAAAGTCAAAACTCGATTCACTTCTGAAAAATGATTTCCACTTTTCTAAGAGAATGTTTAAAAGAAAATACTGCAGATTGACATATTTTCAAATTCTTTCATAAAATTGTATGGACAAAAAAATATTTACGAAGCATTTCTGTGCAGAAAAATCATTTTAAATGAAATAAATTCGTAGCGTTTTTTTGAAATAAATTGCTACATTACAATTGTGTAGTAAAAGGGTATGTAAGATTAATTTATGAATATCGAAATCCAACTTAGGTTCAAAATGCTATTATTTTAACTAATAAGTAGTATTTTCACGGCGTCCACTTATTTTCTTTAGTAAAAATTTGGTTCCGTCAACCCATAATTTAATAATAAGTACAATGAACATACTGATTGGTGATGACCACGGAGTGGTAAGAAAAGGGCTAAGAATAATACTTTCGGAAGCCTATCCACATGCTTTTATAGAAGAAGCTGTGGACGGTGCAGACTTAATAAAGAAAATTGATAACAAAAAATGGTCTGTAATCATTTCAGATATTTCAATGCCAGGCCGATCAGGACTAGAGATAGTAAAATTTGTAAATGAACATTATCCAAAAATACCTGTTTTAATAATGAGCATGCATGCACCTGAACAATATGCTGTACGCACTTTTAAAGCAGGTGCTTCTGGCTATCTAACCAAAGAGTCTGCGCCAGAAGAACTAGTAAAGGCTATTGAACAAGTGCTAATTGGCAAAAAATACGTTACCCCAGATATCGCTGAACTCTTGATACAATACCATGTAAATGATGATACAGAAGAACCGCACAAAATGCTTTCGGATAGAGAGATGGAGGTATTTGTATTGATTGCAAAAGGGAAAAAGATTACAGACATTGCAGATGAGCTTTCACTTAGCGTGAATACTATCAGTACTTACCGTACACGTATTTTGGAAAAAATGCACATGAGTTCTAATGCAGAAATAGCAAAATATGCCATCAGACATGGGTTTGATTGAACATCATTTAATTTACTCCACCTCAATCTATAAATTCCAATTTAATAAAAATACAATTATGACATACGCGTTGATAACTGGAGCGAGTAAGGGTATTGGTAAAGCTATAGCCATTGAATTAGCCAAAAAGAAGAATAACTTAATTATTGTATCAAGAAATGAGGCTCAATTAGCAACTCTTGCTGAGGAAATAGCAAAAGGTTTTAAGGTAGTGTGCAGGTATATTGCCTTGGATTTGTCTGAAGCCCAAGCTCCGAACCAACTATTTGATTGGTGTACTGAAAACAAGCTGACTGTAAATATATTGGTCAATAATGCGGGTTACGGTCTTAGTGGAAGAATGGACAACTACACCATGGCAGAATATGGGAATATGATGCAGGTAAATATGGCTACACCGCTGGCTTTGATACTAAAATTTTTACCCACGCTAAAACAACAGCCTAAGTCTTATATATTAAACATAGCAAGTTCTGCGGTTTATCAGGCAGTACCTGGATTGGGAGTATATGCCGCATCTAAATCTTTTGTATTCAGTTTCAGTAGAAGTTTGCGTTTTGAGCTAAGGAACTCTAACGTATCAGTTACGGTAGTGAATCCTGGTACTACAGATACAGATTTTGCCAATAGGGCACAAGTAACTAATGAGAGAGCACTGAAAACTGCTGCGAAATTGAATATGACGCCAAGTGCAGTTGCAAAAATTGCTGTTGATGGGATGTATGCTGGAAAAGCAGAAGTTATACCCGGCTTTATCAATAAACTAGGGGCATTTCTTACAGTAATTTTACCTAAAAAGGCATTAGAAGGAGGAGCAGCAGGAATATATGGTGTGTAACCCATTCACCATAATCAAACAAACAATGGAGCACTTTATAAAACTATCTAATTAATACTACTGTGCCTTTTTTGTGAAATACTTCACCTGTATCACAGATAGCTTCTAAATCGTACACGTATGTTCCAGCGTTTGTTTCTTTACCCTTTACATCGCCATTCCAACCAACGTTAGAATCGCTTAAATGAAAATTATTTCTCTCATAAACTAATTGCCCCATCCTATTAAACACCCTAAAGTAGGTTACTTTCTGAACTCCCCTACCAATTGGATAAAAGAGTTTGTTTAATCCATTAGGTGCAAATGCTGTAGGTATATAAATTGACTCTCCACAACTAAGATGAACAAATAAAGAGTCGGTAGTAGTGCAACCATATTTGTTTGTGACTATTACACCAAAACTTATATCAGTAATAGGTTTACAATAGGGCTCTGCACAATCTGTGCAATTTAAGTAGGTAGCAGGCGACCAAGAATAAGAAACAATGTCGGTCGATGACAAAGCATTGAGCTTTACATTATCACCAGTTAATACATTAACTGCTTCGTATTTAGCATCGGGAGGCGTACCTACTTCAACTCTTATACTACCATCATAATTGAAACATTTGTATTTATCACTAGCAGTAAATTGGTAAACGGTGGTAACTGACGGCTTGGCAATTGGGTGATTCCCAAAATCACTAAGCGTAGTACTGTCATAATGCCAAACTATACTATCCATACCATTTACGGGTATTTCTATCGAGCTTCCTTTGCAAAGTAATCTCTCCGCCGTATAATCGGGGTGCTGCCATGAAGCTACAATTACTTTAGTACTATCGGTAGTTGCACAATTAAACTGGTTTATAGCAGTTACGGTGTAAAGTGTTGTTTTTTGAGGTTTATCAATAAATGTTGCGCCATGAACATTATTAAAATCAGGATACCAAACATAATTTTTTCCATCGGCAGCAGTAATGGTTATTGTTTCATTGAGACAAACGGGTGTCTTTTTAGGCGATACATTAAGCGTAAAATAAGGAACAGGATGTATCGCCAAATTGCTTTTAGCGGTATCTATGCAACCATTTCTTACTGTCAACAATTTTACAATAACGTTATAAGAGCTGTCTTTAGTTGTTTTGAAATACATTGGATCTGGATTCTGTAAAGTAGAAGAATCAGCATTGTTCACTGTCCAATTCCAGCTTACACCAACATTATTAGAAGTAGTAGCAGTAAATATTGCTGGGCTGTTTTCACAAACATCCTTTGGCACTTTAATGATTGCAGTTGGAGTAGAATTAACAACTATTGTATCTACATTCGTGACAGTACATCCTGCAAGTGTAAAGACCTGTTGCTTAACTGGATATTTACCCGGTTTATTGTAATAAAAACTACTGGATAACAAATTAGATGTATCAGCTTTATTATTAGTCCCGAAATTCCAAGAGTATTTTATAGACCATTGTAAGCTATCACCAGAGTAGCTATTAACTTTAGGAGTAAAAACGACCATACCAGTATCACAAAAGACTTTCTTATTAGCAGTAAAATTAGCCTTTAGCGTATCAATAACTATTGAATCTGCCAATAAAAATGAAGATTTGCACCCAAGAGAATCTGCCAATAATACAGAAGGAGTAAATGTTCCTGCAATATTATAAAGGTGAGTCTTTATTGTATCATTTTTGATTGGCAGCGTTACATTACCATCCCCAAAGTCCCATGCGATTTTATCTATATTTTTTTGAGTAGCAGTTAATCCAACAATAGTAGGACCACAACTTTTTTTAATACTAGACTTTAACGTAGCTACAGGACCACTAATTATTATAGTTTGGGAAGTAGAATCACTGAGTATATTATTATTAAACGCATACAATGTAATCGTATAGCGCCCAGGTTTATTATAAGTATGTCCTACAGTGGAATTAGTCAACAAACCTGTACCGGGCGTATTATCACCAAAACTCCAACTTATTTCAGTAGCTCCAACAGAATAACTTGTTGCGGTTACAAGTGCGGGAGGGCAACTGGTTGTAACACCTGAGTAAGAAACTTTTGCAGAAAAGTGCGCTATAGCTCTTTTTATTGTGATACTGTTTACAGCCGTATCCCTACAACCATTTGCAGGGTTAGTAACAATTAATGTTATTTTATCTGTAACAGGATTGGGATAAACAAATTGTACAATTGAAGCAGTATCAGATAGCTTACTAGAAGAAAAAAACCATTTGTAACTTGTATTGATACAACCAAAAGTATCAGAAGTGCTTGTAAAAGTACTGATTGTATCTGTTGTAATATCTAATGGTAGCCAATTAAAGCTTGCTTTGGGGCCAGTTGGAAGAGCGTATACTTTCAGTCTTGTACTATCAGTGCATCCGTCAGTATCAGTAACCCTTAAATAAGTTGCAAAAGAATCAGGAGAAGCATACTTATGATTTTGACTAACATTAGTAGTTTCGGCAGAAAAGGTAGAGTCTCCAAAACTCCAAGTCCACTTTGCTAACGGTACATTAAACGTTGTTTTGGAAGTATCTTTAAATACAATTGGCGTCTTGAAACAGTCTTTTACGTTAACTATTTTATACCCTGCAATTGGTCCCTTTATCTTTACTTTCACATAGTTACTAGTATCGTTACAACCAAAAAAGTTTGATGTTGTAATTGCCCTGATGTTTATCTTCCCCGGCGTCAATTGGTTCAAAGTATCAGCATAACTTGTATTGAAAAATTTTGTTCGTTTAGAAACTCCTGTATAATAACTCCCATCTCCATACTGCCAGCTTTTAAGGCCATAATAGAAGCTCTTCAAAGCACCATAATTGGTATCAATACTACTTTTCTTTATCCTAAGCGACATCAAATCCTGCTCGCAAAACACATTTGTATCAGCAACAATTCTGTTAGTATCTACTATCAAAAAGGGATATTGCTTTTGCAAAATGTAAACATATTGTGTATCTCTCACTAAACATGTACCACCGGTAGATTGAAGTATTGGCATAAATACTCCTTCCTTTTGGTATATGTGTGTTATTTTTCTTTGAGAAGTATCAAATATCATCGAATCTCCATCACCAAAATACCACTTTCCAGAAGTAACCAATTTATTCTTCTGAATAAAAGTCACCGTATCTCTGTTACCATTACATGTGTACTTTATACTGTCCACATAAGCAATAGAAGGAATTACAGTAAAATATTTAGGCAACGAAAGTGTGTCGGCACAAGTACCATTTGATACTATAAACTGTAAATCATAAGTGCCTGTATCCTTATAAAAATGTTTTGGATTAGGCGAATGGTCAATTGCGCTACTGTCGCCAAAATTCCATGACCAATTCACAATTGGCTTCTGCATAGTTTGATCAAAAAAGTAGATCTTAGAACTACCACAGATAGTGTTACTTATTGCACTCATACTAAAGGTGGCTTGGGGTTTTATACCAGTCTGAACGCTTCTAAGCCAAACTGTATCAGTACAGCCATCTGGCGTAGTGTAAGTTAACTTTACTGGGAATGTCCCAATATTACTATAAGAATGCGTCGGGGTATCCAATGTAGAAAACGATGTATCTCCAAAATCCCATTGATAATTTTTCAGTCCTATAGAAGGAGAAGTCCAAAATGTCATTCCCAAACCAGGGCACCCTGTTAAACTGTTTGGTAATGTATTTGATAAATAATTAATTTTAACTGGTTTTTTTTTCACAGAATCTATTAAAGTTACTTCTGCTACACAACCAAATGCTGTTATAGCAGTTAAGGAAAATTGATAAACCGAATCAGCTTTTAATATATAATTTGCCGTTTGAGATTTTTGAATATTTCCACTATTTCCTAATTGCCATTCCCAGTTTTTGTCGCCAGTAACCGTATCACTCAGTATAATAGAAATCTTACCATTACATAAAGGCACATTGTTTACAACAAACTTAGACAAAGCACCAGAAGTGACTACTTTTAAAGATTTGACAACCGAATCTACACAGGCGCCAAACTTATTTATTAAGGTTACTTGAAACAACCCAACTTTAGTAAAAATGTGTTTGTAATTTCTTCCACCAAAAATTATGGCTGTATCACTACTCTTCCATACAGAAGAATTTGGGGAAGGAGTACTTACGTTTGTAAATGTAACGTTACTATTCGCACAAACACTATCCTGCAAGCTAAAATTTGTATTAAAATTAGCTACATTCACTTGCGATTTGGAGATAGAGGTATCTGTACAACCATTACTATTGGTAGCAATCATCGTATCCTGAAAAACTCCTTTTACTAAATACTTATTAAAAGGCGCACTCTGTGTAGATGTAGTTCCATCTCCAAAGTTCCACAAATAGGTTGTACCAATAGTATAAGTAGTTTTGTTTTTAAAATGCACCGTATCACCTACCGCACACAAAATATTGATGTCCTTAACATAATTAGCCACCGGAGATTGCAACACCTTAACCAGCGAATCATTGATCACTTGCACACTGCTGCAATTATTTGTGTTACGTACCAACAGTTTTACCGGAAAGTTTCCTCCATATAAAAAATTATTAGTAACGGAACTTAAACTATCCCCTTGCAGCACATTCCCGTTACCAAAATCCCATAAATAGTAATTAATATTTCCGCTACCAGCTTTAGAGGTACTAGTAAAGCTTACAGACAATGGAGAACAACCCCCGTATTTATCTATTATAAAACTTGCAATTGGTTTTTTAAATACATTAATAGCAACAGAAGAAGTAGAAACATTACTACCGTCTGTAATGGTGAGTGTAACTGTATAATTCGAATCAATACTGTATATAGCCCCTACTGCCGAATCCTTTTTTGTAGTTGTTACTTTATTTTTATTGCCAAAATCCCATTGAAAAATCGCGGCATTAGAAGTTCCAGTAGAATTATTGGCAAAGGAAACAGAAAGAGGACTGCATCCACTTGTTACACTAGCGGTAAAATTAGAGCTCAACTGTGCACTTATGCTATTTGAGAGTAAACATATTGCAAGCAATGAGATGACGGACTTAAAAGACAACATAATATTCTATTTGATATAAAAACTCTTACAAATAGATTAGCGTAGAGACATTACTCCCAAAAGCTGTTCATACATCAAACATATTCAATATAATGGATTAACAAAATATTATATTAAAAAAGTGAAATATTGTTAATTCGACTACAACTCAACTGGTCAATTTCTTGAATTTGCGTTTTACTTAATAACCTTCTATTTTAAAAAATGAGCAATCATATATTTTGAGCAATACCATGCTTAAGAATCAATAATTAACTCTATTAATAAAAATCAAACTAATAAATTTTGTCATTATTTAAAAAAATCACTTACTTAGCTGTAGAATTATAACGATTAACAAAAAAATACTTGCTTTATGAACAACAATACCCTAAACTCAGCCATGTTGCAACTTTGGCTTAATGACAATTTCTCGCTAAAGGCGGTAGAAGAATCTTTAGTATCAAAAGGTTACTCCAACAACCTAATTAATGATTATATTGTTGAATTTAAAAGATTGAAGAATGCCCGAAAACAATTAACAGGTTTCATACTAATGGGTATTGGTGGTTTTTTGGGTTTTATTGCTTGCGTAATGGCCATATTAAATATTATACCCGACTTTCAGGATTTCTTTCTTTTTGGTGTCACCATTCTAGGCATTAGCATGGTACTTTATGGTATGTACTTAGCCTTTCAATAAGTAACAATTCATAAATTACTATAACTTCAAAACTTAAGATGAGCATTCATATAACTAAGGTATTTTGGGTACTAGCCTCTATAGTTAGTTTCTGAAAACTAAAAACATACTTTCTGACTCAGGTTTTTAAAATCTTCGCTAAGGTCTCCCAGTTTCTCCTCCTTTGAGAGGAGGTAGGAGGTGGGTCTTAAGTATAGAAATCATAATGAAATAGATGTGTCCTAACGGTAGCCAATGAGGAGGTGAGAAGATGAGGCTTTACTTTAAACCATACCACAATAACATACCGCTGCAACCCAACTTGCAATACTGACAAAATTATTATTATTATTATGATTTATTTAGTAACCAGTCCATGAAGGGATTCATGAACTAGCACCCCGATTTTCGAGTAGTACATTACTGGTTAAGTTATTCATAGGCTAGATGTGTATGTAATGCGTAGGCATTTACCAGACTTCGCGATATTCATCTGCCAGTTGGGCATAGATTCCGTGAAACATGCTAATTTGATGTGAGCAAGCGGAGTGGAGGCAACTGGATTAAAAATTCCTTTTATCGGTAGTTCGGAATGCGCATCGCTTAACATCCACGGACAGCAATCATTTTATTCAATATTAAGTTCGATTAACTAATTTTCGAACCCTTTTTTCACTCCATTTTCAATTATGCTTACTGATGTGTGTTTTATCTTGTATCATTGGTCAAATACCTTGTATCATTAGTGTTTTATTCCGTATGATTAATCAAATACCTTGTATGATTAATGTTTTATTCCGTATGATTAGTCAAATACCTTGTATGATTAGTGTTTTATTCCGTATGATTAGTTAAATACCTAGTATGATTAGTGTTTTATCTTGTATGATTAATCAAATACCTTGTATGATTAGTGTTTTATGCGTTCATGATCAAAAATGATGATGGGAGAGTGCATTGGAGTGAACAGTAAACAGTTAATAGTGCTTGGCTTGGCTTATAATGTATATTGGAGTATTAAGACTTGTGGGATAGGTAGGATTTTTATTGTTGTAATTTCCAGTTACAAATTGGTTCGACTTTTGGGAACAAGTGCCCAGCTTTCACTGAACACTTGCTCCTGAAATCAATGGGATTAAAAATCCCTTTTATTGGCAGTTCGGGATGCGCTTCGCTTAACATCCACGATCAGCCATGCGAACATCTGGACTAACAGGAATAAAAAATATTTTATTGCTCTAATTATTAGGGTTAGATCTCATCTTGCAATGCCTTTTTAATAATAGAAAGTGAATTCAACAGAGTCCACTGAGTTACTTAAACAGAAAACCGTAGAGGGAATTATTGAGTAGGGTAAAATGGGTTTAAATACTAGAACAAAGAGATAGAGATAGAGCGTTTTATCTCATTCACTTTAACCAAACTGAATAGATTCGTTACTCATATTTCAAATCTAATATCTCATATCTAACATCTCATATCTATTAAAATTCCTTCTCTCCTATCTCACTCACCGGAAGTTTTACCTTCTTGTTTAGTTTGTTGAAGTTGTAGCTTATGCCAAACTGAATCACGTCTGGTTCTTGAATGTAGTTGGTAGTAGTGTAAAACTGCTTGCCTTGTGTGGTAATGCGTTGTATGTTCGAGTTACCCAAACCTGCATCCATATTTAGCCACTGTGCCTGAAAGCTCCATTGATTATTGTTAGTGGTCTTTTTAATAGATAAATTAGGAGACAAGTAAGCCCCATCTTCCCCTTGCGCCGTAGGACGAAGCGACAAGTACGATACACTAAACTGCACCGTGTATTTAGAAGGCAACTTAAAGGTCTGTGTAGTGTTGAAAGTGTAGGCAACCTTACTGTTATCTACCGCCACATCCCCATTAAAGATGGTTCCCTTAACCTTCGACTCAAATACGTTTATGCCCGCTAGCATCTGCAACCACTTAGTAGGGTTTACAGTTACACCAGCCTCCACACCATACTGCATAGCCTCGGTGGCATTGGTGTAAATACGGTTGAGGATAGTATCTGCATACACACTATTGAGGCGCTGAATAATGTTTGCCGTATGCTGATAATAAGCAGTTGCATACCAGGTTCCTTGTTTGTAAGTATGTTCTGTCCCAATCTCGGCAAGGGTTACAAATTCGGGCAATAACTTAGAATCGCCTTTCTCCAATGTTTCAGAGTGTTCCCTTTCTGGATAAGGATTCAGTTCGGTATTGGTGGTACGTTTAACCCTGCGGCTAATGCCCGCCTTCCACTTCCAATCATTACTAGCAGTATAACGTACTTGTAAGGAAGGGAACAAATTGTTGAGGGTAAGTGAAGGTTGAACAATAGTATTAAACCAAAGCTTCCGATCGGCATATTCATAACGTAGTCCGCCACTATAAAACCATTTTGCTTGTTGCACACTGTACTGCGCATAGACAGAATGAATTACATTTTCTACCTTAACGGCACTAGTAAACTCCGCATCGGGCAATAGCTGCTTCGTGATAAGGTTGAGGGTATCATAATTAAAATGTCCATTCTGTCCATCAAAACGATACTGATAGCCCACTTCTAGCGTTCCAATTCCTATCTTTTTAGTATATTCCATTTTAGCTCGATAGCCATTCAAAGGATTATCGTAGAGGGTTCTTGTGTACTGCAAAGTATCGCTAGAAGTTTTAGAAACGAGGTTATTGTTGGTAGTTCCTCCATGAAGGTCAGCCCCCTCATACAATAAGGAAGCAGTAAGCGAACTCTTGTCTTTGAAAGTATGGGCATAATCGATGTTTCCTAGTGTAAATGCACCTTCACGGGCTTGGTTATTAGCATTGTAATAATAGTTTTCGCTAACAAAAGCCCCTGCCCTTGTTCGGAAAACACGATAGTTTAAATCGGCCTCTCTGTCTTGGTGTTTAAACCCTTGGTAGAATCCTGCCGACCAAGTATCGCTTTTACTGGCAGCATAAGTAGCGGCAAAACGTACCCCATAGTTATAACGCTTGAAACTACGTTCGCCCACAGAAGGAAAATTAGTTTGGATAGGCGCAATAAAATCTCCTAAATCGATGGTATAGGCATTACCCTCCCGATAACCAGCCAAATCATTACGGAGATAATTGGCACTAGCATTCAAATCCCATTTGTTCTTTTTATAACCTATGGTAATATCGCCACTAAAGCGAGTTGGCTTTCGGCCATTGCCATAATCGTGCAGGGTAGGAACACCACCCATTGCATTTGCCTGAACAAGCCATCCTTCATTTAAGCCTTTCTTGGTGGTAATATTAATAATGCCTGCTTTTCCATCAGGATCAAAACGTGCCGAGGGGGTAGTTATTACTTCTACATTATCGATGGAATTGGCAGGAAGCTGCGACAAGATTGTGGCAGCATCAACCAACGAAGGTTTTCCATTTATCAATACCATAAAATTATCCGAACCACGAAGTGTGATTCCTCCTTCAGCATTTACTGCCACCGAAGGAAGGTTGCGAAGTACATCTACGGCAGTACCAGATTTGGCATTATCGAACTGGCTAGCCTTGAACACTTGCCTGTCGTTCTTTATTTTCAATCCGTTGTTTTGACCTTGCACCACCACTTCTTGGAAACTGTTTATGTATGGACTCAAGGCAATACTGCCAATAGTAGTTTTGTTTTGAAGAGAAATATTAGCAATCGTCTTCTTTCTATACCCCAAAAAGTCGGCAACAAGCGAGAAAGTAGTATTGCTATTTGCAACTAATGAAAACTTCCCTGCTTTATCAGTGGTGGCTATGGCAGCTACTTTTCCATTTTGATTGATTAATGATACAGTTGCTAATTCGATGGGTTGCTTGGAAGCACTATCAATAATCTGCCCACTGATGGTGATATTCTGGGCATCGGCTGCAAAAGAAAAAGCAATAAAGAGAGTAGTGAAAAGTAAAAATTGTTTCATTAAAATATGTATAACTGAAAAAGATAATGGCAAATATATTAGTCTACTTTACGTGTATAGTTTTTAATAGGTAGAATAATTGTTATGTACCATAAAAAAAAGAGGGAACTGCCGTAGCAATTCCCTCTTAGTATCAAAACATAGTTAAAGATAATTTAGCTTCTATTTTACAATAGCTTCTGCATCCTTCTTTACTTTCTTAGTTGTTGCATCAACCTTAGCTTTTGCTTTTTCTTTATTCTCTTTAACGCGCATGTCTGGCGTGCCATCTTTCTTTAGTTTCAATTTTTCCTTGTTTTCCTTGAAACGCATATCTGGCGTACCATCTTTCTTCAACTTTGCTGCACCATCTGTAGCAGAAGCCTTTGCACTTTCTACCGTTTGTTTACCTACAGACTTTGCCTGATTTGCGTCGGCAGAAACCTTTGCTTTTGCTTCATTAGCACCCGCTTTTGCTTCTGCTTCTTTACCTTTTACTTTAGCAGTTGTTGCACTTGCTGCGTTATTTGCTTTAGTCTTAGCTTGGTCTAAAACAGACTGTGCTTGAGAAGTAACGGCCAATAGCACGCCTCCCAATAAAACCATTAATACTTTTTTCATATTTTTACAATTTAGGATGCTAATGTATAGACTTTATGCATACAAATTTTTTCTTCATCGCTTAACAATACTCTAAGAGCAGCGTTATTCTATAATTTAACATCATTATTGCAAAGTAACAAATGAAGAAAATGGTACAAGTTCTGCCTTAACTAGCTTAATTACCCTTTTTTTAATTTACTTTACAGCCTAATTTTAATCTCTCCAAATTGAAAAAACTAATTGTTCTGTTTTCATTTTTGATTATTTCTGCTTCGGTGATGGCAAATACCATAAATGAATCTACAGCCCAATTGGTTGCTAGAAACTTCTTTATATATAAGGTTCAAAACAATGCGTTCGTTAACTGCAATTTTACATTAACCTCTAAGGCCACAGACAGCACGAGCACAAGGGTTTTGTTTTATGTTTTCAATATCGACAATCCGAAAGGTTTTGTAATAGTGTCTGCCGATGATAATGTAAAACCCATACTTGGCTATTCTGATAAAGCAAATTTTTCGACCAATAATATGCCCATTCAATTAACAGAATGGCTTGATGGTTATAAAAAGGATATTGATTATGCCATAAAAAACAACCTTACAAATACTGACATTGCTAATAGTTGGAAGGAACTAATTAATCCCGCCAGAAAGACTATTGAACTATTTGGTGCATCTACTTTCGGAACACCAGTAGTTTCTCCGTTAATAAAAACAACATGGAATCAAACCCCATATTACAATAGCCTTTGCCCATACGATAGCAAAAGTGGTTCTAATACTGTTACAGGATGTGTGGCCACGGTAATGGCTCAGATAATGAAGTTCTGGAAATATCCCACTAAAGGAATTGGAATCCGTACTTACACACCTAAAACCACCCCTTCGTATGGACCTCTTACCGTAAACTTTGGCAGCACCACTTATCTGTGGGATTCAATGCCTACAGCGCTTACAGTAGCTTCTACTGCTAACCAAGTTAAAGCCGTTGCCAACCTTATGTATCATTGCGGCGTAAGTGTAGACATGGATTATTCTACCACAAACAGTGTGGCGTACACCACGGGAGGACTTTATTTTCAGAGTGCTGATTATGCTTTAGAGGCTTATTTTGGTTATGATAATAACCTGCAAGCCATTCAACGAAGCAATTTTACCTCTGCTAAATGGATTGATACTATACAAAAAGAATTGAAAGCAGGAAGGCCCGTAATTTATCGTGGTACTGGAAGTGGCGGAGGACATTCGTTTATTGCGGATGGTTACGACAACAATAATTACCTGCATTTCAACTGGGGATGGGGCGGTATTAATGATGGCTACTATCAAATAGACTCTTTAAACCCTAAGATTCTTGGTACTGGTGGAGGCTCTGGCGGCTATAATAATTTTCAGTTTGCTATCATTGGTATCAAGCCGAGTACTAGCACAGTCTATGGCATTGGCCTGAATGCTAACTTATCTCTTTCTGCCACAAACATTGAGTTTAATAGTGCGGTTGGCGTTACTACAAGTCTTACCAATGTTGGCACCACTACTTTTACTGGCGACTTTGCCTTGGCAGCCTTCGATGCATCAAACAATTTTGTCGATTTCATTAAAACTATACCTAGCAATACGGTAAAGTCTGGGGCATCTACTTCCACACTAAATTTCTCTACTACCGGCAATGTTTCTTTGCTGCCTGGCACTTACGAACTGGCAGTTTATTACAAACCAACAGGTGGCAACTGGACATTGGTAAACAACAACAGCACGTACAATAATTATATCTTCCTAACGGTAAATACTGTTCTTCCTAAAACAACCAATCTCTCTTTTACAGGTTGCAAGAGTGTGGTTTATAATAGCAAAACATACCTTTCTTCCACCGTTGTAATCGACACATTTAAGGCAGTACAAGGTTGGGACAGCTTATACATTGTGGCAAACATTACCATCAAGCCCATTACCCCTACTACCAAATCTGCTACTTATACAAGTTGCAGTTCTGTTGTTTATAAATCAATCAGCTATACTAAAAGCACGGTAATTAGGGATACAATCAAGAGTTATCAGGGTTGCGATAGCATCTACAACGTAGCAAATATTACCATCAAACCTATAACGCCTACTACTAAATCTGTCGCCTATACGGGTTGCAGTTCAGCGGTTTATAAATCTATTAGCTACACTAAAAGCACCGTTGTTAGAGATACTATTAAAAGCTATCAAGGTTGCGATAGTATTTACAATGTGGCAAATATTACGGTTACAATACCTGTTTCCCCTTTTGTAACTGTTTCGGCTACCAAAACAACCATCTTCACTGGCGATAGTATCACTTTTACTGCTAGCCCAATAAATGGTGGCAGTTTGCCCATCTATCAATGGAAAAAGAATGGCGTTATCATTAGTGGAGCAACTTCTGCAACCTACACTACTCCCCTTCTGGCAAATAATGATACTATTACCTGTCAGCTTACTAGCAATTTATCTTGCGTAACCACATCGGTTGCGGTTTCTAATAAAGTGGTGGTTAAAGTATTGAGTCTCTTATCCATCAGCGGAAATGTTTCTACCCCTTCAGGTACTACAATTTCTAAGGTTTCTATTGCGTTAAATGGCAATAAAACGTTGTTTTCGGGCAGTTATAATCTCACTACACCATCAAATTCTAACTATGTTTTAAAGGCATCTAAGAATAATGATTCTTTGAAGGCAAACGGTGTTTCTGTAATTGATGTTTATCTGGTTCAGGCGCACATTTTGGGTAAACAATTATTGAATAGCCCTTACAAAATCATTGCTGCCGATGTAAATAATGATGGACTAGTTTCTGTGTCTGATGTTTTACTTATGAAGCGTTTAATACTAGGCATGGATACTACATTTACGGGCAATAGGTTATGGGCTTTTGTGGATAGCGCCTATCAATTTACGAACAACACGAATCCATTTCCATTTAAGGATAGTATATCGATTAATAATCTGCTGATTAATCAATCAAAACAAAACTTTATAGGCGTAAAATTGGGTGATGTAAACTACGATTGGCAATCGACTATTGCAGGAACCGACAATATGCCAAACACTACTGTTCATTTATATTATCCTTCAATGTCTACAGCAATTAGTAATCAAAATGAAATAAGAGTACCCATAAAAGTGAGTGACTTTAAAAACCTGATTGGCCTACAGTTTACGATGAACTATAATACCAAAAACTTCGACTTTGTGGGTATAGAGAATAATGTTTTGGGGATAGAATATGGCATTGCACACAAGGAAAAAGGTAAAATTTCTTTTTTATGGAATGATAAAACCATGCTTTCCCAAACATTGGAGGACAGTACAACCTTGATAGAGTTAGTATTTAAAACGAGCAACTTTAGCAATACTGACAGCCTAGCTATTACTGCCGACATTACCCCAATAGAAGCATGGGATATTAACTATCAAAAGCATCCGATAGTACTTTCGACTATCGTAAAACAGCCTATTTCTACGTCTACTATTACAACTGAAAGTTGGGCAATTGTCCCTAATCCGAGCGATGGATTACTGAAAATAAATCTTTCAATTAAAGAGAATAAAGACATTCAATTTTACCTCACTACGGTAGAAGGACGACTGCTAAATCTTAAAAAAGTAAGCGCTTTAAAGGGGAATACTACAATAAGCATAAACCTAAACGATCATGGTAAACTAGCATCGGGTATTTATTATCTGAGGGCCGTTGGTTTGGATACTTACGACACGAAAAAGGTGATTATTAGGTAGTAAACCGATCTATTAAGGCTCCTTAATATGACATTAAGCGCCCTCAATATCATATTAAGCGCCCTCAATGTCATTCTAAGCGCCCTCAATATCATTCTAAGCGCCCTCAATATCATATTAAGCGCCCTCAATGTCATATTAAGCGCCCTCAATGTCATTCTAAGCGCCCTTAGTATGACTTTGAGGAAGGTATTTTAAGAGAAATTAGGCTAGATAGAGAGAGTATAAAGTAGTTTGTGTAAACTGGCTTTTTAAATATTACATCTTGCTTCAAAAATAATTAGAAATTGGTTTAATATTAATTGCCAGTTTGCAATAGGGCGTGTCCATGCTTTTTCAATGTTTTTAATAGCCATGAACAATG
>CANCVE010000093.1 GCA_947381435.1 Chitinophagaceae bacterium
TGCGAAAACTAGGCTCATAAACCCCTAATTTGCCATCAGATTCAAAACTTTCTGACACATTAACTGTGTACACATTGCCAACTTTTGCTTCTTCCATCTGCTCCGTTTTTGCCCATTTTACTGACAAGCTATTTCAGGAGATGACAACATGAGGCAATGTGTCCTCTTCATACTGTTTAAGAAATAAGTAGATGTGTTTCCGTAAATAACTGACGGGGGGGAAGATGATTTAAACTTTGCAAATAACTTCAAGTCTCTACTTTTGCATACAAATATTACTACCGTTATTATGAAAAAAACTCTTTCTGCTTCCACTATTAAAGCCCTATTCCTCGTTTCTTTCTCCCTCGTATTTATTGTTTCTAATGCACAATCCGATTTGAAGTTGTGGTATAATAAACCTGCAACAAAATGGACAGAAGCCTTACCTGTTGGTAATGGAACATTTGGAGGAATGGTATTTGGTGACCCGGAAAATGAATTAATTCAACTAAACGAAGCTACGCTGTGGAGCGGCGGACCTGTAAAAACCAATGTGAACCCTACTGCTTTCGAAAACCTGAAGCCACTTAGAGAAGCATTGTTTGAAGGCAATTATACCAAGGCCTCTTCCTTAGCAAGAAAGATTCAGGGTCTGTTTTCTGAAAGTTATTTGCCTTTGGGCGATTTAATGATTAAACAAAAATACCTGAACAATACTGTTTCTTCCTATTATCGCGACTTGAATATTTCTGATGCGATTGCCACCACAAAGTATTCAGTTAATGGCGTTAATTATACCAGAGAAGTTTTTGTTTCAGCACCAGAACATTGTATGGTAATAAAGATAAAGGCTGATAAACCTAATCAAATTAACATTCATATTGGCGCAAAAAGCTTAATAAAATACACCGTATCAGCTGAAAATAATCTATTGTCTTTAAAAGGAAATGCGCCTCTTCATGAAGATCCTACCTATTACAAACCCAAGGGAAGAGAATATGTAATTTATAAAGACATTCTTACAGCACAGATTGGAATGCGCTATGAACTACTGGCAAAAGCAGTTAGCAAGGACGGAACAACTACATCAGATACAAGTGGAGTTTCTATTAACAATGCCTCCGAAGTACTAATTTATGCCACTGCCGCAACAAGCTTTAATGGCTATGATAAGCGTCCTGACATTGACGGTAAAGATGAACATAAACTTGCAGAGTCTTATTTGGCAATGGCTACCTCGAAGGAATATACTAGTTTACTGAAGGAACATCTGAACGACTATCATCATTATTTTAACAGGGTATCGCTGGTATTGAACAAAGAAGAAAGTAAAGCAACTATCCCAACCGACGAACGACTTGATGCTTATTCAAAAGGTGGCACTGATGCAGGTTTAGAGGCTTTGTATTTTCAATATGGTCGTTACTTGCTAATATCCTCTTCGCGTACACCCAATGCCCCTGCAAATTTGCAAGGCATCTGGAACAAGGAATTACGAGCCCCATGGAGTAGCAACTATACCACCAACATAAATGTACAGATGAACTATTGGCCCTCAGAAAGCACCAATTTGTCCGAGTTGAATCAGCCTTTATTCGATTTAATTAAAGAACTTCATACCACAGGTACCGTTACTGCCAATGAGTTTTATCATTCGAGAGGATGGGTAGTACACCACAACTCCGACATTTGGGCATTGAGTAATCCTGTGGGAGATAAGGGTGCAGGCGATCCTAAATGGGCAAATTGGGCAATGGGTGCCAACTGGCTCTCTCACCATATATGGGAGCATTATTTATATACTGGCGATAAGAAGTTTTTGCAAGACAACTACTCTATTTTAAAAGATGCCGCCATATTTTCTTTGAACTGGTTGGTGCCAGACGAAAACGGACATTTAGTTACTGCCCCATCTACTTCGCCAGAGAATGACTATATGGATGGCACAAAGAAATCTGCCATTTCGATAGCTACCACGATGGATATGGGCATTATCCGCGATTTATTTCACAATACACTTGCCGCTGAGAAGGTATTATCAATAGATAAATCTTTTGGCGATACGCTGAATGCAACGCTCAATAAATTATATCCGTTTCAGATAGGGCATAAGGGTAATTTGCAAGAGTGGTACAAAGATTTTGACGATGTAGATCCTCATCACCGACACACTTCTCATTTGTATGCACTGCATCCTGCACATGAAATTTCTCCTTTAAACACACCGGATTTGGCAGCAGCCGCTAAGAAAACATTGGAGTTACGTGGTGACGCTGGCACTGGTTGGAGCCTTGCTTGGAAGGTAAACATGTGGGCAAGACTATTAGATGGCAATCATGCGTATTTACTTTTTAGAAACTTGCTGCATCGTGCTGCACAAGGCGGAAGTGGTGCTTATGACAACTTGTTCGACGCGCATCCACCGTTTCAGATAGATGGAAACTTTGCTGGCACTGCGGGCATTGCAGAGATGCTTTTGCAAAGTCAGAACAATGAATTGCATCTTTTGCCGGCACTTCCTGGCGCTTGGAAAACAGGTAGTGTAACTGGATTAGTAGGTAGAGGAAACTTTGTAACTGATATTGCTTGGGTAAATGGAAAATTGAGTAGTGCTACAATTGTTTCTCGCAACGGTGGGCTTTGTACCATTCGTACAGACAAACCAGTGAAACTTGCTGGAACTAAGATTAAATCTGCGCCTTCATCAATAGGTAATCTTCTTTCTTTCAATACTGAAAAGGATAAGAAGTATGAGATAATTCCCAACTAAAATTGTTACCAATCAGGAGATTTACCACAAGAGACACAATGTTTTTCACAAAGAAACACTAGGATTGAAAAATATGTTATAATCGAATATTGTACAAAATCTATGTGTTCCTTGTGGTTTGTTTCTTAGTGTTCCCTGTGGTAAGATATACTGAGGGGTAAGCATTTTATTTTATTTTAAGATAGATATGCCGGATGTTGCCTGGGCCAGTACTTCTTTCATCAATTTCAAATTTGCCGATGTTCTTTATCAATGGCAATAGTTTCGGAAACCCATAATTACGAGGGTCGAAGTCTGTCTTCTTTTTAAGTATAAAGTTGCCCAATTCGCCCAAGAAAGTCCATCCGCTTTCATCTGCAAGGTTCTCCACGCTTTCTTTTATCAGGTTTATCAGTGCCTTATCTATGTTGTTTAAAGGTGTGGCCTTTACTTTTGCGGTTGCTTTTGGTTCAGTGGTAAGTTCAGTAGGTTTAATCACTTCGGGCTTCAATATTTCTATGTAGATAAACTTATCGCAGGCAGTAATGAACGGTTGCGGTGTTTTCTTCTCTCCAAAACCATATACTTTCATACCCGCTTCTCGTAGTCTGATAGCCAAACGGGTAAAGTCGCTATCGCTAGATACTATACAAAACCCATCCACTTTTTCCGAGTATAATATATCCATTGCATCAATTATCAAGGCACTATCGCTCGAGTTTTTACCTGTGGTATAACTATATTGTTGAATGGGCGTTATGGCATTTTCTAGCAGCACACCCTTCCAGCCCGATACTGTTTGTTTTGTCCAGTCGGCATAAATCCTTTTTATGGTTGGCGTACCGTTCTTGGCTATCTCCTCCAGCATTTCTTTTATGTTGGAGTATGGCACATTGTCGGCATCTATTAACACTGCAAGCTTATCTTCTTTCATGATATTTGTATTTGGGTATTGTGAGTTTGTGCTTTTGTAAAGATGCAATCTACCATAAAAGGATGAGAGCAAGAAAAAGTATTATTGTGGAGGGTTTTGTTTGCATTATGTGAAAGGTCTTATAGTAATAACCAAAATGGAGTAATGTTTTTCCATTTCATTCTTTCCAAGGTTTTTGGATATAATACTGCAGAATATCAATTGAAGAGTCTTTTATTACCATAAATCCATAATTTGAATAATCAACCATTTTGTTGTTAACTGTTTTGCTACCGGAATTACCGAAGGTTATAAAGTGGTGTTGCTTAATCATTTGGTAGTTGATATTATCAATCAAAAAAGGAGAATCTAGAATTGTTTGAACCTTGAATAAACTATCATCCTTATGAATTACTAGATATATTGATGAATCATTTCGGATAATAGAATACATGTTCCCCAACTTCGAAAATGTATAGACAGGTACACTGTGTTTTCCTTCATTCTCTCCATAAATATTGACTTTTGTATTTCTAATGCTGTCTTTTAGATTTTCATAATACTTTCCTGGTGACGCGGATAGATGTTGCATTAATTGACAAAGTTTTCTTGCCTCATCAAAATTTATTTCAATTAGCTTAGTAGGGTCGACAACTACACTAAACGCTGGTGTAATAGTAAAGTCGCCATCTTGGGCTATGAAATAAGAATTCTTAAATTTTATTATTTGTCGAGGGGATCTAGACCAAACAGCATAAATTTTTTTTAATCTCTTATTGTAAAAAAATAGCATAAAGCCCCATTCTCCAATTTGATTGGCATATATACTATATTCAGAATCCTCGAATAATTTACAATTGGATATTGAATGAACATCGCATTCCCATATATCAAATCTTTTGCTTTTTATTTTAAAGTTATTGGTAAAATAAAACTCTTTTTTTGGATATCCCAGTAATTCAGAGTTATCGTTCATTAAGAATGTAGTATCATCATTTTTATACAAACTATAAATTGGGAAAATATTTATTGAATCTTCCAACAGAAAGTTCCTTTTGTATAATTTATCAAAGACTGCAACTCTATGATTTTCTTGCAAGCACAGATAATATCCATTTGAATATAATATGCTACTAATTGCAGTATCTGCCATTAATTGTTGAAAGATAACCCTATAAGGCTTGGCATTTAAAAGCTCCTTTTTCTCTTCTTTACATGAAAAAAGAAATATTATTTGGAATATGTAAATAAGTGATTGCCTCATTTCAGTAAGAATATTTAGTAGTGATGTATTACCTTATCAACTTATAAGTATTGCAATTTATCAAAAGTTGTTGGTAAAAAGGCATATCAACTGCAAGTTTTTAAACATATATATAGTCTGCTGTACCCGTTAAAATAATACAACTTTTGCTACTTATCTTCCTCTTGTTGTTTTTGGCAATAACATCATCCCATACAATCTTTGTTTTAACCTCTAGTTTAGTCGCTTTTAGATAACAAAAACATCGATAACGACAAGTAGTAACAACAATGAGACAAGTAGTGACAAAAATGACGTTAGTAGTCGCAACTGTGAGACAAGTAACGACAACAATGACGTTAGTTGTCACAACAATGAGACAAGCAGTGACATAAATGACGTTAGTAGTCACAACTATAAGACAAGTAACGACAAAAATGACGTTAGTTGTAACAACAATGAGACAAGTAGTGACAACTATTACGTTAGTGACATTTTTGTCTCTTCAAGTCTGGCAATCAAAGACTATATTCACTATACCACATCAAACCAAACAGGGCTTTTATCGTCAGAATCGCCATTATAATTTATAAACAACTCCTCTCCCAACGCAATTGGCTTTACGGTTTTTACAGACATGGTGCCTTCTTCAAAGTCCATTTCATACTCGCAATTCGAATCGAAACTGTGGTTGTACATTGATATATAGCCCAACCCAATTGCCGCTGCGCCTTCCTCAGGGCCCCACTCAAAGATGTAGTAATACAGTTTTGTGGCTTCTACAACTGTTCTTTCTTCCTTGGTTAATGGCAAAACAGGCGATATTTCTACGATAGTCCCTTCATCAAAAGCCCTTGTAGTAAACACGCCCAACCCTCCTTCGCCACCCTTGGCAGATGGAGCAATAACTAAGTCTGGTAAGATCATTTTGTTAGCATTTTTACAATTCTAATTCTTTATCCCGATTATCCCAAATTCATTTGTAATTATTCGCTTCAACATTTTATCTTCACGCCCTCAAAAACACAATTAATTTATCTAGCGATTATGTCTTATCCCCATCAGATTACGTCTTACGAAGCTTATAAAGAAGCTTATCAGAAGAGCATTGAAAACCCCGAAGCTTTCTGGAGTGAAGTTGCCGAGAACTTTACTTGGAAAAAGAAATGGGACTCTGTTCTTGATTGGAACTTTACAGAACCAAGCATTAAATGGTTTAGCGGTGCGCAGTTGAACATTACCGAAAACTGTTTAGATAGGCACATTGCGGAATACGGAAATACGCCTGCACTTATATGGGAGCCAAATGACCCAAGCGAAAAGAACCGTTTACTCACTTACAGCAAACTATTGGAAAGGGTTTGTCAGTTTGGGCAGGTGCTTAAAAACAATGGGGTAAAGAAGGGAGATCGAGTTTGTATCTATATGGGAATGATACCCGAACTTGCTGTTGCGACCTTAGCTTGCGCTAGAATTGGTGCTGTACATTCGGTAATATTTGGTGGATTTTCGGCACAAAGCATTGCAGATAGATTGTATGATGCACAAGCAGAGTTCATCGTTACTTGTGATGGTGCATTTAGAGGAGCAAAAGATATTCCTTTGAAAAGTGTGATTGATGATACCCTGATTGGTAACCGTACAGTTAAAAAGGTGATTGTGATAACCCGTACTAGAACACCAATAAGTATGCTTAAAGGACGTGATCTTTGGTACGAAGATGAGATGAAACATGTAGAAGAGCAAGGCATTCACTTTATAGAAGCAGAACCAATGGAAGCCGAAGATCCATTGTTTATACTTTACACTTCTGGTAGTACCGGCAAACCGAAAGGTGTGGTTCATGCTTGTGGTGGCTACATGGTTTATACCAACTATACTTTTATCAATGTGTTTCAATATAAAAAGTCGCAGATACATTTCTGTACGGCAGATATTGGCTGGATTACCGGTCACTCATATATTCTTTATGGACCGTTGAGTGCAGGTGCTACCACATTAATATTTGAAGGGGTTCCTACTTATCCTGATGCTGGAAGATTCTGGGACATTGTAGATAAATACAAGGTAAATATATTGTACACTGCCCCAACAGCCATCCGCAGCTTGATGGGTTTTGGTTTAGGGCCATTGCAGGATAAGGATTTATCTTCATTAAAAGTACTTGGTACCGTTGGAGAACCCATCAATGAGGAAGCATGGCATTGGTATGATGAACACGTAGGTAAAAAGCAGTGCCCAATAGTAGATACTTGGTGGCAAACAGAAACGGGTGGTATACTTATTAGTAATTTGGCTGGCATTACTCCATCTAAACCAAGTTGGGCTACCTTGCCTTTGCCTGGTGTGCAGATGCTTTTGGTTGATGATAAAGGAAATGAGGTATTGGATGATGGAAGCGAAACTGTGAGTGGTAATTTGTGCATTAAAGCACCATGGCCTTCTACCATCCGCACCACTTACGGCGATCATGAACGTTGCCGTACCAACTACTTTGCAACTTATCCTAACTTATACTTTACGGGTGATGGCGCTATGCGTAGTCCGGAAGGATATTACAGAATTACAGGACGTGTAGATGATGTATTGAATGTAAGTGGACACCGTATTGGTACTGCTGAAGTGGAAAATGCCATCAATATGCACGCCGATGTAATAGAAAGTGCAGTAGTTGGTTATCCGCACGATGTAAAAGGACAAGGTATTTATGCTTATGTTATCTTGGGTCATATTCATGGGGATGAAGCACTTTCTAGAAAAGATATCTTGCAAACAGTAACGCGTATTATTGGGCCAATTGCTAAGCCTGATAAGATTCAGTTTGTAAGTGGATTACCTAAAACTCGTAGTGGAAAGATTATGCGTAGGATATTGAGAAAGATTGCCGAAGGAGAAACTGAAAACTTGGGCGACACTTCTACCTTATTAGATCCAGGAGTTGTAGATGAAATAAAAAGAGGCAAACTTTAATTGATAATTATTAATTGACAATTTATAAAAGCAGCTATGAACCTAACGGGGAGTAGCTGCTTTTTTTATTAGTACAAAGTAAACTTATGTAATAAAAATCCTACAATTTCTCGAACTTACTTGAAATACTTTGTGTATTGTTCTTCAAAATAATGGTATAGTGTCCTCCTGCTAAACCATCAACACTTAACTGATGGCTATTTTGCCCAATAACGGCATTAACGGGAATCTCTTTAATTAGTTTCTTTTTCTTACTAATTCTATCATATTTGTCACTGTAAATGACTATAGTTTTGAGACAGTAAGGGTTTGAGTCAATACAACAGATGATCTGTAAGTAGAATTCCCTGCTTGATAGGCTGTGATATGGCACGTACCTATTCCTTTTAAATGAACTAATCCTCCACGGCTAATAGAAGCAACTTTAGGGTTATCTACTTGATAAGTAATTGGCAATCCTGAAGTGGTAGTAGCAGGACTAAAGTCTGAAGTTCCTAAAGTTTTAGTACTCGTTTCGGGCATTGAAATCAATTGATTTACCCCTTGTGGCCAGTGCTGCCTATCGCTATTAAAGGGGGAAGCAGGTAATCCTTCTTTATTAAATAGGTTATAGGAAGTTTTACCTAAAGCATAAGAAACCCTTGTTGGATTGGGAACACTTGCATTGGAAACCACCACAACACTATCCACAATACTACCCGTAGCCTTATACCAAACACCGTCGGCTCCAGCAATGTAAAAGCCCGTAAGCTCAGTTCCCGATGATAGCTTCATGCCAGTACCTCTATGACTAAAAAGCAATTTTACTTTATCGCCCTGCACGCCCATCTTTTCGAATATAGGTCCTGAATACTCGATGGTATCATATCCATAATCTTTAGCCAAAGCAATTAAAGACAACCTTCTACCCGCTTCATATTTATTAGGAAAATGCCATGACCCTGCACCTAAATCTAAGTTTACCGTCATAGCAGTTTTAGGAAGTGCCAAAGCCATAAGTTGCCCCTCACGAACTTCTACTTTAGGGCTAAAACTATCTACAGGGGCTTTCGTATTAAACTGTGTAATCTGTCCGTAGTAAAAAGGGAAATCGCCTTGTCCCCAAACTTTCCTCCAAGAGGTTATCAGCTTTTTAAATCGCTCACCATACAATGGGGCTGTCAATGTATCGCCTGCATTTTGCTCTCCATGCATACAGATGGTGCCTTTTATTCCGTAAGTTACCACCGGCGATATGAACTGATTATATAAGTCGCCGGGTGTAGTAAATCCTTTTGGCAGGACAAAGTTTTTATCAGATGCTATTGTTACAGAATCAAACCATCTTTCCAGATAGCTTCCACCTACAGCCGTTACCAATAAACCTACTACACACCCTAGTTTTTGTTGTAAAGCTTTTCCAAAGAAATATGCCGTTGCAGAACAGCCTCCAGCAGTCGTTGGAGATATGGCGTGCCACCCTATGTTTTTTTTCAATACAGAAGACCTTACATCTACATATCTCAATAAAGAATCTGTTGCATTTGCAATGGTATCTGCATAACCCCATTTAGGATAAGACGATACGTAATAAGAAAGCCTTGTATCCATATTTGATTGTCCAGCGCAATTCCAGACCTCACCAATATAAATATCAGTAAGCGTGATGGTATTAGTACCTTCAATTGTCATGGTTAAAGGACCTTTTTCTATCATCGGATTAAGCACAATTCTCCATTTACCGTCATTGTCTGATACGGCGCTATTTACTTGTCCATTAAAACTAATTTTCACTTTCTCTCCTGCAGATGCTGTTCCCCATATCGGCAAAGGCATATTGCGCTGCAATACCATGTGGTCAGTAAAAGGCATTGGCACAACAACCTTGGCTTGTGTATTGGTTGCAAACATTAAAAAAGCAAGCAGCAAAACAGCGCTATAAACAGTACGAAAATTATTGAACATCATGTAAAATATGTTGTGGAAATAAAGAATTATAACTTCTCGAACCTACTAGAAATGGTTTGATTATTATTTTTCAAAACGATGGTATAGTTACCCTTGCTCAAACCAGCAAGGTTTATCTGTTTGTTATTATCACCATTAGTTGCATATAGGTTAATAGCTTTTACAACCACTCCTTTTGCATTAATAATGTTTGCAACGAATAATCCTTGCTCCTTTGCATAAAAGCTGAAGGTTACAATTTCTTTTGCAGGATTAGGGTAGAGTTTAAGGGTATTATTATTAGTGGTGAAATTGATAGAAACTACATTGCCATAAGTAAAATTTCCGCTCTTATCAACTTGTTTGATGCGGTAATAACTTGTTCCTTTTAATGGAGCATTGTCTGTAAAATCATATTCTATTTTAGTTGTACTATTTCCTTTAGAAGCTAGATTATTAATGCTGATGAAATTACTACCATCATTAGAGCGTTGCACTTCGAAATGATCGTTATTCTGCTCTGTCAATGTTGACCAATGCAGCACCGCCACCATATTCTTTTTTGTAACGGTTAAAGGCAAAGAAGTTATGGGCAAAGGATTAGACACTGTAAGGGTTTGAGATAACTTAACGGATGATCTGAAAGAAGAATCGCCCGACTGATAAGCTATAATATGGCAGGTACCCGCCCCTTCTAAATGAATTAATCCTGCGCTGTCAATAGTGGCAACACTTGGGTTGTCTGTTTGGTAAGTAATAGGCAAACCAGAAGTAGTTGTAGCAGGACTAAAGTCTGGCACACCTAAGGTTTTACTGCTTGTTTCTGGCATTGAAATCAATTGATTTACACCATCAGACCAACACTGCAAATCGCTATTAAATGGAGAAGCCGGTAACCCGTTCTTATTAAATAAATTATAAGAAGTTTTCCCTTGTGCATAACTAACCCTTGTGGGGTTTGGTACACTAGTACTTGTAAGCACCACCATACTATCTACAATAGTGCCGGTGGCCTTGTACCAAATACCATTTGCCCCTGAAATATAAAATCCATTAAGGGTAGTACCAGAAGATAGCTTCATCCCATAACCTCTATGACTAAACAGCAACTTTGCTTTGTTGCCCTGAACACCCATCTTTTCAAACACTGGTCCCGAATACTCTAAGGTATCATAACCATAATCTTTCGCAAAAGCTATTATAGACAATCTTCTGCCTGCTTCATATTTATTTGGAAAGTGCCATGTACCCGTACCTAAATCAAGGTTTACAGTCATTGCTGTTTTAGGCATAACCAAAGCCGAACGTTGTCCTTCTCTAATCTGAGCCTTAGGACTCATAGAATCAACGGGTGCTTTAGTATCAAACTGTGTAAGTTGTCCATAATAGAAAGGGAAGTTACCTTGTCCCCAGGTTTTTCTCCAACCAGTAATCATCTTTATAAAATGATCTCCATACAAAGCAGCTGTGGGGGTATCACCTACATTTTGCTCGCCTTGCATAAATATTGTTCCTTTTATTCCATAGGTTAATACCGGTGCAACAAATTGATTAAACATATCTCCGGGCGTAGTAAATCCTTTTGGAAGAACCATATTTGTATCTGCAGCTATTGTTGCGGAATCAAACCATCTTTCTAAATAAGTACCGCCTACAGCAGTTACCAATAAACCAACTGCACAACCTAGTTTTTGTTGTAGTGCTTTTCCGAAGAAATATGCAGTGGCAGAACACTCTCCAGCAGTAGTGGGAGAAATAGATTTCCAACCAATATTTCTTTTTAAAATCGTTGCACGAACATCTACATACCTCAATAAAGAATCGGTTGCATTAGCAATGGTATCCGTGTAACCCCATGTAGGGTTATTGGTTTGATAATAGGATAATCTGGTATCCATGTTTGATTGCCCCCCGCAATTCCAAACTTCCCCAACATAAACATCAGTAAAAGTTAAAGTATTTGTCCCCTTAATAGTCATTGTTAAAGGTCCATTAGCAATCATTGGGTCTAGTTCAATTTTCCATTTACTATCAGCACCTGTTACTACACTTTTATTTTGCCCATTAAAACTAATTGTCACTTTTTCTCCTACAGAAGCAGTTCCCCAAACAGGTACAGGCATATTGCGTTGCAATACCATGTGACTAGTAAACGGTAATGCAACCACCACTTTGGCTTGTGCATGTATGGAAAAAAATAAAACAATGAACGGTAAAAAGATGCTTTTATAAATGCTACAGTTATTATTAATCATCAGCAAAAAAATTAAGTAGTAAAGAATTACAGTTTCTCGAACCTGCTAGAAATACTTTGGGTATTGTTGCGCAATACAATTGAATAGTTGCCTGCCGCCAACCCATCTACCATTATTTGATGGTTGTTTTGCCCAGCTACTGCATTTATCTCAACCTCTTTAACAACATTACCTTTTGCATTTATAATGTTTGCCAGTAGCATGCCTTGTTCCTTAATATTAAAACTAAGTGTAACAGTGCTTTTTGCAGGGTTTGGATATAGTTTCAAGGCATTTTCTTTACTGATAAAACTAATAGAAGCCACATTGCCATAAGTATATTTTCCGCTTTTATCTACTTGTTTAATGCGGTAATAGTTTACGCCCATTAAAGGAGAATTGTCAGTGAATGTATACGCTGTTTTCTGGTTGCTATTTCCTTTTGAAGGAACTTTGTTAATGCTAGTAAAATTAATCCCGTTAGACGAACGTTCTACTTCAAAATGGTTATTATTTTCTTCTGTTAATGTTGCCCAATGCAATACTGCGCTTGTGTTTTGTTTAGTAATGGTTAAAGGAAGGAATTGAATAGGTAATGGATCTCCAACTGTTGTACCTGGAGCTTCTAAGCGTAGATAATCGAACATTACATCGCCAGAAGTAGCGCCACCAGCAGCACGCAGCGAAAACTCAATTATATTAGTACCTGCTTTCAACAGGTTTCCATTAAACAATATCCTCAAATCGCTGTAAGCTCCATGTATTCCTTTTCTTATCATAGCATCCGACGCAAAACTTGGAATAGTACCCGTAACCGTAGTAATGAGCGTGCCATTTACCTTAACGATAATTGCAGCAGTAAAATTGGCCGCAAAGGCAATATAAAGTGCCGAATTCTTGTTGCCCACCTTTGGCGCATTTGCCAAACTGAAGTTTACCTTCCATATTGGTGAGGTAGTTAGAAGGTTCTTATCATAATTCATTACAAAATTCCAGTCGGTAGACATGTCGCTCTGACCAATAGTATAGTTTACTCCATTAGGAAAGTCGTCAGGAAAATCCATAAACTTACCCCAATGTACACTAGGGAAAGTATCGCTCGTCCACCAGTCTTTTCCATGTCTGAACTCCCCAGCGGTTCTGTCTGGCACACCTATTTCCCAAACCGTTGGTGCAGTCCGGGTAGGAACCCATACCACATCGCCCAATGCACTTATACTGTCCGCCGCTACGGTAAGGTAATTCAGTTTACTCATTTGTCCTGCCGCACTTGGGCCAAAGGCATAGATGTTATACAATCCCGGATGTACATTAGGTATGGTAAAATTGCCAAGACTATCAGTACGTGTCCAGAACTGGTAGTTTTTCACCCACATCTGAAAGTCTTTTACATTGGTTTTAGATTTCGGTGTTACGGCAACACCCACCCACATATTGGCAGCAACTACGCCCGGCGTAGTAGTATCATTTATCACCAATCTTCCTGTTACAGTTCCCCTTTGGTTTTTCTTTAAATAATCAGGAATGGTAAACCAACTATAAGGCCAAGCAGCTTGTTCGGCTTTAGCCTGTGCTTGAGCATCGGCAAATAACGCCGCGGGAGCATTTGGCGTACCGGCAGGCACACTGTTGCAATAAATAAGGAATGGACCATATACCTTCTTGAAGGTTTCTAGTGTATCCATGCCAAAATCACTACCCATTTGGTAATGCTCCCCAGAAAGCATGTTTAAAAGGGTAGGCCCTTGGTGGCACATCAACTCGCGCTTCATCGGCCCACCATTATAGTATTCCTTGCTTGGCGCAGTTACCCATATACCCACATTTCTGGCGGTACTACTCCAACCCCATACATCTACATAGCCAAAATCGGCACTATAATCGTACTTGCATTCATAAGTATTTTTAAAAGCACCACTCGTCCATAAAGAAACTTCTTTAGGTGCGCCAGATACGGCTACAGCAGAATCACTAGGTTTGGCCATCTTTCTAGTTCTAAGGCTATCCACGCTCAACCAATCGAAAGTGCCACCTACATAACTAGCCATTCTCCATTCGCCACCGGGACAGTAAGGATAATTAGGAGGATGATTTAGCATTGCGGAAGCATAAACTCCTTGCGCCCCTCTGGTGAGTGAATAATAAATAGTTACATCCAAAGCAGCTGAGGAATCGCCACGCCATTTCATTTGCAATTGTACTTCGGCATAGTCGCCATTATTATTAGCAGGATTTGCATTTAAAGTATAAACACAGCCCGAAGGACCTTGCAAGTTGGGCATTACCCATGTCCAATAAATCTGCCCCCCCCTAAAACCACCAGAAAGCATATTGTAGCCCTTAAAACTGTAGTTAGTAATCATTGCATTCGACTTTGTGATGGTAGCAGAGATAATACCATTACTCAACACAACTGTGGTGCCTTTATCCGTAACAGTTACGTTGGGGCCAGTACCTGTTCCGCCACCGGGAACTTGTGCCAAACAAACGTTGGCAATACCCGCATTAATCAATAAATATAAACTTAGTAGTAAGATATTCTTCATAACAAGCACTATTTAGGTGCAAGCTATTGTAGCAGCTATAATTAACTGTCATATACTATCATACATTGGTTAAATATGGATAAATAGTTTAATTAATGGGTAATTAATTAAACTATTTCTAGTGAGAATTTAAATGCTTTCAACTTAAGTTACTGTCTATACTAGTCATCAAAGAGTGAATTAATTACTAGCTCAAATTGCATTATCAATTTATAAAACCTACTATATAACTTCTTAAGAAAAAGTTGATTAAAGTTGATATGCCACAAATAGAATAAATAAAACCTAAATTACACTTTACAGTTTCTCGAACCTACTCGAAATACTTTGCGTATTATTCCTCAATGTAATTGTATAGTTTCCTGCAACTAAACCATCAACACTTATTTGATAATTGTTTTGCCCTGTAACTGCATTTATAGAAATTTCTTTAACTATTGTTCCTTTTGCATCAACTATATTAGCTAATAAAACTCCCTTTTCCTTTATATAAAAACTAAGCGTAACATTGCTTTTTGCAGGGTTTGGATACAGTTTCAACGCATTGTCTTTAGCGGTAAAGTTTACCATCACTACATTGCCATAAGTAGCTTTTCCGCTCTTATCTACTTGCTTGATACGATAATAGTTTAACCCTGATAAAGGCGCGTTATCTGTAGATGTATATTCTGTTTTGTCAATACTATTTCCTTTTGAGGTAATGGTATTGATACTATAAAAATTAGTACCATTAGTAGATCTCTGTACTTCGAAATGATCATTATTTTGTTCTGTAAGTGTAGCCCAATGCAAATGCGCTATTGTGTTTTCTTTAATTACAGTTAAAGGCAGAAACTTAATGGGTAATGGATAACCTACTGATGTACCTGCGGCTTCAAGGCGTAAGTAATCGTACATTATATCTCCATCCGTACCACCGCCAGTAATGCGCAAGGAAAGTGTAATTTGGTTGTTACCGGCCTTCAAATATTTAGCAGGGAAAGTAAGCCTTACATCACCAAAGGCACCATGAATACCTTTACGAATCATGGCATCTGAATAGTTGGGGAAGTAAGTGCCCGTAGTAGCTTTTGTGATTCTATTGCCGTTTACATAAACAATAAAACCTGAACTAAAGGCAGCTGCAGCGGCTACATATAAAGAAGCGTTAGTACCTGTAGGGGCACTAGTAAGGCTGAAATTTACTTTCCAAACAGGTGCTGTTTTATAGAACTTGGTATCAAAATTCTGTACAAAGTTCCAATCGGTAGCCCAGTTACTAGTTCCAATGGTATAGTTAACATCATTTGGAAATTCACGCGGATAGTTCATAAATATAGCCCAGTTTGAATCGGGATAAATATTACTTGTAAACCAATCATTGCCATGTAAAAACTCGGTTGCATTACGGTCTGGAATACCTATTTCCCATACTGTAGGGGCAATCCTATCGGGTGTCCATATTACATCACCTAAATTGAGGGTGTCGCCAGCTTTTAAATTAACAAAATTGGGCTTTGTCAATTGCCCTGCACTTCCGGGACCGAAAGCATAAAAGTTATAGCCAGAATCAGCAATTACATGAGGTATTGTAAAATATCCTGCACTGTCTGTTTTTACCCAAAACTGATAAGGCGTACCAAATAACTGAAACTCTTTAACTGGTATTCCTGTTTGTGTACGGGACAAGCCAACCCAATTGTTTGCTACCGAAACATTTACGTTGGTATCATTTATAACTAAGCGTCCTTTTACCACACCACGCCCAAAATCGTGAACGTACACACCATTATTAAACCATGAAAAAGGCCATGCACTTTGTTCGGCCTTTGCTTGTGCCTTTGCATCTTCCCATAAGGCCTTCCAAGCATTTGGCGTACCCGCAGGAACACTGTTGCAATATATTAGGAATGGTCCATAAGTTTTTTGTGCATAAACACCGCTGTCTGCCACATAGGAGTCTCCCATACCAAAGTGTCCGCCATTTAACATGTTAAGAATGGTTGGGCCAACATGGCAAGTTAGTTCACGCTTCATGGGGCCACCATTATAGTACTCTTTACTTGGTGCAGTAATCCAAATTCCTAAGTTCTTGGTAGTGCTACTCCAACCCCAAACATCTGTTGTACCAAAATCGGCACTGTAATCGTACTTACATTCGTATTTATTAGCATAAATTCCAGATAACCATCGGGTAACTTCTTTGGGTGCACCCGGTACAGCCGTAGAAGAATCTCCCCCATTATAGTAAGGAATTTGCTTGTTGCGTAATGAATCTACACTTAGCCAGTTGAAGGTAGCACCAACGTAACCAGCCATCCGCCATTCGCCGGTAGAAGCACTTGGATAACTCTTGGGATGTGTAAATGTTGCCGTGGCATATAAACCTTGTGCGCCACGAGGCAATGAATAACAAACATCTAGATCGAGTGCTGTTGATGCAGAGTCGCCCTTCCATGGTTTACGAAAGCGTACTTCGGCATAATTGCCACCATTTGTAGCAGGATCGGCTGTTATTTCGCAAACACCACCACCAGGACTCATTGAAGACCAATACAATTGTCCACCTCTGAAACCACCTGCAAGTAAGTTGGTACCATTGTAAGTGTAATTGGTAACCATTGCTGATGCCTTATTTACGGTTATGGATACTATGCCGTTTTTCATGGTTACGGTAGTAGAAGTAGACGATACCGTAACATTTGGCCCGGTACCTGTACCACCACCAGGAACATTTACTGACTGTGCAAAGTTTGTAACACAAGTAGTAATCAAGATGTATAAAGAGAAAATAAACCTTTTTTTCATGGCAAATGCATTTTGGACGCAAGCTATAGTGATACCTAAAATTAACTGTCATACACTATCATACCTTCTTTGAAAGTCGGGAGTCGGGAGTCGAAAGTCGGGAGTCGGGAGTTGAAAGTCGTCAGTAAATCGAGAGTTGAAAGTCGGGAGTCGAAAGTTGTAAGTCGGGATTTGAAAGTCGGGATTTGAAAGTCGAAAGTCGAGAGTTGATAGTGGTAAGAGAAAAGAAAAAGAGGCAGTTGAGAAGTATTATCTTCTTCGCTGCCTCTTTTATTATTCTACTCCAAAACTCACGACTCTCGACCTTCAACTCTCAACTTTCGACTTACAACTACCGACTTTTTATGCACTAGTAACCACCGATACACCACCACTTACTAAGCCTACAGTTCTTCCGTAAGTAAGTACATAATAAACAAAGTACTCCGTTTTGGGTAGAAGGTCATTAATTGTTTTTTTGCGTACTCCAAAACTATTTACCGTGCACCTCATGCCAGTTAGACTAGTAAAAGTGCCATCGCTTGTAAGCGCAAAACCAGCTGGTAGCGGCATACCTTCACTTACAATAACAATATACCCTACACCAAGCCCAAAAGAGTCGCAATTGGTAATTATCTGCCTTATTGGCTTGCCTTGTTTGGCAGTAATATTTGCGGCAATTCCGCCAGCAGCAATCAATGCTGCAAAATCAATTTCATCGCTAAGCAAAGGAAGTGTGGATAATGCCAGCGTTACGGCATTGCCCTTGGCTACACCATCTACATAACTTGCAAATTGTAGCATACAATCATAGAGTGCTGTTTTGCTATCCAGAAATGCCTTTCTTTTCAGGCTACCCCCTACAGAGTAAGCAGCTTCTGCTTCAACAAAAGCAAGAACCAATGCTGCAATGGCAATGGCTGTAAATGGCTGCACACCAGTAAAAACTCCTGTATCACCCGTTATGGCGTCACTCATTTTTCTTATTCTCTTTGCAATATCTCTTTGCAAAATTCTTCTTATCAAACGTGTGCTTACCCTGTCATTTGTTACTGATATCATTTTATAAATTATTAATTAGACCTCTTCGGAAATCCATTCTCTCTCTTTTTCTGTTACCTCAGTGCCTCAGTGGCAAATAAATTCTACATAATTGTATAAAATGATTGCCACAGAAGGCACAGAAAAAACAGAGAAATCAGATAGAAGACACTCTTTTTTATCATAAAGCAATTGTAGAAGAGGTCTATTGATTAAAAAAATTGGTTATTCTAAATCTTGTGTGGGATATTAATTTTCCCATAATAGAACATCACATTAATCCTAAACCGTTCAAAATTTACAAATCCTCTTGCCTTTGCTATTAGGGACTGGATGTTTCCATTGATTCTTTCATGTTGTGCACTCGTT
>CANCVE010000094.1 GCA_947381435.1 Chitinophagaceae bacterium
GTTAAAATTTGAAAATAATGAAATTAAAATGACTAAAAGTTTTCAACTATTTAGATTGTGGAAAATTAATTAATTGAAAATTAATGTTTTATGAACTTCAAGATTGCTTGTAACCTATATACGAATTCTAATTGATATAAACTCTATTGTTTCGGAATAGATTTTCATCGCCAATAGCATGATTGAATAAGTGATAGTATCCTTCTGGCTGAAAAGTATCTGTATTGGCAGGCGTGTACATATAATTTTTGCTGGTGAAGGTATTGTTTAGTTTATAGACCTCTTCGGAAATTGTTTTAAATTCTTCTTTCTGTATACTCTGTGGCTTCTGTGGCAATTAGAAAACCTCAAATATGGAAAAAAAGGTAGCCACAGATAGCACAGAAAGAACTGAAAAAGAGAATTTATAAGCTTTTTGGTACTTGAATTTAATTTCCGAAGAGGTCTTATGTAACTTGATTATTTAACCCTTATAGGGGCTTGGAGCCCTATAAGGGTTGCGGTTGCGGAGAGATTGCGTGCTGCGTTTAACAATTGAGGTGGTGGAGTTTGAGCTAATAGTTTATAAACTAATAATAGGATTGCTGCGGGTATCTGAGAGAAATTACGTATTGCAGATAACTCAGCAGCAGTTAGGTTTAGGCGGACTAAGTATCTAAGCGAAACCACGCGTCACAGACGGCGCGGCAGCAGCCAAGTTCACGTGTACTAGCTGGGGCAGCAGCCAAGTTCACGCGGACTAGCTGGGAATTAGTCAAGATAACTAAGTCAGTTCTAAACAAATTATGTAATCAGTTTCAATATTTATTAATAGAAACTTAGCAGTAGGATTTAATCCTAAAACAAAAGTCAGTGGTTCTTCATCAACATTTAATGTAGTTCTAGTACCATTGTATTGAATTGTTTCCAATTCATTGTTTTTTATTTCAATGAAGAAGTCTTTTAAAATATGAGTTTGTCCCGTTTCATTTTTAATCAAAATTGTTATTGTATTAGAAACTCTACTCACTTGAATTACAAATCCATTGATTGTACTAACATTGTTTAATTCAATCCATTTATAATTACTACTGCATATTTCTTTGTAAATAGGCAACTCATATAGAAGACTTTTTATCATTACGTCCACATTTGTATATGGATTTGTATTTAAAGCAGATTTCGAGGTTAATAGTTCTGTAATGTTCATTTTATATCTTAGCCAAGAAGCATTAAAGAAAGCTGTAGCCAGTTTATCTTGATGAGTGTAAAAAATATTTTTGTCTTTTTTACTAGATTCTAAATAATACTTTTTTATTCTTAAATAGCCACCAATACATTTGCTGCCCATACAATCATCCTTATGTCTTTCTAGTTCATTCTCTTTACCGCAATTTAAAGGTATTTTTCTTTTGTCTTTACTTTTTTTCTCTCTACATTCTGGTTTAACAAATGCAGTCAGATTCCTTTCATAATGAAGTAGGAGCCATTGTTCAAAAGCAATACTTGAATAAGCAATGTTAACAATACCCTGCAACGGGTCACTTGCCATTTCAAATGCTTTTTGAATATCTAATAAATATCTTGTGTCATAATCAAAAACAGCCCATGCTTCATCATAACTGTCTTTCATTTCGACTTGCGCTCTTCTTACAAAACGTTGGGGTTGAGATGTATATTCCTCATCTATCTTCACTAGTTTGTCATAAATCTCTTGACCATCCATAAAAATTTGAACATAATCAACATCTATTACGGCATTGATTTGTCTTGTCTTTCGTTGTGATTTATGCTTCGGGGTAGCAGCAATTTTCTTAGATTCTGCAATTTCAGATATGATTCTTAAAGTCAAACTTATTTTTAAATCGTCTTTTGACTTTAAAAAAAATTGTTCAATGGCTTTAAAATAATAGGGTTCTGTATTTTCTCCTTCAGCAATAATAAGAATAGTCTTATTTACAATTCTATCTGCCATCTTGATCGGTATTATTTTGTTTGATTGATATTTCTGGCAAGGTAATTCTGGGTAATGCTCCAAATTTACCTGCAAGATACCAACGGTCAAACGGAGTATCTTCCCTTACGTCTTTAAAATCTTGAATAGAATAGAAATCAGTAGCACCATAATTATCTTTTTGGCAAAGCCATATTTGATCTTTTCTAAAAATAGTATTATTCAATAAAGAAATATTATGTGTGGTGAATATCAATTGAGCTCCATTGGGATTGTATTCTGGGGAATGGAATACATCTATCATTAGTTTGCACAAATTTGGATGGAGACTTGTTTCTATTTCATCAATAAATAATATTTCTCCTTTTCTTAAAGCTTCCAAAATATTGCCGCCCAATTCAAATAATATATTTGTACCTTTTGATTCCAATGAAAATGGTAATGCCAATGTATTAACTTTTTGACCATTACTATATACATCATGAATACCATGAGGGGCTATTCTATTTGAACCATAAAGATTATCTTCTAAACTATTTTCTTTTATGACTACTTCATTAATTTTTAAATCGCCAATTTTAATCAATTCATTTAGACTTGCTCGAAACCATTGATCGTTTGAGAATAATTCGCTATTTTTCTTCGTTTTGAAACTTAAAGAGGATATGTTTTTAAATTTAAGCTTATTGAAATACACATATACATTACTAATTATTTCATGTGGATAATCTTGTCCAAATGCAGACATTAGTAATTTATTCTTAAACACTCTAACGATACTTTTATGCTGAATGGCACCAGTATGTATTAATTCATCGTTACTACTTTCTTCTCTTTTTCTTTCAAGAAGAATGGCCTTTGAACCCTTAGGAAAATACTCAAGAACTTCACTTAATATTTCTTTTGAATTATAGCTAAATGAATAAATATACTTTATTTCATCCAACCCAATAAATGACAAACTAAATATAGTAGGTTTCTGCTTTGTTTTTTCATCAAAAAGAAATGGATTGTATTGACTTATTTCATCACCGGCATCAGTTACCCTATCTTTTATCATAGATTGAAAAACTCTAAATGCCTTTAATATTGTTGTTTTACCTGATGCATTAGGTCCATAGATAACAGCGGATGTTAGAACCCTTACTTTTTCCTCTTTGGCAATAGTAGCTTCAAATATATTTTGGCTCTTACTTTTAGATGGCTCAGCAACAAAACTAAATGTAGTTTCTTCCTTGATAGAACCAAAGTTCTTTACTGTAAATTCTAATATCATTTTTCTAGCTTGTTGGGCAAATTTATACAAAAAATACCTTTTTAATATAAATATTAAAAGAAGAAATGGGTTATTTTGTAAATATCATGCAACTAGGCGTATTTACTCCTAGTTTACTACAAAGTATTTATTGGAAAACCAAATTTAGAACCTTATTTGTACGAGAGTACTCTTAAAAAGCAAAAGCCCACTAAACAAGAATGTTTAGTGGGCTTTTGCAATTGCTTCAGCAGGGTTTTTATATCATAAAACCACCTGAAACTTCAATTCTTTGGGCATTAATCCATTTGGATTCATAAGAACAAAGGAAAGCTACAACGCTTCCAATATCATCTGCTAACCCAACTCTGCCCAATGCGGTTTGAGAAGAAAGCATTTGACTGAATTCTGGATTGTCACGCACAAAACCTCCACCAAAGTCTGTGGCAATGGCACCTGGGGCAACGGAGTTTACCCTTATCTTTCTACTTCCAAACTCTAAAGCCTGATATCTGGTAAGAGAATCGACTGCTGCTTTCATTGCGCCATAAGCTGAATAGCCGGGAAATGAGAACCTTGCCAAGCCTGAAGAAGTGTTTACAATGCTGCCGCCATCATTGAGTAAAGGCAATAGCTTTTGGGTGAGAAAATAGGGGCCTTTGAAGTGGATGTTTGTCATTGCATCCAATTGTTCTTCGGTTGTTTCGGCAAATAGGGCATTTACGCCAACGCCTGCATTGTTTACCAAAGCATCTAACTTTTTACCCCCTAAATGTGTGTCTAAAATCGTGTGTACCTCTTTGGTAAAAGCATCGAAACCTGCTGTTGAGGTAATATCCAACTGCACGGCAAATGCCTTTTGCCCAATAGTTTCAATTTGGTTAACTACTTCTTCTGCAAATTCTTTTTTGGTTTGATAAGTGATGATGATATCAAACCCTTTTGCTGCTAACTGTAGCGCTGAATCTTTACCAAGACCGCGACTTCCGCCTGTGACCAAGGCGATTTTACTTTCATTGTTTGCCATTATTGTATGTTTTTATTTACAAGGCAAAGGTGTAGGTAAAACTTGGGACGGCTATTGCAACAATCAAATGGTTGTTTGTAAAAATCAAACAATTAAGCCCTGAATAGTTGTGGGGATTTGTTTCCGTGCTTTTTAAAGAAGTTTGAGAAGTGAGCCAACTCTTCAAAACCTAGTGCAAAGGCTATTTCGGAAATATTCCACTGGGTTTGGTTGAGCAATATTTTGGCTTCCTGATAAATTCTGCCCCCAATTATCTCGCCCGTGGTTTTTCCGGTAGTCTCTTTTAAAACCCTATTCAGGTGATTGACGTGCACGCCCAAAATACCTGCATAATCCTTGGGTGTTTTGAGTTGCAATATCTGATTGGTGTTTTCTATGGGAAATTGCCTTTCTAGTAGTTCTATAAACAAGGAGGTTGTTCGGGCGGCGGCTGTCTTATTGTTTTCGATGGGTAAGATAGGGCTCAACTTCTGACCATAATGTATCAATTCCATCAGATAATTGCGTAGCAAATCGTACTTGAAAACGTAATCTGAAGCAATTTCAGTATGCATTTTGTGAAAGATGGCATTTATTTCATTGAACTGTTGAGTAGTTATCTGATAAACAAAATCGCTTTGTGGCGAGAATACCGGTAGTTGATCTATATCTAACCCAATTTTAGATTTAGACAAAAACTCTTTGGTAAACACACAGAAATGCCCGGCTTGTGCGGCACACAATGGGGTATAGTTGTAAGGTATTTTTGGTGAGGCAAACAGCACTGCACAGTCCTCAATTTGGATAGTTTTATCGGCATATTCCACTTTGTTCTGTCCAGAAATAAGGCTTACCTTATAATAGGTTCTTCTGTTATAAGGCATTTCTGGTTTAAGCTTGCAATGCTTGAATATCTCCGCTATATCAAACACATTGAAATGTCCGATGTCCTTATTAATGTTTTCGTTTAGAAAAAGCTCAATGTCTGGACAGCTATTTTCCAGTATATCTTGATAAAACTCTTTAATTGTTATTGATGCCATGGGTTTGTAAAAATCAAATGTAACTGTTTTTTGTAATTAAGGCGGTAAACTGCCCGAAAGTTTTAGGTTCTGTATAGGTTGCTTATGCAAAAGCAGCTTCCAAACAGAGATTGTTGCCAAAAAGTACCAAACTTGCATGCATTATGACCATCACAATACCAATTATTACTACCACAATATGGATTATGAGGACTTAGACGTGGATTATGAGCATCACAATGCGGATTATGACAACCTAGATGCCAATTATTACTATCACTACGCGGATTATGAGGGCTTAGACGTCGATTATGAGCATCACAATGCGCAATATTTCCTTTTAAATATGGATTATTTCATTTTTGGCAACCGTAACCTCATTTTTGGCACTGAGGATTTCAATTTTGGCGTCGATTATTTCAATTTTGGCACTCATTACTTCAATTTTGGCATCGATTATTTCATTTTTGGCGTGGATTATTAGTAGTACAATTCAGCTTATTTAAGCCAATAAATCTACTAATAGTTTTACTTCTTGGAGCGTGTTGAAACTGTGTAGCACTATGCGGAGTCTTTCGCTGCCTTTTGGGACTGTGGGATAGAGGATGGGGCGAACATCGAGGTTGTTTGTTTGCAGTAAGTGGGCTACACGCTTTACTTCGGTATTGCCAGACACAATTACCACCTGAATTGGGGTGGTGGAGACAAGTTTTGGATGGGCAATAGTGGCTGACTGAAAGTAGTTTATCAAACTATTCAAATGTTCGCGCTCCTTATTCATAAAGGGGAACAATGCGTAACTATTGGCAATAACCTGAATGGCCGCTGGAGGCAAGGCGGTTGAATAGATGAAGCTGCGGGCAAAATTGATGAGATAATCTCTCAGCGAATTGCTACCTAATACAACAGCACCGTGGCATCCACAGGCTTTTCCGAAGGTGTGCACACGGGCAAAAATCTCGTTGTGTAATTGTAGATACTGTGCCAGTCCTTCTCCTTTATTTCCTACAACACCTGTGGCATGTGCTTCATCAATGATTAGATGTGCATGGTATTTATTGCACAAAACCACTATCTCTGGCAGCGGGCAATAGTCGCCATCCATACTGAAAACCGATTCTGTAACCACAAAGGTGTTTCCTGTGGCGGATTTTAGCCTGCGTTCCAAATCGTTTAAATCATTGTGGAGGAATGCAAAGGATTGTGCTTGCGATAATCGGATGCCATCCCTGATTGATGCATGGCTGAGAAAGTCGTAGATGATGGTATCGCCCTTTTGAGGAACACAACTGAGCAATCCGAGGTTGGCATCGTAGCCCGAATTGAACATTAATCCCGCTTCTGCCTCATGGAAACTGGCTATCTGTTTTTCTGTTTCTTCTATCAATGCATAGTTGCCAGCTAGGAGGCGGGAACCGGTGGAACCGTGAGTCGAAAGTCGAAAGTCGAAAGTCGAAAGTTGAAAGTCGGGAGTAGGAAGTTGTGAGTTTTTAGCAATGCCGAGATAGTCGTTACTGCAAAAGTCAATCTTGTTGTCTGGTAGGCGCAATGTTCGGAATGCGTTGTGCTCTTTTCGCTCTGTTAACCGTCCTTGTAAGAAATCGTCGTTGTACATTGGGTCAAAACTAGGTTATACGGCTGATTAATTATTCTTTACGGAGTAATTGATGGGTGCTTAAATGGTTTATTAAGACTTAAAACCCTTTAAGCACCCACTAACAACTATTCCTCTATCCTCACTTTCATCCCTTCGCTGTGGCTAGTAAACTCGGGTGCATACATACATTGGATGTTGGCAGTACCCGTACTAAAATTGCCCGTATGGGTTATGTAAACAGGGTACTCAAATACGTAAGTTCCCTTTTGTAGATAGCTGATAAAGAAATTTGTGCTTGCATCCTTGGTGGCTTCGTAGTAGCCCAATCCATCTTGCCATTTATAACTGCTCAACACGTTCTCAGGTTCCATGGTGGCAGCACGGGCATCTTTCAGGTGCAGGTATTCCATGTCCCTATCGCTGCGCAACTCTAATCGTATCACCACTTTATCTCCTACTTTCATTACGTCGTTCTCGTTTACAGGTGTTAACACCTTGCCCTTATCTGTATTCTTTTCTTTGAACAATTTCTTCTTGATTGATAAAGGACTCGTAGCGGGTGTAATCTTATCCATGTCCTCAAAGTACTGCCAATATACCGCCCCATAGCTGATGCCCCTATCTGGTTTTGCAACAGGCTTGTTATTTAGGTCGAAAGTGTTTGTAGTAACCGTGATATTACCCATAGATGGTTTTACCTTATCGCCACCAATCCTTTCTTTAAAATAACCCGTACCTGCCGCACCTTTTTCTGTGGCAGAACTAAACTTTACTTCTCCAAGTCTAATGCTCATAGTTTTGTTTTTATCCATCAAATCATCTTCGCCCATTAGCAAGGCATAGCACGCATCGGCAGTAGCTACGGTAGTCTTCCAATTGTTTGTTTGTTTATTCAGGATAAGCCACGTTTTCATATCGCTTATGTTCTGACTTATAGCCGCATTGTTTTTATAAACAAGCATCTCATTATAAAAAGCAATCATGGCACTCTCATATTCTATTGGGTTCTGATACCAGAAACAAGTAGAAGTTTCCTTCCAATACATTCCCAGGTTATTATGAATAGCATTCTCAGAAATGGAAGGAAGGATGTTTTTTAAGCTAAATTCCGCATCTCCATTCCGTCCAAAAGCAATTCCTAGCAAAGCCTGGTTATACAGGTTTTGTTTCACCCAATACTTCTTACCCTGATGGTAATAGTAGTTATACGCCACCCTATCACTCGGTAGATTGTCTGCCCAAAAGCTACGCATGTACAGGTATTGTATCTCTGTAGTACCAACATGTATTTCGTTCATATCAACCTTGTGTGTCAATAACCACTGATAATCTTCTTTAATCTTATCATCCATAAAGCCAATAGCCCTCCTTAATAAACCCTCAAGTTTACTATTCAGCTCTGGCGTTAATGCACCAGCTTTCTTTAGTTTTCCAATGCCTGTTAGTATGTAATTGGTGATGTACCTATCCTCATAACCACCCTTAAACCAAGCAAAACCACCATTATCAGACTGCATTCCTTTTAGTTTATCAATGGCAGAGGCAGTACTGTTTGCCATCTTGACCACATCAAACAGCAGGGCAATGTTATGTTGTTGCTTGGTTTCGTTTTGTGCATCCAACACCCACGGCGTTTCTTCCAATAGGATTTGTTTCAGCTCCTGATTCTTATACAGATTACTTTTTAGGGACGAGGGATCTTTCATCCATTCATTAAATACGGCCTTTATGCGAGGATGTTTCGCCACAATAAACGCCGCCAACGCATTGGCATAAAATCGGTTGAAAGTCTGTTCGGCACACTCATAAGGATACTCCATTAAGTAGGGCAAACCCTGCACTGCATACCAGACAGGGTTTGGCGTACACTCCACCGTAACAGATTCATGGCTTAATGATTCACTGCCATTGTTGCCCGATAATAGTTTATCAAAAGTGAGGTGCACCGTAGTATCGCCCTTTATCATAATGGGCATACTCTCCGTAACCAACTGCCTATTGGTTACCACAGGAATTATCTTTTCCTCGCCATCACTATAGTTGCCCGCCCTAGCAACCACCTTCCACAACAGAGGTTTGTTAAAGTTGTGAGGAATGTTTATCGGGAACTTGATGGCCGTACTTTGTCCCGCAGCCACGGTAAAATATTGCGAAGGGAATACATTCTGGAACAAGCCATCCACTGGTTTTTCTGTAAGTGCATCCACCAATTCCAAACTAACTTGTCCGGTAAGTTCCTTCTCGCTTAGGTTACTAATCTTGGTACTAAAGTCCAGCTTATCCCCTTCCCGCATAAACCGTGGGGCATTACTTTGCACCATCAATGTTTTCTGACTTACAATGCTTGCACTCTGCGTACCAAATTGTAGGTCTTTAGTATGGGCAAAGCTTAGCCATTTCCATTCGGTCAAGGCATCGGGCATGGTGAAGCTAAACGTATAGTTGCCCGCAGTATCGGCATGAAGTTCTGGAAAGAAGAAAGCGGTTTCGTTGAAGTTGGTGCGGGGGATGATTGGGGGGTGGTTTGCTTGTTCTTCTTTTTCAAGATTAGGTGTTTGATTATTTGTCATTTGAACACCGGCAAGCCTTCCAGCTAATGCATTATCAAAAGAATATGCAGGTGCCTTTAGGTTTTGTGAATTAATTGATGCTACCGACCCAGTTAAATCTTTCTTTTTTACTGAACCATAACCAATTACTACAACTTCGTCTTTCATTGAGGTTTCATTTGCACTCGACATTGTTGACATACTTCTTAAACTCCTTACTCTATATTGGTAAAGATTGCTACTCAACAGATTATTTAATTCTGGATAAATAAATCTGTCATACATTTTATTTAAGGACTCATTCCTAATACTAAAATCATTCTGTTTTGAACTTACACTTCCAAAACCAGAACCTTTACTCCAAACCCTGTTTGCATAGTAAGTATTCCAGATATTTGGTGGAAAGAATGAATGCCCTACAAACTGATCTAAAGAAGCATCATACATGGTTGCCAACAATTCCGCAGCTACCTTATCTCCCTTGTTATCCTTAATGGTTACCGTCCATTTTTCCTTGCTACCGGGCTCTGTCTTGTTACGGTAAGTAGCATAATTTACCTTCAATTGTTTGTTTGTCCAAGGTACATAAATGGGATATGTATTGGTATAAACCCGATTGTTCTTTACAAAAACTTCCTGAATTTCCGAACGGCCCCTATCCGCTTCTGTGGCGATACAATTAATGGGTTGTATACCTTTCTTTCTGTTGAATATTTTTAGGGAATCATACACAAATCCTCCAATAGCATTTTGCCTGATAGTCTGCTGTAATACCATAATTTCTTTATAAGAAGTACCTGCCAAAAACTTAGCCGTTTGCCCCGGTTCTACAGTTCCATTTACGGTATAACTAAAATTATTCTGCGGATAAGGCAATTCCTTTCCATCAAATACCTGCACATATTTTATTACCGTAAGTGGCTCGCCGTATTTGTCCGTCGCCTTGGCTTCAATCTTATAATAGCCTGCCTTCAATTTGTTGTTAACCGATAGACTATCACTTGTAGCAGTATTTATACTTTGAGATATGATTGCATTGCCCATCTGCCAATTGGCTACATTATTATCATCATTGTAATCATCAGTTGGAAAGGTTGCTTCATAAGTTGTCCTATCCATCACAAAGACATCTGCCCTTTCCCAAAGCCGTTGTCGGATAATTTTAGTAGGACTTTTTAATGGATATATCTTCAAATCTACCGTTGCTGCTTCATTTCCACCAGCAAGATTAGTAGTATTGATACCTATGGTTTTTAAATCCTCCTTCAAAGAAATAGGGGGAACAGTAACTGTCAATTGCAATGCTTGATAATTTACGATCACATTCGCATTTGCATTTCTGGTTTCTCCGCCACCATCTGTCACTGTTGCTTCTATAAAATATTCATACGTAGGATTTTTTGACTTTTCCGCTTCCTTATCCGGCAAAGCGGCAAACTTGATAACAAACCTACCCAAAGCATTGGTAGTAATTGTACTTTGGCTTATTTCCGTGGCATAACTTGGTTTTTGCTTACCTCCCCAACCGATATTATCAAAATGATATCTAGTGCATCTTGATACGTTAAAAGACACCTTGGCATTATCAATTGCATTCCCTGCAAAAGCCTTTGCAGTTCCTGTAATGGCAATTGTATCATTCAAACGGTAACTACCCTTCGGCATATCCATCGTTACTTGAAACGTGGGGCGTTTATATTCCTCTACTTTAAAGTCTGCATTGCCATTAATGTTATTACTAATTGCGATACTAAAATTACCTGTCAAAGCGTTTTCAGGTAATACAAACTTGCCATTGATGGAGCTATAATCATTCGGTAAACAAGTTATGCTGTCAACAATCTGTCTGTTTACATCTTTTAGATAAACTGTTATTGCTTTTTTCTCCTGACACAAATGATACTCACCAGATTTTTCTTCAGTAATAATGATTGCCTTAAAATAAACAGTCTGCTTTGGGCGATAGATTGCCCTATCAGTGAAGAAAGTTGCAAAGTGAGATTGTCTTCTATTATCTCTTTGCTTATAATTACTTAAATATTGTGGTTGTCTTATATGAAGTTCATCAGTTGAAGTCTTAAATGACAATTCATAATTGTGATACCCATTTTCTAAAGAAATATTCGCTGAAGAAAAGAATCCCTGCTTATTAGTCACCTTGGTTGCGAGGGTTTTATATTTTAATGCGTCCTTATTTCTATAGTTGTCCCTTTCCAATACTTTTACCTCCACATTTTCCATTGGCGCACCCGTTTCCCTATCCAACACATAAAGTTTATTCGCTCCCGCATTTACATAACTGATATTGGAAACATACATATAGGAAATTGTCATTTTGTCTTTCTTATGATCAAACCCTTTTCCTAAACCACATACCAAGACATAAGCCCCAACTGGCAAGGCATCAATCTTTATTTCTGTGGCGTGTTGCTGATAATCGTTTGTTTGGGGCAGCCATTGGCTAAAGGTTCTTATTGGGTTTAATCCTTTTACATAATCCCAAACCTCATCATTATAAATATTCAAGCCCCAAATCTTATTATCGTTCGTTACGTTTACTATCTTACAATACAATGTATCGGTATTCTTATACTTTACCAATGCCCTGAATGGTTTGCCAATCACATTCACTTCCTCTGTCTGTATACTGATACTTTTTTCCTTAATGCTTGCCAAAAGGTTTCTCAAGTTGACAGCACCCTCGCATTTAATGCTTGTATCTGGAAGCACTCTCTCTATCATCGTTCTCGCCTTCACATAGCCATATCTATTGGTGGTATCACCAAAGGGTTTATAAGTACTGGCTCTATCTGTTTCTAATTTGGCTAGCAAGTACCACGCTTGCAAGGTTTCTTTTTGTTTGGGGTATTGCGCAGTAATGGCTTCCAAGGCATTCTTATACAAAGCATCCTTATCAGTAAATACACTATTTTGCTTCACCCATTCTATCCTTTCTAAATCGACATCTATCAGTGCAGGGATATTGTTTTTGGATTGATGAAAGGCTATTAATTGTTGAAACAGGTGCAATGCAATCAATTGATGCGATGCAGAATCTTGCGAAGCAAAGACAGCTTTTGCAAAATCGGTCGAAGGCAACAAAGCCTTACTGTCATCCAACACAAAAGCATAAGTAGGTTTGGTAACGTATGCTTCGCTCGATTTAAAATAATCCAATGCCTCATGTGCCAACAAATCGAAAAGCGTTGGTCGCAATTCCCTCGTATTTCCTTTGGTAATGATGGCATCGAATGCAGGCAGACTGGTCTGTTGCAAAACAGTGGGGGCTTGTAGCGACAAGAGATAGTGCTGCGAAATAGCCGCATTAAAATCGTCGGCAGTCCACGTATTGATGTCTTCCTTTTTAAAGTTTATGGTATTGCTTCGGTTATAAAACCGCCACCTGTTATTATTAAAATAGTTCTTGTATTCAAAAGCTATCAATCCTTCTAGCAGGCATTGCACCGCCACATCGGTTGTTTTATGCAGCACAGAATCGAGTATGCCAATACTCTTGCTAGGGTCGTTTTCTGTTGTACTTGCCTCCAAGTTAATCCTGTACACCAAACATTTTATCTGCTGTGCCGCAAGCTTTTTCTGCGCCGCCACTTCGTACAAACCATTTACTTTTTGTAAGGCACTCTGCGGTAAGTTTTGTTGATTAATTAATGAATCTATCTCCTTCCATTGCTTATTGAAAGTAGTATCAGCATCCTGCGAAAAGGAGAAAAGACTGGCAAGCAGCAAGATGGCAATAGCGGTAATTTGTTTAGTGAACATAGTAAATGTTTTTTATTTAACCACGAAGGGTATTTAACCACAAAGAACACTGAGGTTTTCACAAAGGACACAAAGAAAGAGAGAATAATAAATCATTGTGTCCCTTGTGTTTTTTCCTTGTGTACTTTGTGGTTAATCTTTCTTTGTAATTAACCTTTCTAAAGTAAAAATAACAGTTTTGAGATACACAAATGGCAAGATTTCATAAACCTAGGACAGCTTTACGCTCAAATAACAGTTTTTTGCCCAATTATGTGGTTGCCGCAGCTCTTGCAGCAACTGCCGCAAGAGCTGCGGCAACTGCTGGAAGAGTCGCGGCAACCGCCGCAAGGGCTGCGGCAACTGCTGGAAGAGTCGCAGCAACCGCCGCAAGAGTCGCAGCAACTGCTGGAAGAGTCGCGGCAACTGCTTTATTAACCAATTTTACAGCATTCCACATTATTTTATTTCTTTTTCAATCAATTAAGAATCTTAGGATTGATTAAAAAAATCATTGGAGATTCGATTTGCTATTGTACAGTCAGGTAAGGGGAAATCTTCTGAAACAAGGATTCTTTGATGAATACAATTTTCATAATGTCGTTTATTGACTGATAACTGCCATGTTGTAGCCTGTATAATACGATGGCTTTTGCTACATTTTTGTCTATGTAAGGATGACCACTAAGGTCGTAATCGGTGGCGGTATTGATGTTTATTTTGGTAATGATGGGTGAAGCTAGTTTTAGAAAAGGTTGCATTAACACAAAAGCAGAATCGCTCATGCCGTAAACTTCTTTTACTTGATCGATAGATAAGAAGCCTCCCAACCGTTCCTTATATTTCAAAATTCTGAAAAGCAAACCATTGCCCATACCAGGAATATTGCGCAGTTGTTCGGTAGTTGCTAAGTTTACATCCACAATCATTGGCTTAACTGAGGCAAATTTGTAGGGCGCATATTCTTTCTTCTTATAAGCTTCCATACCAACAATATGAACATAAGGAATTATCCTTGCCGCTTCTTCTGGACGTAAACCCCAAATCTTTTTAATATCTTCCGACTGTCTAAATTGTCCTCCTTTACTCCGGTAATTCATCAATGTATGAATGGTTTTATCGCGCAAGCCTAGTTTATGCCAACCTGCTTCATCGACAGTATTCGGGTCGAAATTAAAAGGCTCGAAAGTGGTATTCTCTTGATTATTGGGGGATGAATACTTGGTGTAATTTTTATAGTTAGTATGCATACTATCCCTAGTTGCCTTACTGGATTGTAGCTTGGTTACTTCTTCTAGCATAGCCTTGTCGATGACTGGCTTTTTCTTTTCGGACTTAATCAAATAAGGCAAGGCAATAAAGCCACCAATTAATAGGGCAAGTACAATAGCAGCGATGCCTTCCTTTTTGGAGAAGGATAAATAATCTTTGACAACTTTTTTGATAGCCATTTAGGTGCGTATGCTCAAAATGCGGCTATTTCATTTCTATGGTAAAACCATCGTATGCTAAGGAAATGCCGGCAGGCAATTCGTTGTTGATAGCATTGTGCAGACCAAGCTGATGGCTGATATGAGTAAAATATGTTTGCTTAATACCTAGTTCCTGTACAATTTCGATAGCCTCTCCCAATGTAAAATGCGATAGATGCTTCTCCTTTCTCAGGGTATTCAGCACCAATACTTCACTTCCCTTTATCTTTTCCTTTTGGTCTTCATCTATTCTGTTAGCATCCGTAATGTATGTAAAATCGCCTATTCGGTAACCATAAACGGGCATCCGCATGTGCCATACTTTGATTGGGACAATCTCTATATCACCAATCATAAATGGTGTTTCATCAATAGTATGTAGTATTATCTCGGGCAAACCTGTAAGCTTTACATCGGAAAATGCATAGTAATACTCTTTCCTAAGGTTCTCCTCGGTAAGTTTGTTTGCATAAACATGAATAGACTTCTTCTGAAAATAATTGTAAGGGCGAATATCGTCTAGTCCGCCAGTGTGGTCTTTATGAGGATGGGTAAAAAGAACCGCATCCAGTTTATCGTTGCCAATGCGCAACATTTGGTACCTAAAATCGGGGGTGGTGTCTATAACGAAAGTGGTAGTTGCAGACTTTATAAGAACACTGCTCCGAAGGCGATTATCTTTTGGGTTGATAGATTGGCAAACCTCACATTTGCACGCAATCATCGGTACACCACTGCTAGTTCCAGTACCGAGAAAAGTAATTGATATGGGCGTATTATTCACAGCTCAAAGCTAGGTAAAAGAATCGGGCGATTTGATAACTTTCTTATTCACTTCATCAAAAAGCCGTTGGCTCTCGATGGTAAGCCTATCATAATGAATAGTTATTTGTGGAATAAGGTCTATCAGTGTATTGATACGACCTTCTACATCCAAGAATTTGTTTAATACAACTACCTTTTTGGCCTCTAGCAAACACCATCCACTCTGAAAGTTCCCCCTTTCATAGCGTATAACATAGTCGCTCTGCGATAGTATTGCCTCTAGTTTGCGTAAACTTTGATCGTTAAACTTCATAATACAGTTATCAGTGAACAGTTATCAGTAATCAGTGAACAGTAATTAGTAAAAATATGAATCAATCACTGTTTACTGATAACTGTTCACTGATAACTGCCCTTATTTGTTCGTCATTTTAATTACCGGGACAATCATTTCCTCTAAACTTACACCTCCATGCTGAAAGGTGTTTTTATAAAAGTTTACGTAGTGATTGTAATTGTTTGGATAGCACAAAAAGCCATCTTCCTTGGCAAAAATAAATGAAGAATTTACATTTGGGCTAGGCAATCCTGCCTCACGAGGCTCTTTGAATGCTAATACATCTTTTGGATCATAGTTCAGGTTACGACCATGCTTATATCGAAGATTAGTTGTAGTTTGCTTGTCTCCTATCACCTTGCTAGGTTTCTTTACCCTTACAGTTCCATGATCTGTTGCCACTACAAGCTTTAACTTCTTGTCGGCAATCCTTTTTAAAGCATGGTGCAAAGGACTATGCTCGAACCAACTCTTGGTAACACTTCTATAGCTAGCTTCGTCACCAGCCAACTCTTTCAATACCTCCATTTCGGTACGGGCATGACTGAGCATATCTACAAAATTGTAAACGATAATATTTAAATCGTTGGTGAGCATGTTGTGAATGTTGTTTACCAAAGTCTGCCCATCATGGTGATTAACCACTTTGGTGTAACTTATTTTCAGGTTATCTTTCTTCAATCTTTTCAATTGAGCCCTAAAGAAATCTTCTTCAAACAAATTCTTTCCTCCTTCTTCGTCATCGTTTTTCCATTGCACAGGGAATTGTTTTTCTATGTCAATAGGCATCAACCCACTAAATATTGCATTGCGGCTATATTGTGTTGCGGTAGGAAGGATGGAGTAAAATGTATCCTCTTCCAGTATCCTAAAACTTTCTGCGAAGATGGGCTGTATTGTTTTCCATTGATCGAGACGAAGATTATCTATCAAAACAAAGAATACTGGTATTCCTTTTTCTAGCTGAGGCAATACCTTGTTTTGTAATAATGTATGAGACATGATTGGCACTTCTGCCGTTTTGGGATTGATCCACTTAGTATAGTTTCTACTTACAAATTTAAAGAACTCGGTATTTGCCTCATCTTTTTGAGAAGCCAGTATTTCCTGCATTTCAGGACTATTGGTTTTCTCCATCTCTAGTTCCCAATAAACCAGTTTCTTATAAATATCCATCCAGTCGTTAAAGTCTGGATTACTATTTAGCGCAGTAAACAAATTGCGAAATTGCTGCTGATAGGTAGTTGTGGTTTTTTCTGAAACCAATCTCTTATTATCAATAATCTTTTTCAGACTCAATAACACCTGATTGGGGTTTACCGGCTTTATCAAATAGTCGGCTATCTGACTACCGATGGCATCATCCATTAGGTTTTCCGTTTCATTCTTGGTAATGAGGACTACAGGGATGCTCTGATTTATTTCTTTAATCTTAACCAATGTTTGCAATCCTGTTATGCCAGGCATGGTTTCATCTATCAGGACAGCATCTACCGCATTACTTTTTATATACTCTAAGGCATCGAAACCATTAGAGAAAGTAGTAACCTCATAACCCTTGTTTTCGAGGAACATCTTCTGAGATTGAAGACTTTCCATTTCATCATCTACCCAAATAATCTTAGCTAATGGCATTTTTTCAATTTAATTGATTAATAAAAGTTAATAGTCGAATGATAATAGTCGTCGTGGGTTAAAAATAATGCTGTAGAATAATTCTATTAATTAATAACTCAGACTACAATAAAAGTAAAAATCAACTCAAATGGGGGAAATGTTTTAATGGTTCTTCAAATGTATAGAAACAAACAATAACAATTTGATTCACTTTTATCCTTTAACAAACATACAACTAAGGCAACAAGAAAAACGGTAATTAAAAAGCTGCATTATGTGAAGTTGTTGGTGCTTTTTATTGTAGTAGAATATAAGCCCCTAGTTTAAGGGGTTTTTTATTAAATAAACAATCTTCACTTTTACATCGTCAAAAAAGAAAATAATTAAATTAACCCCACAATTAAAAAACATCATGCTAGTAAATCTTAAAATTAACATAGCAGCATTAGCAATAACTGGTTTGATAGTAACATCTACAATCACAGCTCCATTAACAAGAATGTTTGGCAAAAACTATAATTCAAATAGAGATTATGCTTGTTGTCAGAACGACCAATTAGTATTACATCATTATTATACAGTAAATATTTTATGGATGGAAGTAACCAATGGTTACACCGAAGAGAAAACTGGCAAGGTTAATAAAGGCGGTTGCGACATTAGGTGTAACAACTAACATAAATACTTTTTAAAACTTTTTTTAAAGC
>CANCVE010000095.1 GCA_947381435.1 Chitinophagaceae bacterium
TGTTGTCTTTTTTTGCCATTTGAGTCTTGTATAAAAGGTTAATAAAAAGTTGTTTTAGGGTTTCATCGCCTCGTTCCGCTACGCTCCACTCAGCGATGAAACCCTAAAATTAATTACTACCAGTTTACACAAACTACTTTATACTCTCGGCGATGTTACTTTTAATGCTATTGCCACCAAAACAATTGCCTATTATGCCCTCACTGTTAATGTAGCCACTGCCGCAGCAGCCGATAATACTGGCTACTACCTAAAAATGGTGAATATTAGGTAAGTAGCTAGCATTATAACCAGTTAATTGTGCTATCCGTTCTTTGGTTTTATATTAATCAGGTAATCGAACAGCGTTATTTCTGATGCCAATGCCAGCTTTTTACGCAAGCGATACCTGCTTATTTCCACACCTCTTACGGAAATGTTCATCAGTTGTGCAATCTCTTTGGTAGATAAGTTCATACGCAGGTAAGCAGATAGCTTTAATTCGTTGGCCGAAACTGTGGGATGCAGTTCTTTCAATACACTTAAAAAGTCGCTGTGTACCTTATCGAAATGATTGGAGAAGTTTTCCCATTCTTCGTCCATGTGTTCATCCTCATTTAGGGTGCGTACCATTTTCTTTAGCTCGCTAATGGCTTGTGGATTGTCCATTTCTTTAATTAACTGACTCAATCCTGTCTTTATCTTGGTAAGTAGCTCCCCTTTCTTTAATAGATGCATTGCCGAAGAAGCTAGTTCGGAGTTTTTATAGTCTATCTCACTCTCAAGCTTTTCATTGCGTAGAGAAACTAATTCGCTTTCAGACTTTGCCCTTTCCAGATCGTGTATGTACAATAATTTTTTCTGCTCCGACAAGTATTTAGCCCTCTGTGCCCTAAACTTATTCTTCAACCATAAATAAGCAGCGTAATTAGCCAGCATAAAGATGATAAAATAGAGAAGATAAGCCCAAATCGTAAGATACCAAGGGGGAAGTATACTAAAAGAATAGCTTGCTACAGGAGATTCCTTACCTAAATTGTTGCGAACCTTTACCTCAAGAGTGTACTTGCCGGCCGGTAGATTGGTATATTCTTTCTCAGTTCGTTTGGTCCAATCGCACCAATTCTCTTCAAAATCTTTTAACCTATAACTATATTCTAAATTTGATTGATAGCCAAAGAGCGATGCAGAAAACTGAAAGCGTATTGTTTTCCATTCGTTATCAATCTTAGGTTTGCTGCTCGCATCTTGTATTTGGGCATCATTAGCCTCTTTAAAGTAACCACCAAAAAGAAGGCTGTCCGTTTTGTTGATGATGCGAACTTCCCGTACCTGAACACTTAAATTGGGTATGTTTTTCTTGTATTTTTCATAGTTAATATGAAAGAAACCCTTTTCGCCCCCAATGAAAATGTTATTCTGATTCACGGGATAAATAAACTCGAAGCCACTGAGGAGTTTATTGTGTAGCTCCGGCAGGTAAATAACAGAAGGTTCTTTTGCAGAATAGTCAATAACCCCCAATATCTTTTCATGAATAAACCAAATATTTCCTACCACATCTTCCTTAAGGTATCTAATGCTTTGATAGCCTAGTAATTTATTGTAATAAGCAGATACTTCAAAAATGTCTTGCTGCTGATTGTACACATAAACACCTTTCTCGGTAGCAAATAACACTTCATTCTTTATTTTAAAAACATGATTATTTAGTAATGACGGCAATCCGTTTTTATCAGAATAACTAGTAACACTATATGTGCCATTGTCCTTTTTCCTTATCTTGAATATGCCGTGGTAGGGATGCGAAACCCAGATATTATCGTACTTATCTATTGCTACAAACCGCGAAGATTCATGGAAATCTGGAATAATATCATTTGTTTTATTAAAGGTTCCATTAGAATAGTTTAAGATGGATAGACCATTGTAGTTGCCAGCAATTAATTGTGCAGTTGGAAAAGTACCCGTGGTAGGAATAAAGTTCCAATAACCAGGATAGGTGGTAATAGGAGTAGCAGTATTGTCTTTTATTTCGAAAGCCCCTTCATGATTGCCCAATAATAATTGATTGTTGATGGTGCTCAAAGTCCAAGTTTGTCCTTTGGTATTGTTAACTGGCTGAAAGTTTCCTTTGCTAAAGCTTAAATCGGTATTGGGTTGCACAGCAACACTATAAACGCCATTGGAAGTACCTACAAATAAGCGGTTATTGAACATAGTGGCCGAATAGCCAGAGGCATCTTGCAAAAAAGGATTTATCTGTTTGATGGCACTGTTGTAGGTAATAAGATCTATGCCATTATCTAGTCCTAGCCATAAGTTGCTCTGATTATCTAGAAAAATGCTGAGTACATTATTGTTTTGTAAGCCATCTGTTTTAGCAAAACTCTGAATGATGTTTCCCTTTAAATCTATTACATACACCCCATTGTTGCTTGTGGCAAGAGCTATCCATTCGTCGTTAACTTTTGTGGCGGCATATATACGTGCATCTTGAAATAATTGATTATTGACTGATGGAAGTTTGGTGATTCCAGATTTGGTTATGATAAATAGTCCATGTTTTAATGTGGTAACCACCAAACTATCCTTGTGTATAGGTAGGATAGCAGTAACAGGATCGTTTACAAGTGGGTCAATTGATGGAAATAGCGGAGACCATGCATCATTTTCGAAATGTTTGAGCCCTGTACGTAAATCGTGTGCATATAAGTTTCCATTGCAGATGGTTAGGTAAATCCATTCGGATGAAGCAGTATAAGTAGCAACTGATTCATTGATGAATTTAAAAATCTTATTGGTTGATCTAAAGAAAATGTCTTTGTTGTAAGATATAATATCCCAAACATCACCAAATGATTTGTCTTTAGGTAATAAAAACTGTGTGAGAGAATGGTATTGCAGTCGGCCATTGTTTGCAGGAGAGAAATAGCCTAGCTCGTCTTGTCCGCCTACATATATCTTATTGTCTTGACCTATTTCTACCGACCGTACAATTGTTTTATTAGGCAAAGGATACAAGTTCCAGTTCTTGCCATCAAACGAAAGCAATCCTTCATTATTGGCAAAGTACATAATGCCATTTTTATCTTGCTTTATATCCCAGTTCTGAAGACCTGCACTGTAGGATTGTTTAGAATAACTAAGAATATCAGGAAAGCCGATTGTATTCTGACAAAATGAATAAACTGGTAAGCAGATGAGAAGTAGTAATCTTTTCATAATTCGACTAGCAACGTTGAGGTGTAAATATATCTTAATTCAATTTGATGTAGTACCCATTTATACGTGATGTAGTACAATAGTAGTAGTAAAAACGCTTAAAGTGGGATTATTTGATGTAAGAAGTAATAATGAAGTGAGCATTATTATTGAACAGATAGAAATGAGTTTAGTTTTACAATAATGAGTTTTAGAGTATAATATTACTTCCTCAATTAGGATTGCGTGAGAGATTATTTGCAAAGAGTTTAGAATTACTTCATTTACAATAAGGGATTATTATACACAAACAATTGCCAAAATTATTACATACTTTTTTATATTAATTAATTAAACGCTTCCATTATGATGAATCTTTCTTTTAATTTCAGCTTGCTTGCTGCCAAGAAATTGAAATTACTTTTTACAACTCTTTTCTTGCTGTTGGCAAGTTATTATTCCACTATCAATGCACAGAAACTTGTTTGGCAAGACAACTTCGATTCTGCTAAACTCAATTCAAACTATTGGACCTACGACTTTGGTAATGGTTCTGATAGATCGGCTGGATGGGGCTGGGGAAACTCCGAACTAGAATATTATACCAGTAGAAACCAAAATGTACGGTTAGAAAATGGCAATCTGATAATTGAAGCTAGGCAAGAAGACTTTGGTGGCAATTCTTTTACCTCTGGAAGGATAAAAACAGAAGGACGCATTCACTTTAAATATGGTACTGTAGAGGCGAGAATCAAAATGCCCAATGTGGCAAACGGGTTATGGCCTGCACTCTGGACACTAGGCACGGTAGGAGAAGTTTGGCCACAAGTAGGCGAAATAGATATACTAGAAATGGGTGCTGCTGCTGCATTGGCTGCCAATAAAGGAAATGAACACATAACAGGAGCGATGCACTGGAATAATGGAGGCCCGCAAGGTGATACAGTATCAAGCTATGATAACCCTACTGATTTATCAGCAGATTATCACCTGTATAAAATGGTATGGACAAGTAGCAATATATCCATGTTTATAGATAATACGCTTTACTTTTCCTTCGATATTAGCAATCCCACGGTTACCAACAGAACGGCTTTTCATACGCCACATTACTTATTGCTGAACTTGGCAGTAGGTGGAAACTATCCATCCATTTTTGCAAAGAGTGGCATTACTGCTACATTACCGGGTCAGATGTTGGTAGATTATGTACGATTGTATCAGAATACTGGCGATTCATTATACGTTGGAACACAACATGCTAGTAGCGGAAACTTTGGTGTTTATACAGAAACAACGCCACTAACTGATTCTATTACCATTGGCAATGATGCCACGTTGAACTATTGGAATAATCTAACCAACATTGCTTCGCCCGTTCCTTATGAAGGCAAAAATGTATTGGCAGTTGAAGCTAAAGCGAATGATTGGTTTGGTATGGGGGTTACCAATCGCTATATTAATTTAAGTAATTATGATACTGGCTCACTAAAGTTCCAATTTAAGAGTAGCTACAAAGGACAGTTTAAGTTTGGCGTAACCACTGCTTTCTGGCAAAGCTGGGTAAACTTTGCGGCTGGCGTTGAACAGTATGGATTGATAAGAGATGGCAATTGGCATCAGGTTTCCATACCATTATCTGCGTTTAATAAACCCGATTCTGGAAGAAACATAGACCTCATGTCAGTACACAATGCTTTTATGTTTGCTGGCGATCCTGCTACTAGTTTGGCAGACTTTTATTTTGACGATATGTATTTTTCTGGTGGTAAGGTTACTGCTCCATCAATGAGTGTAGCCATAACCTCACCCACAAATGGTGCAGTAATTGGAGCTGCCACACCTGTGGTAATCAATACATCTACCAGTAGCAATGTAAAAAGTGTTAAACTATATAGTGGAAATACGCTGTTAGATTCTTCTACAACTTCACCTTTTACTTATACTTGGAATACCCCAAAAGTTGGTGCGGATACGCTTACTGCTGTTGCAATGGATAGTTTGGGAAACAGGTTAACCTCAGTTCCTGTTATTATCTTTGTTTCTCCTGCGGGAAATAAATCACCAACAGCAACTATTACTTCACCAATTGATAATTCCACTTTTCTTACGCCCGCTTCTGTTACCATCAACGCAACTGCTGCCGATAGTGATGGTTCTATTTACAAGGTAGATTTCTTTGCAGGCACAACATTGTTAGGTTCTGTTACCCAAAGTCCTTATTCTTTTCAATGGAAAAATGTTCCTGTTGGCACTTATACTCTAACAATAAAAGCAACAGACAATGGCGGTGCTACCACTACTTCTTCTACAGTAAATGTTATTGTAAAAGATCCCATTATTCCAGTGGTAAGCATTGTTTCTCCAGTTAATAATAGCAGTTTCAGTCCTCCAGCAACGATAACCATTAATGCAAATGCAACAGATGCAAATAGCACAATTGCAAAAGTGGAGTTCTATAGCGATGCTACTTTGTTAGGCAGTAGTACCACTTCTCCTTATAGCTTTACATGGAGTAATGTGTCTTTTGGCAAGTACACTATCACTGCAAAAGCCACAGCTACCGATGGTTATACTGCCATATCTGCACCTATAAATATTAATGTATCTCCTGTTGCTTGTAAAGGCCTTGCTACCAGTGGCGATTATAGCTATGAAGTATTTACTTATGCCGGAACCGTTTATTATAAGTTCCATCCCTTGGCTCCAATTGCTGGTAGCTCATCTGCCATTGTTTATTTAAGAACAGGTACATCTGGTTCTTATCCTGGTTATACAATGTCGTCATCGGGTTCTGACTTTATTTACAACATTAAGATTGCAGACGGAACAATCACTAGCTTTTACTTTACCTACAATGTGCCTGCTGGTGGAGAAAGAAATTCGTCTGCCAATCCTCATTCTTACCTGTCAGGTTCTACTTGTGTAGCAGGTGCGCCTAATGTTTCCATTATTTCACCTTCAGATGCTACCATTTACAATGCACCTGCAAGCATTGCCATCTCTGCAACTGCGGCAAGTATTAATGATTCAATTACCAAAGTAGAATTTTACAACAATACAACCCTCATTGGTTCTTCAACACAAAGTCCTTATAGTTTTACTTGGTCTGGTGTTGGTGTTGGTACTTATCCTATAACCGCAAAAGCTACCAATGGTAGTGGCGTTTCGGCAACTTCCATTCCTGTAAATGTGGTGGTTGTTGCGCCCAATACCGACGGTTATTGTGGCACAGCTGTAAGTAAGGATTATGAATACAAAGCAGAAACAAATAATGGCATTGTTACTATTACCATGCATCCATTAACGCCTATTGCAGGTTCGCAATATGCGTTGGTTTATCTCCGTCAGGGACTTTCTGGTGGTTATCCGGGTACAGCAATGACGGCGGTAGGTTCAGATTTTATCTATACTACTGCCATTGCAAACGGTACGCCTATAAGTTTCTATTTTACTTATCAGGTGCCTTCTGGTGGCGAGCATAACTCTAGTGCAAATCCTCATAGTTATACAGTAGGCAGTAATTGTACGGGCATTACGGCCGCGCCGCCAGTTATAAAAATAGTTTCTCCAATTAATAAACAGAGTTTTACCGAGCCAGCTTCTATTGCCATCAATGTGAGTGCTTTGGATACAAATTCAAATGGTAATATTACCGAAGTTGCTATTTACAACGGGGCTACTTTATTGGGGAAACTAAAGGATAGCCCTTACGTTTATAACTGGACAAATGTTCCTGCCGGAAACTATATATTATCTGCAAAAGCAACCAGCAATAGTGGTCTTACTTCCATTTCTTCAATAGTAAATGTGGTGGTGGATATTGATAATAGCATGGGCTTTTGTGGTACAGAGAATAATGGAGATTTTAGTTACAGGGTTCAAAGTAGTAATGGAAAAGTTACTTACATCTTTCATCCCTTATCGCCAATTAAAGGTTGTGCTTACGTATTTATTTATGCTAGGCAAGGCACATCAGGAGGTTATCCGGGATATGCAATGACGGCAGTTGGTTCGGATTTTACCTTTACCCAAACTGTTGCAAATGGTACAGCCTTAAGTGTATATTTTACGTATCAAGTGCCTAGCGGAGGAGAGCGCAACACAAATGCTACACCATTTAGCTACACAGCAGGTTCCGTTTGCAACGCATTGCCAGTTACACTTTCTAGTTATTCGGCTAGTTTGTTGGCATATGAAACTGCTTCAATAAGTTGGACAACGGCTAGTGAATTTAATAATGGTCATTTTATAGTAGAAAAGAGTATTGATGGAATTAACTATTCACCATTGGCAAATGTGTCTGCCAATAGTCAATCTAATCATCATTCTTATAAAGTTCTAGACACTAAATTGGTAGAAGGAATTAATTACTACCGATTGACTCAAGTGGATATTGATGGAAAGAAAACGGTTTTTGGTGTAAAATCAATTACTGTTGGCAATAAGAATACGGGTGTTTCTATTTATCCAAATCCGTTGGGAGGCAATAAGTTTATCATTGGTTTTGGCAAATCTGTCATTGGTAAACAGGATATAGAATTGGTAACAGTTACAGGCAAAGTTTTATTTAATGGAAGCTATTTAGTACAAGGGAATTTGGTAGAAATAAATCTTGCTAGTAAGCCAGCTTCAGGCGTTTATTTGTTGAAGATAAAAGGATATAGCCCGATAAAGCTTTTGGTAAAATAGAATTTTTCATTGTTGATTAATAGATAGGCTGCCCCAAAAGGCGGCCTATTTTGTTAGTAGAATAAAATTAAAGTAGCCACTTAACAAAGAAGAATACCCATAACCGATGTATCGGATGTCGCATCCGAGGTACCTTTTGTCGCATCCGTGGTATCTTTTATCGCATCCGAGGTATGTTTTGTCGCATCCGAGGTATGCTTTATCGCATCCGAGGTATGTTTTGTCGTATCCGAAGTATCTTTTGTCGCATCCGAGGTATGCTTTATCGCATCCGAGGTATCGGTAGCGATGAAAGTTTATTGATTTAGATAAAGTCTATCTAATAAATGTCTTTGATATCACTTTGTATCCCTTTTTTAGATGATAATAACTCAAAAAAAACTGATGTAGTGCTAATGTAGTACCCCTTTTTAACCTTAAAGCCCGTTTTTAGTGCTTTTTTGAAGTGTAAATGATGTACCCAATTTCTTTTTTGAGAAACCAATTGACCTCACTTTTACATTGTCAAAATATACACTAACGGATTTTGACAAAAACGATTAAAAGACTTGCTATTATCCACTCTTGATGATAGGTAGTGCTTAAAAAACATTTATTCATTAAAACAAAGAAAAGGAATGAAAAAAATCTTTCTGCTTTCGATGCTTGCCCTATTTATGATTCGGGCAATTGCACAACCCACCACGGCGGCTCCCACGCCAACAGCTAGTTCGGGAGATGTTTTATCGCTTTTTGGCGATGCTTACACCAACTATTCAAGTATTACTTGGCATCCAGGTTGGGGACAATCTACACAGTATGCTACTCCTACCATTGGCGGTGCGAGTACAATTGCTTACACTGTTTTTAATTACGAAGGAATAGAATTTCCTAGTGCTGTAAATGCTTCTTCTTACAGTAAATTGCATGTGGATGTATGGACAAGCGATTGCACAACATTTGATGTGTATTTGATTAATACTTCACCTAGTACTGTAGAACAAAAATATTCCATTACCCCAACCGCTTCTGGCTGGACAAGCGTAGATATACCACTTTCTAGCTACACAAACATTGCTTTGGGTAGAGTAAATCAAATTAAACTTCAAAGCACACCTTTTGGTTGGCCTACTGGTACTACCGCTGTTTATTTGCAAAACCTATACTTCTGGAAATCTGCTAATGTTCCAACACTTACCAACTTTTCTGTAACGGATCACCATGTAGGTGATGCCGATTTTACTCTTTCAGCACCAACAAGCAATAGCAATGGCGCATTTACCTACACAAGTAGCAATACCAGTGTAGCAACAATAGTAGATAATGTTGTTACCATTGTGGGCGTAGGTACTACAACTATTACGGCCAATCAAGCTGCAGATGGCGCTTATGATGCGGGTAGTGTTTCGGATAATATGACGGTTTCTTATGCTCCACCTACTACGGCCGCACCTACTCCTACTGCTGCATCATCTTATGTAGTTTCTCTTTATGGCGGAACCTATACCAATGTTTCTGGCATAAACTGGCGTCCAGATTGGGGTCAAGTAACTGCTGCTTCTTATGCACAAATAGCTAGTACGCCTACCATTACTTATTCAGCATTAACCTTTGAAGGTGTTCAATTATCAAGCGACTTGGATGTTTCGTTGATGGATTCTATACATTTAGATATATGGTCGCCAGACGTTACTTCTCTAAACTTTGGTTTAATAAATACTACTGGTGGAACAGTTAGAATGGATAAAGTTATTTCTTTAACCAATAATGGCTGGAACTCTATCAGTATTCCATTGAGTTATTTTAATACAATTGATTTGAGTAAGATTGGTCAATTGATATTTGTAGCGAATAATCCTGGTTCTGGCGGTGTTATTTATTTACAGAATATTTATTTTGTTAATGCTGTAGGCAAGGCAACCATTACTGGTTTTAGCATACCTGCGCAAACTTATGGGGCAAATTCTACCTATACCATCACTGACCCTACCAGCAATAGTACTGGTGCTTTTACTTATAGTAGTAGTAACACATCGGTAGCAACTATTAGCGGAAATGTAATTACAATAGTAGGGGCTGGAACATCAACTATTACTGCCACACAAGCTGGCGATGCAAGCTATTCACTTACAACTATTACCACTGTATTTACGGTAAATTATCCTAGTCCATCTACAGCAGCAGATGTGCCAACTGTAGGGTCTGCTTATGTGATGTCGCTTTGGGGTAATACTTATACCAATGTATCAGGCATAAACTGGCGTCCAGATTGGGGTCAACCAACACAATATACTTCTACAACTGTAGGCGGAAAGAGTACCATAAAGTATACTTCACTAAGTTTTGAAGGGGTGCAATTTGCAAGTGATATAAATGCATCATTGATGGATTCTATACATTTTGATATATGGACGCCAAATGTTTCTTCTCTTTCTATTGGGTTGATAAATACTACTGGCGGAACAGTAAGGATGGATAAGACAATATCGCTTACTGCTAATAGTTGGAATTCTATCAGCATACCATTATCGTATTTTAATACGGTGGATATGAGCAAGATTGGTCAGATGATTTTTGTAAGTAATACGCCAAGCACTGGTGGTGTACTTTATATACAGAACATCTACTTCATGAATGTGGTGGGCAAGCCAACAATTGGTTCTTTCAGTATTCCTGCACAAACATTAGGTACTTCAACTTATACCATTACAAACCCTACTAGCAATAGTACAGGTGCATTTACTTATACTAGCAGTAATACTTCAGTTGCTACGGTGAGTGGCAATGTAATTACACTTAAAGCTGTAGGAACATCTACTATTACTGCAACCCAGGCGGCAGATGCTAGCTATCTACAAGGATCAGTAAATACTATCTTAACGATAGATTATGCTGGGCCATCTACTGCAGCCGCAGTACCTACACCAGTTTCTGCCGATGTAATTTCTCTTTGGGGAGATAAATACACCAATGTAACTGGTACTACCTGGAATCCATTCTGGGGTCAAAATCCTGCGGTTATTACTTCAACAATCTCTGTAGGAGGTAAAACTACCTTAAAGTATTCTAGCCTTACTTACGAAGGAGTTCAGTTTAGCAATACCATCAATGCTTCTAGCATGAACCTGCTACACTTTGATGTTTGGACACCAAACTGTACCAACTTCGATTTATACTTGATAAATACAAGCAATGGAGACAATCAGTTGGTAACCGTTACACCAAGTACCAATGGTTGGAATAGTATCAATATTCCGTTGTCGTCTTACTCAAGAATTGCAAACCATGTAGATCAATTTAAAATTGTAGCAAATACACCGTCATCTGGTGGCGTACTTTATTTGCAAAACATCTATTTTGTAAAAGCTACTCCTACATGGACTGGCGCTGTTTCTACTGATTATTCTTTAGCATCAAACTGGCAATATGGTTTAACCCCTATTAGCACCAATACAGTAAGCATTCCAAGTGGTATAGTAAAACAACCATCGCTAGTTGCAAATACTACTGTAGCAGGAATTACGTTAAATGGTAGTCTATCATTAAATGGCAATACCCTAACGGTTACTGGTGCAGTAACAGGTTCAGGTAGTCTTATTGGTTCTACAACTTCATCGTTAGTAATTGCAGGAACTGTGGGTACTATCAACTTTAATTCAAGTGCTAATAAGTTGCAAAACCTTACCATTACAAGTGGATCTGCAACTTTGGGCAATGCTTTAAATGTTTACGGAACCTTTACACCTTCAGCTGGAACAATAAATACTGGTGGAAACTTAACCCTTAAGTCTACCTCTATTGCAAATACAGCAGTAGTTGGTGTAGTGGGTGGTACCATCAACGGTACTGTAACTGTGGAAAGGTTTATCCCATCGGGTAAGCGTACTTTCAGAGACATTGGTGCAGAAGTAAGTAATGCTGGTAGCGTATACAGCAACTGGCAAGAAGCAGGCACTAACAATAATGGTTATGGTATTCAGATAACAGGTACTCAAGGATCATCAGTAGGTACCGACCCTACTACAGGTTTTGATTATTCTGCCACAGGCAATCATTCATTATTTACATACACCAATAATGCTTGGGATTCTGTGATGAACACAAAATCTACCACACTTAGTCCTTACACAGGATATAGAGTATTGATAAGAGGAGACAGAAGCGGCGATTTGCAAACACAAGTATCATATATGCGTGGCGATGTTACCATTAGGGCAAAAGGAAACTTGGTAACAGGCAATGTAACTTTCAACAACCTTACAAGTGGTGCTAGTAACTATAGTTTTGTAGCAAATCCTTATGTTAGTCCAGTTTCATGGAGTGCAGTAGTAGCTGCTAGCCAAAACATAAATGGCTCATTCTGGTATTGCGACCCTACGTTTACAGATGCAAATGGATATACTACATTCATAGCTTACAATAATGTAAATGGTGTTAGCAATCCTTTAGGTTTATCTCGTCTTGATGGTTATTTGCAACCGGGTCAGGCATTTTTTGTACAAAACGCAGCAAGTGGCACACCTCAATTGAAGTTTACAGAAGCTTGTAAAGTTCCTGCACAAGGTAAAACCGCCATATTTGGTAGTACTACATTAAACAGAATTGCTACAGGTCTTTACAAAAATGGAAACAATATAGATGGAGCAGTAGCTGTATTTAATGCAAACAACTCTGCATTGGTTGGTAATGAAGATTCTAAGAAGTTCCCTAATCATGGAGAAAATCTTGCTTTTGCACAATCAGGGTCAGACTTATGTATTAATGGATATTCTATGCCGAAGTCAACGGATGTATTACCAATTCATTTAACAAATTTGGCAGCAAATACAACTTATACTGTAAGATTTGATGCTTCTCAATATAGCAATAACAGCTTGCAAGCTTTTGTGTTGGACAATGTAACTTCTGCTAAAACAATGCTAACAGGAGACAACACTACAATTTCCTTCACTACAGATGCAAACAATGCAGCAAGCTTTGCAAACCGTTTTAGTGTTGTATTTGGAACCAATACATTGCCAGTATCAAGCATCAACCTAACTGCTACTGCAAAAGCAAATGGTGTAGCATTAAACTGGACTGTAGTTGGTGCAACTAATGTTGTAAACTATACACTAGAATACAGCACAAATGGAACAGACTTTAATGCACTTAATGCACAGAAAGCAAGTAATTCATTAAGCTATAGTTATGCTGATGCTACTGCTACAACTGGAACTGTTTACTATCGTGTAAAGGCAACAGATAATGTAGGCACTGTTAGTTATAGCAAAATAGTAAGCTTGAAGCTTGCTGCAATTACAGCACAATTCTCTGTTTTCCCTAACCCAGTTTCTGGCAATAGTTTCAACCTCGATTTAGGTAAATTAAGTACTGGTAAATACACCGTATCTATTTATAATAGACTAGGACAACAAGTGTTTAGTAAATCAATTACGCACGGTACTTCTATTGAAAAAGTTAGTTTAGACAAGCATTTAGCAATGGGCGTTTACACAATAAAAGCCACTGATGCTAAAGGCACATCTTATCAAACTTCAATAGAAATTAAATAATAACTAACCTTTTAAATAGGGCTTTAGCTACCCTCATACGAGTAAGCAGCTAAAGCCCATTTTAAGGAAATAAAAAAAGTAGTATGAAGAATAAATTGATAACTGGCATAAAAACAATTGCCATAATAGTTGCTGTAATGCTTTCAACAAATAAAATTAATGCACAACCAAATCCAGGCCCAGGCAATCAGGGTGGTGGAATAGGGCCAACAAATGACGGCGTACAAGTGCCGTTTGATGGAGGTATGAGTCTTATGCTAATAGCTTCTGGCATTGGTTATGGCGCAAAAAAACTAAAGAAGAACACGCTTAAACAAGATTAGTTTTGTTGTGTTTATGTAAAATTAATAGCCGCATTGGAACTCAATAGCGGCTATTTTTTTATACTTTATTATGTAATTAAAATGTCACGATTGTATGTCAAATGATAAAACCTTTTTCGAAAAATACTATTTACTATTATTCTACTTTGTTTTTCTTTCAGTCGATTGTTGGTTCCTTTATAATGGTCAATACACCAAAAGAATGTATGTAAAACCACTATTAATACCAAGCTTACTACTTTGGTTTATGAGCAATACAGCCTTCAATATTAGAAGCTCTGTAGGAACCTTAACAGCAAGGCTTGCTTTGTACACAATGTTGGGTTTCACTTTTGCGGCTGATATATGCGGACTAGCAGGAGACGCATTTGTTTGGAGTGCAGCAATGTTGTTATATACACTATCGGCAATAGTAGGCTTAGTTATTTTTGTTTCCGTACAAAAGAATGTTTCTGCAAACAATAAGTTAGTATTTAGTTTAACGCATACATTACCCACCTTTCTTGTTATCGCCATTCTTTCGGCAGTTTACATTCACAAAGTAGTAGAGCCGAGTATAGACTTTCATTTTGTTTGGATTTGTTTTTATGCTTTAATTCTTGCTTTATTAGGTAGCTTAATAGCCAATATGTGGACACTCAATATATTAAGGTACGTACGAGTGTTATTTTTCTTTTCTGTTTTATTTCTAATAGCTGCTAATTCCATTTATGGTATTGATGAGTTGGTTTATCATCGCAGACACTCCTCTTTAGACTTGTTAGTAGCTATTAGCAGTGCATTAAGTCATATATTCCTCATATTAGGCATCATTAAGTTTATTAGACTAAAAAAGGGTTAATCAATTCAAGTTTGTACATCAATTTTATTTCGGTTGCTTCTTATTAATATTTCACTAGTAAGTGCAAGAAGGTTTTCACAAAAACGGCGAGAGGATGGAGAATGTTGAAGCTATTCTAAATAGCGGATAGTCATTGCAAATGTCTCATCTAGCGCACCAGAAAAAAATGTGAATGACGTGACCAATCACATCGAAAATCAAGATGGTTGTCACGCTGAGCCTGTCGAAGCGCAAACAGTTTAAACATATCTTCCCGCCTTCAGGCTCAGGCTGACAGGCTGATTTTCGATGAGTCTTTTCTTAAAGTCAAAGTACGTCCTTGTAAAATGTGAATGACGTGGCTTTAATTTCAGTTACTCTCAACCCAGTTGGCGTCATATCGACGACAGGAGATATCTAACCGAAAATAGTCCACGTCATTGAAAAAGTACAATAAGGAAAGGTATAGGTTTAAATGAACAATCTAAATGAATCAACAAAGCGTTTTGAAATAAAGCCTACCCTAGTAGATATTAGCGATCGACGCGGACTTGCGGGGAAGACTCCGACTAGCTTAGGCTTCCCACTCGCTTCAATCTTCGCTGCTACCGCAAGTGTGTCACTTGTGGATACGCTACAATCAAATAGTTATTGTAAAATGATACTGCAAAAAAACAGCAAACTATCTTTGCGAAGCCACAAGTGACACACTTGCGGTAGCAGCGAGTCCATGCGGCACCCTGATTTGACGTGCGGCAGCAGGGCTAATGTACTATCGGGTTTATTCCTTCAAGCCTTACTATTACAAAACCAATGTAGGCTGTAGTTATTTTTTTTCGTTGCTTATCTTTTCTTTTTGAATTGGAGAGTAATCTGTTTTCGTCTGCTTGTTAACCTGTATTTTGTCAAAGTAACATTTTGCGCCTGTTGCCACATTCATATCTTCTACATTTTGTATGTGAAAATGCAAGTGAGGTTCTGATGAGTTTCCCGAATTTCCACAAAGACCCAGTAATTGTCCTTGTTTAACTTGTTGTCCCTGCTTTACTACTATTGACTGTTGCTTGAAGTGAGCAAAAAATAAATACTCATTGTTTTGTGTCTTAATAATAACAGTATTACCTGGAACGTAAACAGGATTTAGAGCTCCTGGCACATTATCCTTAACTCCATCAACCACTAAAACCACCTGTCCATCGCAAGGAGCAAATAAATCTTTACCAAAAGCATAATAATCTTCATTAGCTATTCCGTCTGTCTTATACGAATTTCCTTTGTCGTTAGTTATTACAATATCAAAGGCATTTTTTTGAGCTTCACTTTCAACGTGATAGTTTAATTCTTTTGTATCACCACCCCAAATTACTGTCCATTCATCTTTAAATGGCAAAATGAGCTTTGTTGTATTACGAACTAATTTTGGCAAATTACTTTCTTTAAAAGGTTTTACATATAGTCCATTTATTTTTGAGCTATTATCAATCGAAATATTAACTGCGAATAATGCTCTTTCAAAGTTTGTTTTGTAAGAAGCGAAAATCTGCTCGTATTTTACAAATTGTCGTCTCGTAATTTTTCCAGCTTGCATTTTCAATCCTTCGAAAAATTCTTTTGTTTTATCAAGTGGCAATGCATTTTTCATTTCAATAGAGAAGCTTGCAAATATTGCATCAAAATTGCCTTCATTATAATTCACTTCAAAACTATCTGCAACCGCTTTATTTGTTATTTTTTCCGATTGACCAAATGCAAAATTTATAAACACTGCCAAGAGGATTGTTACTACATGTTTTTTCATTATTTCTTAATTTTATGAGGTCTGGTATAATTTTCCTCGCTACCGCACGTCAAATCAGGGTGTCGCTGCCGCAAGTCTGTAACTTATTGTATGTAAGCAAGTTCCCCTAAATCTCTTACTTCTACCGCTCAAATAAATTTTAAAAAAAAGAAGTTCTTACAAGCAGATTTCTAAAGGACACTCCTTTTTTATACTTCGTAAAGGTGCAGATTTATTTTGTATAACAATAAAATAAAAATTGCCACAACCAAACTAACAACTAATCACACTAAACCTGTGAATTATATAACATTCTTATAGAATTGTATAACGAATAACAATGTGCTCGCTGTTAGTTTTGTGTTATAAAAAAATAGCAACAATGTTTAAGCGTTTACACACTTTCAGTCATTTTAGCTTCAGAAGCAATAAACATCACGAAAGTAGCAATAAACCTCACGAGAGTAACCATATACCTCACGAGAGTAACCTTATATCTCTCAAGAGTAACCATATACCTCTCAAGAGTAACCATATTCTTTTCGAGAGTAACCATAAACCTTACGAGAGTAACCATAAAGCTTGCGAGAGTAACCATAAAGCTTGCGAGAGTAACCATAAACCGCGCAAGAGATTGAATAAACCTCGAAGAAGCAATATTTCAGCGGAAAATGAGGTTGGTAATAGGTTTTGATGAGCAATAAATAATTGAATTAAACTTTTAAAAAAGAATAAAATGACAAACGTAGAAGATGCAAAAATAAAAAGAGACAATAGTTTATGTACTTATTTGGGCGTACATGCAGCCGATTTTGCAGGCGATATTGCTTTTGAAGCCATTGCCACCAAAACAATTGCCGACTATGCCCTTACCGTTATTGCCGCCACTGCCGCAGCGGCTGATAATACGGGTTACAGCCTAGAAAAGGTGAATGCCAAGAAAGCAGCCAGTATTATGACGAGCGAATTGTGTGCTAGCAGTCAGGTAAAGCTGGATATGGAGGGTAATTTGATTGTGGCAAAGTCCTTAAAATCTACTGTAACCTATTATTCCAAAGCAACAGATGTGCTCGCGGCAAGCCGTATGCAAAATGCCCACGATGTAATGCATACAAATATTTTAATAATTACTGCGGACTATGTAACTGCTGCACAATTGGTTACTTTGCAAGGCAAAATAACCACCTTCAAGGAGTTGAATGGTACCACCACTTCTGTTAATACAACTTTTCCAGTAAAAACAAAGGCTGTCAGCACGGCAGTCAAAACAGGCGCGGCAGATGTGTTGAACATCAAGAAATTAGCCAAGAAGTATCTGGTAACCAATCCTACGTTTTACGATGGGTTGCAAAA
>CANCVE010000096.1 GCA_947381435.1 Chitinophagaceae bacterium
ATAACCTTTATATCTATCCTTTTAAGATGCTCTTCAAAAACAACTTCCTTAATCTCCCAATCAGTTCCCAAGGGCAATAAATGCTGTAATACCGCTGACATTTCCATATGCAAATCTCAATATTCTCACACAAAATTTAGAATAACCAAAATAATAAATCATACCGCACCGTAAACAACGTTGCAGGATAGTACAGAATGGTTACTAACTGAGGTTTGATAGTATTGAAACCATATTAATAATATATTTGCCTAAGATTTGTCTTGTAATATTAAGATAGTGCTATTTAATAATAAAATGATTTTGTAGTCTGGTTAAATGATTGTTTAAAAAAGTCGTGCTTAATATGATAAATAAATTAGTTCGATTGCTATTGTTCGGTTCCTTGATTGCTTCTACAAGTGTCCTTCAAGCACAGAAAAGTACATTAAATACTGCCGACTTTAAAAGTCCGCCTACCAAGAATCAAATAACTACTTGGTGGCATTGGATGTCTGGATTTATAACTAAGGAAGGGATTACGAAAGATTTGGAGGCGATGAAAAAGCAAGACATTCGTAGTGCCACCATCCTGAATGTTTACTATAAGGATTTAGGAAAAGCAGATTGTCCTACGGTTGATTTTGGTTCGCCACAGTGGTATGAAATGTTTAAATATGCACTGAAAGAAGCGAATAGATTGGGGATTAATATTGGCGCTGCCAACTGCGACGGATGGAGCGAAAGCGGTGGACCGTGGATTAATCCAAATAACTCTATGAAGCAATTTATTTGGCGTAAAACTTATTTAGTAGGTGGTAATGATCAGCCGATTAAACTGAATCAGCCCATCGGAACACAAGATTATTACCAGGATGCTTATGTACTTGCCTATCCTTCCTCAAAGCCTAACTCGTTTGTAAAGGCAAATCCAACGGTTACTTACAATGGAAAAACAGCTACAGAAAGTCTCACAGACGGAAACCCCATCAGCAACATTACCTTAAAAAAGAATCAACAAATAAAGCTTCAGTTTAATGAGCCATTTACAACTAGTGAGTTGAATATTGTTTTGTTCGACTTAAAAGCCAGCATTAAACTGCCATTGGGTGTTACCATAGAATCATCTACGGATAATATTACTTTCTCCAAAGTGGCAGATGTGGTGGTTGATAAACAGAATGAACTGGTTAAGCTTTCCTTTGATAAAACGACTGCAACATCATTCCGGTTAACTGTAAATGAAGATACAAAGGTTGGAGAAGTTGCTTTACTGCAACAGGGTGAGAGGAATTCTTATGAGGAAGGCATCTCGCAAATAATTAATAAAACAGTTTCATCAAGGGTTAGGAATTTAGATAATTACCAAGCTGCTGACAAGGAACCTGCTAGTAATGCCCTCATTGCAAATGCTTCGGATATAATTGACCTCACCGATAAAATGGATAAGGATGGCAACCTGAACTGGAAAGCTCCAAAAGGGGATTGGACAATCTTGCGTTTTGGATATACCACAACAGGGCAAACCAATCATCCTTCCTCGCCGCAGGGAACAGGTTTGGAGTGTGATAAAATGGATACAACTGCCCTGAATATTCACTTTCAGAACTATCCACAAAAGCTGATTGACTTGGCTGGAGCTTATAAAGGCAATACCTTTTCTTATCTGTTAGTGGACAGTTGGGAGTGTGGGCAACAAAACTGGACGGCAAACTTTGCCAAGGAGTTTGAAAAGCGTAGAGGATACAGCCTGATTCTTTATATCCCAGTGTTGTGTGGAGAAGTGGTGAAAAGTACCCAATATTCTGAAGCTTTCTTGCATGATTATCGGCAAACTATCAGCGACCTGATTGTAGATTACTATTTTAAACATCTGGCAGATTTAAGTCACAGGCAAGGGATGGAACTGCATTCGGAAGGGATTTATGGAGATGGACTTGCGCCGCCAATCGACATTCTTAAAACATATAAGTACTGCGATATGCCCATGACGGAGTTTTGGGCAAATATCGAAGCCCGCAATTGGCCAATCAATTATGTTCCGAAGGATAAATTAAAATACGTTGCTCCAGAACATAGTGCTTTGTTGTATAATAAACCTATCGTTGGGTCGGAGGCTTATACCGGGATGGCGATTTATAGTGATGCCCCGATTGATTTGAAATTGTATGGTGATGCGGCTTTTACCAGTGGCGTAAACAATATGATATTGCATAGTAATGTCCATCAACCTACCGAAAAGAAGCCAGGGTTAACGTTGGGTGTTTATGGACAATCCTTCAATAGACACAACCCTTGGTACGCTTATGGAAAAAGCTTTTTTGATGAACAAGCCCGTGTGCAATACTTGCTTCAACAAGGTTTTAGAATGTCTGATGCATTGATTTATCTTGGAGATAAGTTGCCATCCCTTGAATTAAACGAAAAGGATTTGGAGAAGGTTCTACCCAAGATTGCAAAGTTCAATTATTGCAATTCAGAAGTTTTGTTGGAGAGAACATCCGTAAAAGATGGCGAGATATTGCTTGATAACAAATACCCATTTCAGTTTTTGGTTGTTAGGGATAAAGAATTAAACCTAGAAACGGTAAAGAAGATAGAAGCTCTGGTTAAAGCCGGGGCAACAGTCTTTGCGCCTAAACCAACAGCTACTTTATCGCTAAACAAGTTAGATGCAAATATTACTGAACTGAAAACAGTAGCCGATAAGGTTTGGGGTACGAGTTCCGACAAACAAATTACTTCCAATAGTTATGGGAAAGGAAAAGTGGTTTGGTCGGTGGAAGATATAAAGAAAATCTATGCTCCCGATTTTGAGGCAAAGGGTTTAAAGCCAGATGCCTTACTTCATATTCATAAAAAATTGGCGAACAGTGATGTTTATTACTTGGTAAATACCAACGATACCAGTTCCATCAGTTTTGAAGCCAACTTCCGTATCAATGGAAAAGTGCCTACTATTTGGGACCCGATGGACGGTAAAACCTATCCGCTCGCTTTGTATAATCAAGGAGGGAAATACACTAAAATACCTATGACGCTTCGGGCTAAGCAGTCTGTTTTTGTGGTGTTTACCAACGATGTAACCAAAGACTATTTTACTTCGTTGAAATCCGCAGATGGAGTTCAGTTATTTCCTATAGATGCAAAAGATAAGATAGAAGCACTACCCTTTTTTTACTATAATGCTGAAAATAAAATACTGGCGCAAAGCAGTTTGGGCGGGCAGTTTACCCTAAACTCAAACACTGAAAAAGAAACTAAAATAAACATTACTCCAACAGAAACTATGGTTCTTACTGACGCAAAAGGAACTATCACTTTTGATAACGAACCAGCAATTGGCACAAAACCTTTCGACAAGTTTGTGTCATTTACAGAATCATCAGATTCGTTGGTGAAATTTTATTCGGGAGAAGCAACTTATACAATGAAGGTCAATATTCCTTCAAAATACAAAACGCTCAATAAGTCAGGATATCTTCAATTGGAACAGTTTGGGGCTACTGCAAATATTGAAATAAATGGTAAGCAAGTGGGCATCATTTGGGATCCAACTTACAAACTGGATATTACCCCTTTTATTAAGGCTGGTGATAATGACTTTGTCATAAAAGTGACCAACCCTTGGCGTAACAGACTCATTGGTGATAAGGTAAAATCACGTGGCGAGAAAGATTTATGGACAACATCGCCCATGATTAAAAAGGGCGATCCAATCCCCATCATTACAAAAGAGGCAAGCCTTTTTCCTTCGGGAATCAGCAAACCCATCAAACTATATTTTGAACATCCAGTGCAGGTTGACATTAATCACTAAACGTTAAACACTAATCATTAATAAGGTATGAAACAATTACTCAACAAAATCTTAGTTATTGCAACTATCATTACGCTTCTCACAGGATTGAAAGCAACCGCAACCCCCAATCCAACCAAACCTGATATTATTGTGTCCCTCGATGGTAGCGGTCAGTACAAATCTATTCAGGAGGCCATCAATGCAGTGCCTGATAATAGCTCAAAACAGATAACTATCCTTATCAAGAATGGGACTTACAATACTGAAAAATTAATCGTTCCTGCCACCAAAACCAATCTTAGATTGTTGGGCGAAGACAGGGAAAAGACCATCATCAGCTATCATATATATGATTGTAAAAATCCAGAGTCGGGCAATAAATGTCCTGCAGAAGCGGTGGCTTTATGGAAAGATAACAAAGATCTCATCCGCACTTCTGCCACGCTTACGGTTATGGCAGATGATTTTACTGCCGAGAATCTAACCCTTTCAAATACCGCAGGGCCTGTTGGTCAGGCATTAACACTAACCCTTCGTGGCGATAGAACAGTGTTTTTAAATTGTAATATCCTTAGTTATCAGGATACCATCTTGATGGGAAATGAAGGTAAACGCAACTATTTCAAGAATTGTTTGGTGCTTGGCAGAACGGATTACATCTACGGTGCCGGCATTGGTTATTTCGACAAATGCGAAATACGCAGTTATGGAGGTGGTTGGATTACAGCTCCTTCTACGCCTGAAAACCAGTTTTATGGATTCGTTTTTAATGCGTGTAAGCTTACTTATGTTGGCAATAGTCCTCGCGATGGAGATGATGGCAGACCTATTGCCCTTGGTCGTCCGTGGCATGCATATCCAAAAGTTACTTTCATAAATTCGGATATGTGCGAGCAAATTGATCCAAAAGGGTGGCCTACCACTTGGCGTATGACGTATGCCGATTCTACAGATAAACTTCATCTGTACGAGTATAACAATACGGGCAAGGGAGCGGATATGAGTCAGCGTTCTAAATGGCCAGGACTTCGTTCTTTAACTGCCGATGAAGCAAAGGACTATACGGAGGAAAAGGTTTTGGGGGGATGGAAACCATTGCCTAAAAAGGGGAAATAAACTATCAGGGAAATGATTTTAGATACACGTTTTGCGACATCCGGGTTGCCGGATGCGCCAATCGGGAAGCCTTTTGTCACATTCGGGTTGCCGGATACGACATCCGGGAAGCCTTTTGTGACATCTGGGTTGCCGGATGAGGCAATCGGGAAGCCTTTTGTGACATCCGGGTTGCCGGATACGACATCCGGGATACCTTTTATGACATTCGAGGTCTCGAAAATGGAAAAAGAAGGCTTTAATAAGTTCAATTACATCACAAATAGAATCTTTATGAGGAATATACTGATTGCCATTATTGTTTTTTGTCTCTTGCCAATGCTAACCTTAAAAGCCCAAAATAGAGTTGAAACCAATCTGTCTGGAAAGGGTTGGAAGCTTTGGTATGATAAAAATGCCAACTGGAAAGACGAGGAATTGTACTTGCCTAATACCGATATAACTAAAATCAAAACCTATTTGCCCACAGGTGGTTGGAGTGCCTTGAATGCCCCCGAAGCAAAAGAGGTAAGTGTACCCGGAACATTGGAAGAGTATTTTCAGGAGAAGTCTGGACCAGAAGGAGATTTGAAAGGTGTTAGCTGGTGGTATCGTACGGTACAGATTCCCAGCACGCCCACTTCTAATAGACTTTTGCTTCGTTTTGAAGCTGCCCGTTACCGTTCAGAAGTGTATATCAACCAAAAGTTGGCAGGATATGATTTAACAGGGAATACTCCTTTTGAGGTTGATATTACTTCTTTTGCAAAGCCGGGCGAAACGGTTCAATTAGCTGTTCGCATTACAGATCCGGGTGGTAATTACGATTGGCGCGATGGCGATGCAGTTGCTTGGGGCAAGTATAAGGTACCCGGCAGCCATGCTTTTGGTGGCATCACAGGTAGGGTAAAGTTGGTTTCGTGTAGTTCCATTTATGTAGATGATATTTATGTGCAGAACACACCGGCTATTACAGAGGTTCATCCGCAGATAACCATTGTAAACAGCACTGCAAAAGAAACTATTGGAGATGTTTTGGTTAGATTGGTGGATAAGAAGAACCCTGCTATCGAAGTTGCCCGTAAGCTTATTAAAGGGGTTAAGTTGAAGGTGGGGTCTAACCAAATTACTGCCAATCTCACTGCGCCAAAAGCCAAGCTTTGGGATGTAGAAAACCCGAATCTATATGTCTGTAAAGTGTCTATTGTTGAGGCAAATAAATCTATTGATGAGGAAGATAAGACATTTGGCTTCAGGTGGTTTGAGCCTACTGGTCAAGGTACTAATGCCATGTTCCGCTTGAATGGAAAACGTATCGTATTGCGCACCGCTATCAGTTGGGGCTTTTGGGGTATCAATGGTATTTATCCCACGGAAGAGCAAGCAGAAAAACAGATTCGCGCAGCAAAAGCAATGGGACAAAACATGCTTAGTTTCCACCGTTGCATCGGCTCTCCAATTGTGTTAGAGAAGGCAGATGAACTGGGATTATTGTATTATGAAGAACCCGGAAATTACCGTAGCGGTCAGAATCTGGATAATCCTTTTGCACATACACTGATGCACGAAAAGCTAATGCGGATGGTAAAGCGAGACCGTAGCCATCCTGCATTAATCATGTTTAATTTGATAAATGAAATGGGGCCTGTAAATGATAAACTGATGGAAGAGCATATATCTGATATGTTGGATGCCCATAAATTAGATCCTACCCGAACCTTTACACACACTTCCGCTTGGTGCCGTACAGAAGAGAATGAACAGGCGCGTGTGCATTTGCGACCCAACGACACAGCAGTTTATTGGCATGGTTGGTACGATTTTCATCATGCTGGTGGTCCTGCTGTTTGGAACCAAGATTTATATAAAAGCCCTACTGATTACTATAATTATTCTGGTAATAAGAAAGACATTGTTTATTGGGGTGAGGAAGGTGCCATATCTACGCCACCACGATTGGAAAAGATAAAAGCCACGCTTGATGCCTCACCCAATAAAGGTTGGGATGGGGCTATGTACCTCGATTGGTACAAGTCTTTCGATAATTTCCTTACCCGTAAAAACCTTCGTTCAGCTTTCCCAACTGTAGATGCTTTTACGGTTGCAATGGGGAATATTTCCATTGAACATCAAGGTCGTAAAATAGAAACCATCCGTCTGGATAATAATACTGATGGATACGCCATAAATGGTTGGGAGTCGCAGATTATAGAGAATCATTCCGGTGTTGTTGATGAGTTCCGCAATATAAAGGGCGATGCCAGCCGCATTGCATGGTATAATCAGCCGCTGTATGTTTCCATCAAAGTGCGTAAACAAATTATTGAAGTAAACAGTAAGGTAGTTACGGATTTTTATATCATCAATGAAAAAAACCTTACTGGCATTCATAAACTACTCATAAAAGTTACTGATCCTACTGGTAAGGAAGTGTTTACAAAGGAAGCAAACGCAACCATTACTGGTGGTGATGTTTATGGACAATTGATTGCAGAGGGCATCGAAATTCCGAGTGCTGCTACGGGCGGCATGTATCATATTGCAGTTACGTTGTTGGATAATGCAGGCAATCAAAAGGCAACAGGTAAAGAAGATTTTCTGGCGGTCGATTGGCGTTCCTCAACATTAAAAGGAGATGGGGCCGTATGGGAACACAATGGTGTAATAAAGAATTTCTTGACAGGAGAAAAGAAATTGTCAGTAACAGATTATACCAACGATGCCAAACACCTCGATTGGGTGGTGGTATCTCGCCCCCCATCTGGCGGTAATTTATCGCTAATCCCTACAGAAAAATATCTTACTGCTGATGGAAAAACAGGCGCAAACGTTACGTTTTATAAGGATGATGCTTTTAAAGAAAAGATTACTACACGAATAGATAAGGACATAAACTTTAATGTACCAATGGGTGCTAATCCTGATGTTTCGGTAACCACTACCGAGAAGTATAATGTACGTTGGGAAACAACGGTGGTTCCTCCGGTAGATGGTAATTATTATTTGGAATTGCAATCTAGCGGAAGGGCAAGCTTGTTGGTAAATGGTGATACCCTTATCTCCATTGCCAAAAATGGCGGCGGACACGACAAACAATTAATCAAATTCACCAAAGGAAAAGCAGTAACAGTTTCAATTGCCATAAATCAGGTTAAAAACTCCGATGGTAAGTGTAAGCTACTTTGGGCTGTGCCAGAAACCAATGCTGCTGATCCTCAAAAGTTGTTGGATAGAGTAGCAAATGAGGGAACAACACTTATTCTTGCAGAAAATGCAGATACTTGGATGGACTTAATCAGTAAAAACACCAAAGCCAGTTGTACGGGTAAGTTCGAGATTGGTACTGCGTGGCTAGGCGGTGTTTTCTTCGTAAAACAACATCCATTATTTAAGGATTTGCCTACCAATGATGGAATGAACTGGCCTTATCAGGCAGTGGTAAGGAATGGCGGAGAGCGTTTTGCTTTGGAAGTGGAAGGCGAAGAATGTGTGGCGGGCGCTTATCATGCTTACCCCATGAAGCTCGGTACGGCAGTGGGCATTATACCTTGTGGTAAAGGCAAAATCATCTTCAATACATTGGATGTTTGTGGCAATCTGGCTTCCAAAGAATCTTCTGCCGAAGTGGCAAGAAAGCTGCTTTGCAATTTTATAGAGTATGGGGTGAAGTAGAGACGCATTACGTGCGGTTTAAAACTTTAACCATCACCCCCTATAAAGGTTCGAAACCTTTATAGGGGTTCATCATTAGCAAAACTTGAAAATTTCATCCTGTTCAACAATCATACTGTATAATTGGTGAACATACTCTCCGATTGTACTTTGTATTTGGCTAATAGTCATCTTTTTACCCTAAAATTCAACACAAATCATATCAAATAAACGCCACCCAATCGTAAATAAATTTCACCGAACCGACAGGGTGGCATACATGATGTCGCGGGAAGCACACCGCACTGACAGGGTAACATACAAATTGGCAAATAAAACCCTGCCAACATTAAATAAACATCACCTGTGCTAAAATAAACAGCATCAGTTTAGGCTTTTATAGCATCTAAATATTAAAACTTGCTTTTAAATAAGTAAGAAAAGTCTAGTATGCACTAGTTTTTAGGAAGGTACTCAAAATAAAATGGAGAACCCACAGCAAAATGCAGTGCGTTTGATTACTTACAACCAGTTTGTATTTCCGTCATCAAATAAACGCTTGGTGCTTCTTTGAGTCCTACCGTCATTGAGGCAATTTGTGTATAATTAAAAGAACGTATAGTATATTTTATTCTTCAAATTAATACCATTGTATGATATTCGCCACGTTTAATATTTAATAGTATTTCAATGAAAAGAACACTTCTATCGCTTGTTTGCCTTTTACTCATCGCTAACAGTTATGCCCAATCAGACTCCATTTATATCTTCTGTTACTTTAAGGGCAATGGGTTGGATGGGCTTCATTATGCTTTTAGTAAAGATGGATTGAAGTATGAAGCTTTGAATAATGACAGTACTTTTTTAAGACCCGTTGTGGCAAAGGATAAATTAATGCGCGATCCTTGTATCATCCGTGGGGCTGATGGGCTGTTTCATTTGGTGTGGACAGTTAGTTGGAATGATAAGGGCATTGGCATTGCATCTTCTAAAGACCTTACCCATTGGAGCGAACAACAGTTTTTACCTGTTATGGAAAACGAAGTAATCGATAGCGTTCTGAATGCATGGGCGCCAGAAATTACCTACGATCCTTATTCTAAAGAATATTTGCTCTATTGGTCGAGCACAGTAAAGGGTAAGTTTTTGGAAACCAAACGTCCAGAAAGCAAGTACAATGGAAGGATGTATTACAAAACAACTAAAGACTTTAAAACCTATTCTGAAACCAAGCTTTTGTATGATAAGGGTTTCGATGTAATTGATGCTACCATTAAGGTGTTGGGCAAGAAGAATTATTTTATGTTCTTAAAGGATGAAACCATCTCTCCTGTTGCTCAAAAGAATCTACGGACAGCCACTAGCAAGAGTTTTACAGAAGGATATTCTACGCCTAGCGAACCTATTACAGGCAAGTATTGGGCAGAAGGGCCTACTGCATTAAACATGAAAGACAAATGGATTGTATATTTTGATAAGTATCGCGAACACACTTATGGTGCAATAACTTCAACAGATTTAAAGAATTGGACAGACATTTCTTCTCAAATTTCCTTACCAAAAGGAATACGTCATGGTACTGTTTTCACCATCTCTACCGAAGAATTTAATACGTGGTTTAAATGAAAAATTCAGTAGTCATCGCCTTATTCATTTCGATAGTCTTCTCTTCTTTTGCCCAAAAAGATATTCCACGAGATACTAGTTTTACCATTAATGGCACATTCATTAAGGAACAAAAAAAGCGTCCCTACATAACAATTGCAGCACCATCGGCTAGTAAAACAGTGCTTATTAAGAAGGATATTGTTTTTAGAAAGATAAAAGAAAGGGAATTATCATTGGATGTATATTTTCCGAAGGATACACGCAAACGGAAACAAGCGGTATTATTAATTTTTGGTGGAGGATGGCGCTCAGGAGATAAATCTCAAAATGAGGCAATGGCTACAGAGTTGGCAAACAGGGGATTTGTGGCGGTAAGTGCCGAATACAGGTTGTCGTTAGAGGCACCCTATCCTGCAGCAGTTTACGATTTGAAGGATGCCATCAAATGGATGAAAGTTAATGCTAAAACGTATGGCATAGATTCAAATATGATTGCAACCTTAGGTGTTTCTGCAGGCGGACAATTGGCAGCTTTAATAGGATCTACTAACGGCATAACTTATTTTGAAGATAATTTGAGCAACTTTGCGGCAACTTCTACGGTAAATGCAGTGGTGGATATTGATGGCATATTAGCCTTCCATCATCCAGAATCTGCCGAGAGTGCAGTGGCAGCGCAATGGTTGGGCGGAACGTATGAGCAGAATCCTACAAACTGGAAAGAAGCATCGGCATTGGAACATGTTGATAAATTGGCTGTTCCATTTTTGTTTATCAATAGTTCATTGCCACGTTTTCATGCAGGCAGGGATGATTTGATTAAGAAGCTAAATGCCTTGCATGTTTACTCGGAAGTGCATACGATGGATGATACTCCACACCCTTTTTGGTTTTTTAATCCATGGTTCAATCCGTTGATGGAGTATGTAGATGGCTTTTTGAAAAGAATAAATAAGTAGATTGTGGATGGTAATTTAACCGCAAAGAACGCAAAGGCTTTATGCGAAGAAGAAGGAAAGGAAGAAGCAGATAGAGAAAAGCGTTTTACTTTTAGTTCGCAAAGGAGGAGAGTATAAAAGTATCGTTTATAAATGGCTGACTAATTAAGAAGCAAAAAGCATAGGTTTATTACACAGGAATCTTCTTTTCTTATTTCTTTGTGCTTCTTTGAGTATTAGTGTCTTAGTGGCGACATAAAACAGTTTTAAAATAACAAGTATGAATAGGATAGTTTTAGTTATTGGATGGATGTGTGCACTTTCTTTAAATGTAAATGCACAACAAAAGCCTAATAAAAAAGAGGTGTTAGAAGTAATGGAAAGAGCGAATGCCTACTTTATGAATCATTGGCCAGATCCTGGTCATACCATTACAACAACTAAAACCCGACCAAGTAATATCTGGACTCGTGGTGTTTATTACGAAGGATTGATGGCTTTGCTATCTGTAGAAACCAATAAACAGGAAAAGAAAAAGTTTCTGGATTATGCCATAAGCTGGGGCGATAAGCATAAATGGGGATTGAATACAGGCAACAAAACACGCAATGCCGATAACCAATGTGCGGGCCAAACTTATTATGATTTATATGTTTTGACGGGCAGAAAGAATGACTACATGTTAGATAGCATTAAAGAAAGTTTGGGTAGAATGTTAGCTACCAATAAAGTAGACGACTGGAGCTGGATTGATGCCATCCAAATGGGATTGCCCCTATTTGTAGAATTAGGATTGGAGTTTAAAGACACCAACTATTTGCACAGAGCTTATGAAATGTACAGCTACACAAAACATGTTCATGGTGGCAAAGGCTTACTAAATCCAGCGGATAACCTATGGTGGAGAGATAAAGATTTTGTTCCGCCATACAAAGAACCAAACGGAAAAGATTGCTATTGGAGCCGTGGTAATGGTTGGGTATTGGCAGCTTTAGTTAGGGTTCTTGATAAATTGCCCAAAACAGATAGTCATTATGAAGAGTATTTAACTGATTATAAGGCAATGTGCAAAGCATTGTTACTACTGCAAAGAGAAGATGGCTATTGGAATGTGAGCCTGAAAGATCCTTCAAACTTTGGAGGTAAAGAGCTTACTGGCACTTCTTTGTTTGTGTACGGATTTGCTTATGGAATAAATAATCATTTGTTACCTGCTGATGAATATGCGCCCGCTATGTATAAAGCTTGGAATGCTGTTACAAAAGAATGTGTTCATCCAAATGGCTTTTTGGGATGGGTGCAAGGAACAGGGAAAGAACCAAAAGATGGTCAACCTCTGGGTTATGACAAAACCCCCGACTTTGAAGATTATGGTCTTGGATGTTTCTTATTGGCAGGAAGTGAGATGTATAAACTAAACTAATATTTACTACTGACAATTTATTAAATAACATTAATCAAAAGACGGCGCTAATATCTTCCTTACCGATTACAATCTGTAAACAGTATGGCGCATGACAGTCAAGCATTATTTTCCTGATATTTTCACATTTAAACAGATGATTGAATTAATATCATTAAAATTTGCTAAATGAAAAAGAAAATAGTTTTACAATTAGCCATAGTCTTATGGGTAGTGTTTAATGCTGTCATAATACCTAATACAACAAATGCACAAGTAAAAGCATTTCCTGGTGCTTTAGGTTTTGGTGAGTACATTACCGGTGGCAGAACAGGTAGCGTTTATCATGTAACCAATTTGGCAGATACAGGTAAAGGTTCATTTAGAGATGCGGTTAGCAAATCGAACAGAATAATTGTATTTGATGTGAGTGGGTATATTACCCTTAAAACTGCGGTTTCCTGTAGTAATAATTTAACCATTGCAGGACAAACAGCCCCTGGTGGAGGCATCGGATTTAAGGGTGGTGAGATTTCATTTTATAGAAGAAAAAACATTGTTTGCCGCCACATTCGTGTTCGTCCGGGTAGCGAAACGGCCAGTACTGGTGATGATGCAATTGCATTAACTGATGGTCGTCAAATAATAATGGATCATTGTTCGATAGCATTTGCTCCTTGGAATAATGTTGATGGGGTTGCTGCTACTAATTACACTACTTATCCTTTAGATAGCATTACGTTTCAAAATTGCCTAAATTCTAATCCTACTGGTCAGCAGTTTGGTGCGCATACAGAAGGTGTAAACGGACAATGGGCTTGGTTTTATAACGTATTTGCCAACTCGCACAACCGTAATCCATTAGCCAAAGTAAATTGTGTTTACGTAAACAATGTGTTGTACAACTGCTCTGCTTACTACACTACACACACTAGTACTAAGTTTAAACATGATATTATTAACAACTACTTTATTCATGGGCCTGGTACGGGATCTACTGATAATACTTGGTTTCAGGTAGATAAAAATCAAAGCATTTACTATTCAGGTAACTTAAAGGATAGTGTAAAAAATGGAAAATTGGATGGAGATACCACGACGCCGTATTGGTATCAAGGAGCTGGAACAATTTTAACCAAGCCCTGGTCTAAGTATACTACAGAGGCGCCTATTTATAATACGCAAACTGCCTACAGATTAGCCATCTCTCAAGTGGGAGCCTTGCCTCGTGATGAAAGTGATTCTTTAGTAATTAGTCAAATGCTCACATTGGGCAAAGGCACAACAGGAACGGGTGTTGGCACAGCAGGGCCTGGTACAGGTTTATATACTAGCCAAACTCAAACAGGATTGAGCAATAATGGCTATGGAACTATAAAGGCTGGAACCAAAGAAGTAGACACCGATAATGATGGAATGCCTGACTATTGGGAAAAAGCAATGGGTAGTGACCCTGCCAAAAATGATGCTATGAAATTGGCAGCCGATAGTTTTACCTTGATAGAACATTACATTAACTGGTTAGCAGATCCTCATGCAGTTACCACAACTAGTACGCCTTTAACCATTGATTTACTCGGATTTACTAGTGGATTTTCTAATGTAAGTCCTGTTTATACTCTCAATGCTGGCACAAAAGGCACTACTTTATTGCAACCAGATGGCCATACCGTATTGTTTACGCCTCTAGATACATTGAACGGAATGGACAGTATTTCTTTCACTGTGACTGGCAATGATGGAAGCGTGTATTCTACAGTCATTTCTGTTTTAGTTACACCTGTGGCAATGTTGCCTATTTCGCTAGTGAGTTACACCGCAAATCTTGTAGGACAATCGGTTCTGGTAAATTGGCAAACGAGCAACAACAATGCAGTCTCTTATTTCGAAGTAGAACATTCTGTAGATGGAATGGATTTTAAATTATTGAAAACAGTAACTCAATCTTCTAGTCTTTCTTATTCAGTTAAAGATATACTGCCTTCCAATGGTACCAACTATTATCGAGTTATCCAGCATGATATTGACGGTAGAATTACTTATTACGATGTAAAACAAGTAAACTTTGGTTTGGCATCTGCAGAGGTAATTTACCCAAATCCTACTAAAGGGTTGTTACAAATTAAGGCAGCAGGTATGAAGTCAATTGTTGTAATAGATGCTTCTGGCAAAATTCTGCTTACTTATAAAGTTCCAGCTGGAGAAATCTCTTCTAAACTAAATCTTTCTGGCATCAAGTCTGGAAACTATATGGTTAAGATTGCAACACCCGATGGTATAATTACTAGGAAGGTTACAAAAGAGTAATATAGTAATATGGCTTCCATAAATTGAAGTAAGTAAATTACAAAACGTATGGTTAAACCTTTTCAACTGCAATTAATCACTAGTCAAATAGTATTCAAATAATAAACATGATGAGTATCAATTTAAGCGTAATGAAGAATGTTTTGTTTGTTGCCATTTGTTTCTTAGGGGTGCAACTAAAAGCGCAAGATTTAAAAGCAGATAATATGCTGTTATTTCAGCGTAGCTATGGTGGATGGCCTAAACATTTTAATGAGAAAACAATTAATTACGATAATGAGTTTTCTGCTGATGTGAAGGCACAAATAGCAGCTCAGAACAATGATGAAGATGCTACCATCGACAATCAGGCTACTACCAAAGAGATAAAATATTTGGCAACTGCATATAAGCAATTCCATAACCCGAAGTATTTGGCAGCGGTAGAGAGTGGTATTCGTTATTTATTAAAGGCACAATACGATAATGGTGGATGGCCTCAGTATTATCCAGATAAAAAAATATATAGAGCCGAAATTACCTTCAATGATAATGCAATGATTAATGCAATGAGGGTATTGCAAGCAGTGGTTTTAAAGAAATTAGATTTAGATATTGTTGATCCTACTTTGGTACAGCCATGCGCTTTAGCAGTTGCGAAAGGAGTAGATTGTATATTGAAAACACAGATTAAGGTAGATGGAAAGCTTACTGCTTGGTGTCAGCAATATAATGAAGTAACTTTTCAGCCTGCTAAAGCAAGGGCTTACGAATTGCCATCCATTAGTGGTGCCGAAACAGTAGGCATTGTAGAGTTCTTAATGTCTATTCCCTCGCCCAAGCAAGAAATAAAAGATGCAGTAAATGCGGCGTGTGCTTGGTTAGATAAGGTAAAGATTGTAGGCTATAAAGTAGAAAAAGTAGTAGATCCAACCTCTCCAAAGGGAAAGGATAAAAAGCTAGTGCAAGATGCTTCTTCTACTATTTGGGCGAGGTATTATGAAATAGAAACCAATAAACCATTCTTTTGTGATAGGGATGGCATTAAGAAATATTCGCTTGCAGAGATAGGATACGAACGCCGTAATGGATATGCTTGGTATGGCACATGGCCTCATTTATTATTGGATAAAAGGTATGCAGATTGGGTTAGAAAAAATGGTAAATAAACTTTCAATTAACAGTAATCAATTAACAGTGAACAGTTACCAGTTACCAGTAAATAGTTACCAGTGAGCAGTTAACACTTACCAGTAGATTATAATTTTAATAACTCATAACTCATAACTCATAACTCATAACTCATAACTCATATCTCATATCTCATATCTCATAGCTCATAGCTCATATCTCATAACTCATATCTCATAACTGCTCACTATTCACTGCTTACTGTAGCGCTTCTCTCCAACATTTCAATGGTCATTTGCGTAAGTGTATACCGCTGAAAAGAAACTTTTGTTATTAAATGTCTTCTAGCCATAGCCCTAATGTTCTTCGCCATGCCATCGGCCGAAAGGGAGCATACCTTCCTAAAGTCGCTTATCGAGTTCTTCGGATTGCGGTACAGGTGAACAAGCAGTTTTGCCGTATTCATTAAACTAGGTTCAGGGCAAGTTTTCATTACAACCTTTAGTTCATTCATAAGCATGGGTATATTAATTGTGCTTATGCTCACCTTATTTGTAAACATAGCATTACTAATGTTAGGTATGGCTACGTTATTTTGAAAGGCAGCATTAATGACGTTAGGGATGCCTACTTTATTTTGAAGCATAGCATTACTCATATTCGGTGTGCCTATGTTATTTTGAGTCGTAGCATTACTCATATTCGGTGTGCCTATGTTATTTTGAAAGGTAGCATCCCTAACATCATTAATGCTACCTTTTTCTTTTTCATAGACATAAAGTAAATTTTCGGTGGCCTGTAGTTTTTCTACAAGCGCAGTAACAATCGTATTCAGACGTCTATTTTCGATGGTAAGCTGAGTAATTGTATCATTCATGATTAGCTCATTTAAAGTGATAATATAAATTGTATTCTTACAGCGTATAGTTTTTTGCTTAATAAGACAAATTATGTTGTTATGCTTATTCTTTAAATAAAGATACAGGTAAACGAGAGGATAACTGATGCTAATTAATTTGATTGAGTACTTCGAATTTTATTTATGCTAGTGCGTTTATTACATTAGTAAGAAAAACTTTACAATTTGGTTTACAGATATTTTAGTCTACTCTTAAATATTCCATTCTCGCTACCTACTTTTATATCAATAACTGCCCCTATGAACTTATTGACTACTTAAAAAATACGCAACATGGATTGGGTTTTTAGAGACCCAAGTAGGATATTTATGAAATCAAGACTATTAAACATTTCTTTCACTCACCATACGCATATTTATCAACACGATAGCAAAGCCTTTTCATTCAACAGATTGGCACATTAGAGAAATGAAAAATAAGGTAAGAAGCGTTGCCCTTAAGGACACATTGTATAAAAACTGAAACTTTTTTTCCTATGTGTCCTTTTCTTTTTTCTTTTCAACCCTGCAGACTATGTTCCTTATGTGATACTATATAACTTTTTCAAAAAAATGTTGGTCAATGCTACGAAGTCGCATTCCCTATGTGTCCTTTTTCTTAAATCATTTGCAAGTAAAACCTATGTGATCTATGTTCCTATGAACCCTATGTGTTTACAGGGCAAACGCACTAAAATTAATTGGATAAAATATACCACATAGCCACATAGTGTTCAGTAAGGAAACGCTTCGCTTTAAGTAAAAAATTAGGGTTACTGTTTCCAAGTTATATAACTTGCGTAGAGGCATCTTGCAGTTAAAATCATTGTGTCACTGAACCTTAAAGTTCATCTTTAAGTCTGAT
>CANCVE010000097.1 GCA_947381435.1 Chitinophagaceae bacterium
CATTCGGATAGAGGCAATTTTTCTTTATCTGCCAATGGAAGAACATGGATATTGGATGGTTGGAGAAGTACCGAAAGTAAATACCATTCTGTAGTTACCATTGATGGACACGGGCAAGGCTACTTCGCTACACCCGCTACCTGGAAAAACTATTTGGATAAGCCCGAAGCTACTTTCGGTACTATCGATGCTAAATATGCTTATGATTGGAGTTGGCTTAAATCTGCCGTAGGCGATATGATGGTGGGTAAACAAGTAGAGCCTCAATGGCGTGATGGTGTATATGCTAACACGGCAAGAAACCTAAAACGTTACTATCCGGGTGTGTTGCCAGAGCGTGATCCTTTGCGTAAAGTGGCTGAGTTTTATAACGGTACTATGGAAACAAATCCATTGATGTGGGCAGAAGATACCTGGCCAATGCGCTTAAAGAATTATCCGGTGGAATATGCTTTTCGTACGGCAGGATTGGTGAAAGGGAAGCACGATTATGTGTTGATTGTAGATGATATTAAGAAGGATGATAAAGAACATTTGTATGAGTTTGCCATGCCAATGCAGTTGGATGTAGAAGTGGTTTCTATCAAACAACTAGTGGATGTAAAGATGGAAACTGGTTCATTAAATCTAGGCTTTAATACCCTTTCTGATAAAAGAACACAAGGAGAATACGATGTAGTTTTGGGCGATAAACGCATGAAACGCAACATGAGCGAAATAGAAACTACTGTTGGCGGCATTTACAGTACAGGACGTTTTACCCCTTCAAAGGGTGATCCACAACTATTGGTGAGGGTGTTAGAAAGTACTGAGTCTGCTATCCCGAATATGGAACCTAACCCTCATTTAGAAACTTTCGAGAATATTAAAACTGAGGATATGCACCAGTTTTATCTTCGTACAATGGATATTGCCAAGCGTTTGGTTATCCCATCCCGTTCTGTTGCGCCAAACTTTAAGGTGTTGTTATTCCCTTATTTACACGGAGAAGAAACCCCAAAAACATTGTGGAATGCCGACAGAACCATGCTGACTGTTACCTGGAAGGATCAGAAGGATGTGTTTACGTTTATCAAAGCCGCTGATGGACACACAATAACCAAGTTGGTGCGTGATGGAAAGGAGATTTTTTAATTGTTGGAATCTGCAAACAAGACCTTGGTAGCGACAAACAAGACCTTGGTTACGACAAACAAGACGCTTGGTTCATTTCCCTTAACAATAAAAATAATTAGATTAAACAGCTACTCAATCAAAAGGTGAGTAGCTGTTGTATTCTAAAATTGTATTTTTATTTTATAGTTTAATTTGGGTAATTGGTGAGATTTCATGTTAGAGATTGCCGATTCTGCTCAAAAGAGCAATTCATATTGCTAATGGTTCATCCGGTTAACCTTTTGCATCATTAGGTCTAGTGTTTCCGTGACACATTTTGTTCCTTTACATTTTTAATTACTAACGTTTTATATAATGGGACTTGCTATTATGTTTCAATCAACTTCAAGAATAAAACCGACATTACTAGGCTTAATTATAGCTTTATTCAGTGCAATAAATGGTTTTTCTCAATCGAATAATTTAGGTGCAAAATCTCCCCTTGAAGTAATAGAATCGATAGGTAACAAACTAATCAAAGAAACGCCTTTTAAATACCAGTTATCTGTTCCTACTCCAAGTAAAACTTTTAATGGCGTACAAGTAGTTGACTTTGGTAGAACGTTTGGGCTAAAGCAGCCTGCTATTGCTTATGCCACCACTATTTTGAATGCTCCTTCTGCTATGGATTTGACCATGCAAATAGAACACAATGATGGTTGTAAGATTTGGCTGAACAACGAATTGGTTTATGTAAAAGAGGGAGAAAGAGCCATCAACTTAAAATACGAGGAAAGGGGAATTGAAATGAGCAACTCCTGCAAACTATCTCTAAAAAAAGGTAAGAATGTATTGTTGATTAAGTCTGAAACTGTGGGTAAGGAATGGAAAGTTTACCTGCAACCCCCAAGCACCAAAGGAGCTATCTTGAATAAAACAATTGAGTACCCTGGTATAGGGCTTTCTGGTATGAAATACATTGACAAATCATTGACCCATGTATCGAATTGGTTAGTGGTTGGTCCATTTAAAAGTCAGGGTAAAGATGGGTTGAATGAAGTATTTCCACCAGAAAAGGAAATTGCTTTCGGGTATATGTATCAAGGAATAGAAGAACCGATTACCTGGACAATTCCTAAAGTAGAAGTTTTGGGAGGATTGATTAATCCAAAAAAATGGGGAACTAATTATTACTGGAATTACCATAATGGAGGCATGGCATGGGCTATGGAAAAACTAGCTGAGCTATCAGGGGATAAAAAATACAAGGATTATGCGGTTAATTTCTGCGATTTTCATTTGAATGGGATTCCATTTGTCAACTACCAAGTAAAAACATTGAATGCAGATAGCTCTGCAAATAAAGAAATATTAGGCGTGCCATTATTAGATTTTACACTTGCACCATCCTTGCCATTGGTTTATCGTTTGCAAAAGGATAGCTCATTTGCCAACAAAGCAGCCTACAAGCAATTTGTAGATAAGATGATTAATTATGCGGTTAACGAACAAATTCGTATGCCCGGCAGCAATATATTTACCAGATTAACACCTCAGAAATACACAACTTGGGTGGATGATATGTTTATGGGGATACCATTTTTAGTACAAGCATCTCTCTATACGCAGGATGCAAAACTTAAAAAGAAATTATTAGACGATGCTGCAAATCAAGTGATAAATTTCAGTTCACAAGTTTGGGACAAAGAGGCTAATTTGTACCGACATGCTAAGTTCTCAGACAGCAATAACTTAATGCCACATTGGAGTAGGGCTAATGGATGGGGAATATGGGCAACATCGGAAGTATTGATGAATTTGCCTAAAAATCATCCTCAGTATAAGGCTATTTTAGAGCATTATCGTTTGCATGTGGCAGCCTTGGTAAAGCTTCAAAATGCCAATGGCTTTTGGTATAATGTGTTGGATAGACCAGACTCTAAAGAAGAAGTTTCTGGAACAGCCATATTTACAATGGCTATTGCAAGAGGGGTTAACAATGGTTGGCTAGATCCAGTTACTTTCAAGCCAGTGGTTGTGAAAGCTTGGAATGCACTGAAAACTAGAATTGATCCCGATGGTACAGTACATGATATTTGTATGGGCACGATGTGTTCTGATGATGTAAATTATTACATAAACCGTCCTTATTTTGATGACGATACACATGGTCTTTTTGCGGTTATGTTTGCAGGTATAGAAGTAGAAAATTTAGTAAGAGGTAAGGATTTGAGTAAGATGGCAGCCAAATAGAAGGTCTGCAATCGCCAATAGAAGGTCTGCAATCACCAATAGAAGGTCTGCAATCACCAATAGAAGGTCTGCTATTACCAATAGAAGGTCTGCTATCACCAATAGAAGGTCTGCAATTGCCTGTAGAGATTGTGAAAGTAGACCTTTCAGTGTTAGATCAAATTAGGATTGTTAGCAAAAATTAAATAGTATCAGTCAATGAATTATAACCTGTTTTGGCACATTGAAACCATTTGTTGCAACATTTGACGGCGCAAAGCCCTATGCACAGCAATAAATTCGCATTTTTGCGCACAGTATATAAATAGCTTCCAGATGAATAGCAGAAAGAGTAACTATTGCTTAAGAACATCCCTTCACAAGTGGATGAAGATTTCCCTTCTTTCCTCACTCTTAATAATTGGATTTGTTGATCAGTCTATTGCCCAAGAGCCTAGAAAGACACAAAAGATTACAGGTACTGTAACCAACTCAGAAAAGTCGCCGTTGACTGGTGCTGCCATAAAAATAAAAAGCAGAACTACGGGTACTACTACTGATGAGAATGGAAACTTTGTAATTAATGCTTCTCTAACCGATACCCTGATTGTTACCTACATAAACTACATTACGCAGACTGTTAGGATAAACAATCGTACTTCTATTCCTATTATTCTTGTGGATGCTGCAAATAATTTGAATGAAGTTATAGTGATTGGTTATGGTAATGTGAAGAAGAAAGAATTTTCTGGGGTGGTAGGGAAAGTGAATATGGAAGATGTCAAAAAAGCGCCTGTAACTTCTTTCGATCAGGCTTTGGCAGGAAGAATTGCTGGGGTAACAGTTTCTACCAATGATGGTCAACCAGGAGGTGGGTCACAGATTGTGGTAAGAGGTGGTACTGCTGGGCAGGAAACTTCTCCATTGTACGTAATAGATGGTTTTCCAATTGAGAATATGGACATCAATTCCATCAATACAAACGATATAGAATCTATTGAAGTACTGAAAGATGCTTCTTCTATAGCTATCTATGGTTCTCGTGGTGCCAATGGGGTGATTATGATTACCACTAAAAAGGGGAAGGCAGAACCAACAAGAGTTACTTATTCATTTTCGGACGGGATACAAAAAGTAACCAAGAAAATGGACATGATGAGTCCGTATGAGTTTGTGAAACTGCAATTAGAATTGGATAGTATTCAGAGTACTGCGGCAACAAAAGTTGTTACTGGTGCTAACAGGTATATAAATACAGCCGATGGCATTGATTTAGATTATTATAAATCTGTGAAGCCATACAACTGGCAAGATATGCTCATCAGGACAGGCAACTTACAAACACACAATATTGGTGTTTCGGGCGGAAATAAAGATACTCGTTTTGGGTTTAATGGTGGATACACTGACCAAACGGGTATCATTATAAACACGGGATTGAGGAAGTATGATGGAAAATTCACGTTAGATACTAAACTGTCGGACAATTTGAAGGTAGGGGCAAGCCTAAACTATGCCAATACACAAAGCTATGGTACCATACCAACTGCTGGTACTAGTGGAGGGGTTACTTTTAATATGTGGGCATTTAGGCCTGTGGATGTTTTAGGCGCATCAAGTTTAGAAACTGGATTTATTGACAGCTCTTTGAGTAGTACTTCCACTGCTGTTCCAGACAATTTGGTGAATCCAAAGCAGCAGGCATTAAATGAATATAGAAAAAATATCACCGCTACTACCACTCTAAATACTTACTTGGAGTACACGTTGACCCCAGAACTGAAGTTTAGAGTTACGGGAGGAATATCCAATACAAAACTTACTTCTGAAGCCTTTTATAATTCAAAAACTTCGCAAGGCACGCTAGCGGTAAATAGTAACGGCGTACTGTTTAACCCAATCAATCAAATAAACGGTGCCATTACAAACAATAACAATACTAATTACTTAACAGAATCGACACTTTCGTATAGAAAACGATTTAATAAAGATCATATAATTGATGCTGTTGCAGGTTTTTCTTATCAGTATGGTAGGGCAGATGGTAATGGCTATGGTTCCATACAGATACCACAAGCGTTGGAGTATTTGGGCATAGGTAGTCTTGGTTCGGGTACAGCTACTAAAATTAGCTTATCACCTACCCACAATAGAATGTATTCTTCCTTGGGCAGGGTTAACTATTCATTATTCGAAAAATATATCTTCACCGTTACTGGTCGCCAAGATGGTTCTTCTCGTTTTGCAGCAGGGCATCAATGGAGTTTTTTCCCTTCTGGAGCATTTGCATGGCGTTTTACAGAAGAGAATTTTGTTAGAAAATTGAATGCCAAATTCAAAAACAAACTTACAGAAGGTAAACTGAGAATAAGTTATGGAAATGTAGGAAATAATAGGGTTAGCGATCAGGCATCGAGGTATCAATTAGGTTTTTCTACTGCTTATGGTTATCCTATTGGCGGAGTAAACACACCTGGTTTAATACCTTTCTTCTATGGAAATCCAATCCTTACTTGGGAAACAAGTAAAGAACTAGACTTGGGAACCAGCCTTAGTTTTATGAAAGATAGAATTTTGATTGATGTTGATTACTACCTGAAAAATACAACTAATAGTTTGTTGGCTGTACCATTGCCTGGTATTGCAGGCTATGCAAATGGGACAAACTCTCAATATCAAAATGCCGGAACCATCCGAAACAGAGGTTTAGAGTTTACCATAACTACTACCAATATTCAAAAGAAAAATTTCTCTTGGACTAGCTCGTTCAACATATCCTTCAACAAGAATAAAGTTATATCGTTCTATGGTTCATCTGATGTGAGACAAACTAGTTGGAACACTATTTCTACTGCGCCAACCGCTTGGGTGGCAAAAGTTGGTTATCCGATGACGCAGTTTTATGGATACAAATGGGGGGGCGTTTATCAATATGCCGACTTCAATAAATTGTCTAATGGCAATTACGTGCTTAAACCAGGAATTGCTAGTTACGGCACTACGGCAAACTCAGTTCAACCTGGAGATCCTAAATACAAAGACCTAAATGGCGATGGTGTAATTGATGATAATGATAGAACAATAATAGGAACTCCTCTTGCCATTCATACGGGAGGTTTTAGTAACAACTTCACTTACAAATCATTCTCACTAGGCATCTTTTTTCAATGGAGTTATGGCAATGAAGTGCTCAATATGAATAAGTTTATCTTCAATACAAGTGGAAACTATTATGCAAATTCTAATCAGTTTGCCGAATATGCAAACAGATGGACGCCTAATAACCCAACAAATGATATTCCGAGAGCAAATGCAAGAACAGGAGGAGCAGACTTAGATGGAAAAGTAAGGTTATCGTCAAGATTGGTAGAAGATGCTTCATTCTTACGATTTAAGACTGTTTCTTTTGGTTATAATCTTCCTGAAAAATGGATAAAGAAGGCTTCAATAAAGTCTGCTAGGGTATTTGTTTCTGCACAAAATCTATTTACTTGGACAAAATATTCTGGCTTAGATCCTGAGGTTTCCACTTATCGTGGGGCAAATCCTGCCAATGTCCCTTCGGGCGTTTCTGGAGGAAATGCCACTGCTGGTGTTGGATACTTGTATATTCAACCAAGTTCTGGTTCGGCTGCATTGGCTCAAGGTCTCGATTATACGCCTTATCCAAGGTATAGGACCATCACCATTGGCGCAAACGTAGTATTCTAATAATTACTTTAATCATCTCTAGTATGAAAAATATAAATAAAATCGGCACTTTATTATTACTCATAATATTCTTTCTCAGTTCATGTAAAAAAGACATTAGTCTCGATCCATTGAATTTTCAAACGACTGATAAAACTAATGAAGCGCAACTAATAAATCAGTTAGCCGGAATTTATAGTCCTCTACAAGCGGAGCAATTGTATGGTTGGGGAATGTGGGGTTATTTTAATTCCGGAACAGACGAAGGTTTTAATAATGGGGTAACGGCAAACTCTACTACCACTCAGGGGCTTACTGAAGGTTTTCGTTCTTCGAGTGATGACGCCTCTTATTTAAACTTATGGAAGACGCTTTATTCTGGTATAGAAAGAGCAAATGTATTATTGAGCGTTATCAATCAACCTGTAATGAATGAAGCAAAGCGTGCCAACATAAAAGGTCAGGCACTCTTTTTAAGGGCTTACTATTTTTACTTATTGGTAAATAATTTTGGTGACGTTCCTTACAAAACCAAGCTAACTTCTGATATGGGTACAAGTTTCGATTTGCCCGAAACACCAAGTAAAGCCATTTACGATTCTATCATAAAAGATATGTCTGCTGCAGATACATTGGTGCAAAGCATTACCCAAGTACAAAATACGACTACCGTAACCCAATCTGCTGTAGAGGGTGTTCTGGCTCGAGTATGTTTATCTGCGGCAGGTAGCCCAGTAAATGGAGGTACTCCCTACTATGAAAAAGCACTTTATTGGGCAGAAAAAATTATTGCAAGTGGTAACCATTCATTGTACAGCAGTTCTCATCCTCAATACCCGGGTACACCTGCTTATGCAAGAACCTTCATCAACAATATGCAAGATAATTTTATAGATAAAAATCTTGCAGAAGGTATGTGGGATGCGGCTTTCTTATCAAATGGTGTAGGTTCCTATGCGGGTTTAGGCTATCCTGCTACCCAACAATTGGGTGTGCTGATGGGTATTACTTGTCCTTCGCCCACTGCAAAAGCTACTGGCACTTATCGTCCATTACCTTCCTTACTTAACCTTTATGGAGATGGCGATCAACGTAAAGATTGGGTGGCTGCGCCATATTTGTTAGATACTGCTGGCAACAGACTACCTGGTTTGGGTGTGAGGGTTACCGTAAATCCGGCCTATATAAAATGGCCTAAGGATACCCTTTATAAAGATGGTAAAATATTGCGCATCAGATACGATACAACCTTTTATGGTAAAGGGGCTGTATTAAGTCCCGTTGTAGACCTTGCAACTGGGGCTATCACTTCCGTAAACGTAATAAATGGTGGTAAAGGATATTTAACAACTAGAATACCTGCCCCAACCAAGGATACAACTTTTACGGCTGTTAGCATACTAATATTTTTTCCTTCACCTGGCAAAAACTTTAAAGGCACTTTCAATCTAGATCAAGCTGGAACTATTACGAGTATTTCTGTTACTACAGCAGGCACTGGCTATTTAACAGTTTATGACAGACCCGTGGCGAAATGGAGAAGGGAATACGAGATTAATATGACCAAAAGTGCATCGGTTACATCTTCAAACTTTCCAATTATTCGTTATGCTGATGTGTTATTAATGGCAGCCGAAGCGGATATTTTTGTTCGCGGTGGCGGTACAAACGCAACTGCTGCTGCTGTAGAATATTACAACCAAGTGAAAAGAAGGGCGTACGGCTTCGATCCTAAATCGGCTTCTCCTGTTGATGTTTCTGTGGTGAGTATGGATAGTATTATGGCTGAGAGGTCTAGAGAACTTTGCTTTGAAGGTGTTCGTAGAAGCGATTTGAAGCGTTGGGGATTGCCCGTTATGATTAATGCTTTGAATAAAGCAAGAACCAGCATTCTTAGTTATAATGCTGTAACTCCACCAGCTTCAGGTATTGTTACCTCGTCACTTTTGCCTATCACTAATTTCTTATCAAACCCTCAGAAGTACAGTCTTTTCCCAATTCCATCTTCCGAATTGGCATTAGAAGCTGCACTTTCCCAAAATCCTGGCTGGTAGTAAATCTTATTAAATAGAAAAGAAATGAATAAGCATAAAATAACTTTTGCAGCATTAATCCTCGTTACTGCAGCCCTGTTTAATGTGGGTTGTAAGAAATTGGTTGATGCAAAATCTATCAGCGGGTTCGATATAACCGCCGATAAACAAGCCTATAATATTGGCGACACCGTTGTTTTTACGATTAATAAGGAAGCAGATGTTATTCTTTTTTATTCAGGTAATGCGGGCTTCAATTATGCGAATGCAAATAGAAATTCTGGGGCAGGAACCAACATCTTAAAGTTTCAGAGCTCCTTATCTCAAGCAAGTAAAACAAACATGGGCGATACTATTTTGCTTAAGATAAGTACTGATTTGAAGGGACATGATTCGGCTAGCATTGCCAATGCAACTTGGACAGACATGACTGGTTTTGCTAAATGGCCTGCCATCACCACAACAGGTTTTGTAAATTCTGGGGCGGTAGATATTTCTCAATTTAATAATGCAGATTCGGTTTATATCGCCTTTCAGGTGTTGGGAAAACAAAATGCGGCAGCACAACAAAGGAAATGGCAAATTCAAAACTTAACCCTAAGTAATACCCTTTCTGATGGCACCTTTACTCCATTATTTACAGCACCTTTTACCTCAGGTACAAACCTTACAACTGATACACTTCCTTTCTTTCAATTTGTAGGTTGGTATGAGGTTAATATGAAAAATAACCCTGAATTTAGTTTCATCACTAACAATTACAATGCTTGGAACGTGGGCGATTACGGTATCAATAATGTAAATACGCCATTGGTCATCAACAATAAAGCCTGTAATACTAGTGGTGTTTCTATCCAAACAGCCTATCCACTCACTTTCGATCCGGGGCCTACAAGCATAAAAAACAATCCAGATAATGAAGATTGGCTTATTACATCTCCAGTAAATTTAAAATTGGTTCGTCACGATTTTCCTACTGCTGTCGTTAAGAATTATGTGAATACACCTTCAAAAGGGATGAAATATATTCGATCAAATAATGTTTATGCAACCTATTCTTTTCCTGTAGATGCATCATTTGTTTCGGGTAAAACGTATGATATGGTATTTGTTGCGCAGAACACAAGCGATAACCAAAAGAATGAGGCGGTAAAACACCTAAGTATCAAGATAAACTAAGTGGAAAGCCCTTTTTTCCATAAGGTGGAGTAGTCCCACCATAAGGTGGAGTAGTCCCACCATAAGGTGGAGCAGTCCCACCATAAGGTGGAAGAGTCTCACCATAAGGTGGAGCAGTCCCACCATAAGGTGGAAGAGTCCCACCATAAGGTGGAAGAGTCCCACCATAAGGTGGAAGAGTCCTACCATAAGGTGGAGGAGACCCACCATAAGGTGGAAGAGTCGCACCATAAGGTGGAAGAGCTTAACTAACGGTAGAAGATGACATAATAAAGTGGGGGACTGTCTATTTTTTCTTTTGAAATTAGGAAAAGGGAGTAGTTGTTGTAGCTAATTCAGATTGGTTTTTTAATGGATAGGTTAATGGGGATAAACTCTTACGTACATATTGGTAAACAAAATAAACAGTGGAGCAAATCTTCATTAGTTTTACGGCCAATTAACGTTGCCATTTTGATGAAGAAATTGTTTTTATTGCTGTTTTTTATTGTCCCCACGCTATCCGTTTTTTCGCAATCTAATTTTTCTGTATCTGAGGATAAGGCCATATTGCCTAGCTTGCTTTTTAAAAGATTCTACACCTATAATGGTCTGCCTGACGAGCGTATTCGTTCACTTTATCAAGATAGCAAAGGGTTTTTATGGATTGGTACTATGAATGGCATCAGCCGGTATGACGGTTATTCTTTTAAAAATTATTTTAGATCACAGGATAAAAATAGCATCATCGGTAATTGGGCTTATGACATTACCGAAGATGCAGCACACGATATTTGGATTGCTACAAATGAAGGACTTAGCAAATTCGATCAGCAAAAAGAAACCTTTGTAAACTATACTTTACCAAGCAAAGTCCCTATTCAGCAGTCGGGCAGAATCAATACTTTATATTTTGATAAACAGGGTAAATTGTGGGTAGGAGGTAAAAATGGATTATTTCAGTTTAATGCAACAGAAGGCTCTTTTACAAAAGTTGTTGCTAAGCAGCTCAATGCTAACATTACCAAAATAATAGGTGCATCAGAAAACCAGATGTGGGTGGCTATGGATGATGCCGTAGTTAATTATAACACTACCACAGGTAAGTTTAAAGTGTTTGGAATTGATGTAAAACCCGGGCCTTATGGTGATAAGGTTTGGGGATTATTAGAAAATGATAAAGACCTTTATATTGCTACTGCCGCCGAAGGATTGATGGTGCTGCCTTTTGATAAGGCCACAAAATCTTATACAGCAATTAAAAAGTTTAACACGTTTTCTGCAGGGGATGAATCGTTAGAAAACACGCAAGTTTTCGATATCAGGACTTCAGTTAGCAATGATATTTGGCTTGGAACGTCCAAGGGAGTTGCTAAGATTTCTAAAAATGCACAGGGAAAACAAGCCATTAGCTTCTACCGAAACAACTCTGTAAACAGTAGAAGCATTAGTAGCGATAGGGTTTATAAAGTATTTATCGATAAAACAAATGTGCTTTGGTGCGGTACAGAAGTAGGGTTAAACAAGTTAGACTTGAATAGTTTGCCCTTTCATTACTACACTTTTGCTAACCAAAAATATGCTGACCAAGTAAAAGGTATTTATACGTTTAATGGTAGTAATGTATGGCTCTGTACATTTAACAAAGGATTTATAAATTATGATATTGCCAACAATACATCTAAATCTTACACTGTAGAGCCTTCTCAATCATTTTATAATTCTACCAGATGTCTTTTTATAGATGATAAAAACAGTTGGCTCGGTACATTGAACGGGGTATTGAAAATGTCGGCAAATGGTGGCTCTAGCTTTCAAAGTCTTTTGCCCGGTCATGTTGTGTTTGCCATAACGAAAGATAGAAAGCAAAATCTTTGGATTGGCACCAATAAAGGATTATTTAAAATGAAACCTGATGGTTCCATTACCAGTGTTACCCTAAATCAAAATTCAGGAAATACGGTATCCTCTTTATTCGTCCGTTCTGTTTTTGAGGATAGTAATGGCAGTATTTGGGTAGGTTTTGAAAACAGTGGTGTAGCCATAGTGGATAACAATACCAATAAATTGAACATTGTATCGGCAAATAAAAAAGGTGAATCAATTTTAGGAAATACCATTTATAGCATAACCGAATACCCTAAGAATACCATTTGGTTAGGTTCTGAAAGCGGCCTTACTAAAGTGGAAATGCCCAAAAGTGGAGAAGGTTTTGTGAATGCCGCCATTAAAACATATTCGGAAGAAAATGGTTTGCCAGATAAATCTATCAGTGGGATTTTGAGTGATGATGGTGGCAATTTATGGATAAGCACCATTAAGGGATTGGTGAAGTTTGATAGTAAGAAGGGAATATTTCAAAACTATCTGCCTAGCCTTTATTTCAGCTACAGTTGTTGCTACAAACTCAATAACCATCAGTTCTATTTCGGTACATCTGATGGATTTGTAACCTTTGATCCTACCAAAGTTTTTACAGACGTAGAAAAACCAACCGTATCTATTGCAGACATTAAACTCTTTAATAAATCGGTTAAAATAGATGAACAATTTAATGGTCAGGTAATTTTAAAACAAGCCATTGCCGATACCAAAACAATCGAGTTAAACTATCGCAACAATGTATTTACGATAGATTTTGCAGCCTTGCATTTCGCCAATCCCGAGAAAAACAGTTTTGCCTACAAAATGGAAGGTTTTGATAAAGACTGGATTCAAGCTGCTGCAAACAATAGAAGCGCCACCTACACAAACTTAGATGCAGGCACTTACATCTTTAAACTAAAAGCTGCAAACTATTTGGGCGTTTGGAATGATGTGCCTGCCGAACTTAGAATAGTTATTTTGCCGCCACCTTGGAAAACATGGTGGGCCTATTTAATTTATACCCTCATTTTAGTGGGCGTTCTCTATGTAATTAGCCGCTACACCCTCATTCAGATAAAGCAAAGGCAACAATTAGTTTATGAGAAAATAGAAAAAGAGCAATTGCGGAAACTGGATGAAATGAAGACCCAGTTTTTTACAGACATCTCTCATGAGTTCAGAACACCACTATCGTTGATAGTTGGGCCTGCAGAGGAAATGCTTTCATCGGAAAATTTACCAACGGAAGCTAAACAGAAAACACAGCTAATTCATCGCAATAGCAAGAAATTGTTGTATTTGATAGATGAATTAATGACTTTCCAAAAGTTAGATGAAGGTAAGTTGCAGTTAAAGCCTGAGCCATTAGAAATGGTGGCTTTTGTAAAAGAGGTCTACCAGAATTTCTTGCATCTAGCAGAGAAAAAAGAAATTAAGTTTACCCTTACTACCGATAGGGAATTATACCCGATGAACATTGATCCCGGCAAAATGGAAATGGTGCTAAATAATCTTTTGTTCAATGCTTTTAAGTATGCGCCACAAAGTGGAACCATCCATATAAACATTAAGCAAACTGATATGAAAGCCTTGCCATCAGTGCCAAAGGTTAAGTTTGCAAATTGGCTAAGTATCTCCATTGAGGACAATGGTAAGGGAATATCCGCAAATGATTTCAGCCATTTGTTCGAACGTTATTTTCAAAGTGATAACGCTTTGAAAGGAACAGGAGTTGGTTTATCATTAACTAAGAATCTTGTTGAATTGCATAATGGTTTGATTACTGCGCAAAGTGAGCCGGGCGTGAAAACTAGCTTCTCATTTTACCTGCCTTTAGAGATAACGCCTTTAGTGGTACAATCTAATATTGATAAGCTTGCAGAAAAGAAAATTACGCTCAATTATAATGTGGATGACCTCATAGACGATAACATATTAGAAGGCGTAAGTCATTTTAAAACGCAAAAGGCAAAGAATAACCTGCTAATAGTTGATGATAATATAGAAGTATTGGATTATTTAGAAATGGTATTTCAAAACCAATACAATATCGCCAGAACCTTGAATGGTAGAGAAGCGATGGAATACCTGCAAGAACATGAGCCTGATTTGATTATCAGCGACGTGATGATGCCAGAAATGGATGGCATACAACTGTGTAAGGAACTGAAAACAAACATCATTACCAGTCATATTCCTTTGATTTTATTAACGGCAAAAGCTACGGTAGAGAATACGCTCGAAGGATTGCAGATAGGCGCCGATGATTATATTGCCAAGCCCTTCAACCCTGATATATTAAAAGCCAAAGTGGCTAATTTTATAGAGTCGCAGAAGAGGATAATAGAAAAGTTTGTAAATGCAGATAATGGGGTAATCATTCCAAAGGATATTACTAAGAACCCATTAGATGAGGAGTTTTTACAAAATGTAATAGATGCCGTTTCTAAAAACCTCGATAATGAAGAGTTTAGCGTGGAGGAACTAGGAAGTATGGTGGCTATGAGCCGTAGTAATTTATTCAGGAAGCTAAAAGCCGTTACCGGACAAACGCCTATCGAATTTATCTATAATTACAGGTTGAGGAGAGCGATGGAGATGTTATTGGAACGTAAACTCAGCGTATCACAAATATCTTATGAGGTAGGATTCAAGAGTCCATCTTCGTTTACTAAGTCGTTCAAAAAACAATACGGTAAATCGCCTACTAGTTTCTTGAGTGATGCTATCGACGATCAAAAGGAGAAGTATTCTGATGCATAATGCTGCTAAAGAATTTATTGCACAAATGAAGTGGTGGGTTAAAAAAATATTATTATGAAAAAGGTTCTATTCTTAGTGGTCTGTTTGTTTTCAATGGTTGTTGCATACAGTCAGTCATTGCCCTATATTTTGGATATGGTGCACAATAATCCCGGCGAGCCATTAACGGAAACTGCTTTCAATAATCCTGCTTATTTAAAACAAAAAGGGTACAACGGACAAGTAATGAACGACTTCACGTTTGCCCATGCCGCCATTACTTTTGATAAACTAAACCCTCAGATTTTCCCAAAAGGATCTAAAGAAAGGGCTTGGGTGAAGGCCGCTGCAGATAGGGTGCGCAAAAACATTAAAGCTGCTCATGCAGCAGGAATAAAGGTTTATTATTTTACCGATTTAATTGTATTGCCCAAAAAGTTAGTGGAACTCTACCACGATGAAATTTGTGATGCCAATGGAAAAATTTCTTTTGCGCGTCCAAAAACGATAGAAATACATAAACTAATGCTGGATGAACTGTTTAAAACCTTCCCCGATTTGGATGGTTTGGTTATCCGTACAGGCGAAACATACCTCAATAATGTGCCTTATCACACTGGCAATAATCCAATTACCCAAGGAGTGGCTAGTCATGTTACCTTAATAAACTTACTGCGTGAGGAAGTGTGCGAAAAAAGAAATAAGACCATCTTTTACCGCACTTGGTCTTTTGGTGGCATGCACGATTCCGCCGATTATTACCTTGCTGTAACCAATCAGATAACGCAACACAAAAACTTAATTTTCTCCATAAAGCATACCAAGGGCGATTACCACCGTACTTATAGTTTCAATCCTACCTTGGGTATTGGCAAGCACCAGCAAATAATAGAAGTGGAATGTCAGCGTGAATATGAGGGCAAGGGTGCGCATCCAGATTATGTAATGGAAGGCGTTATAAACGGGTTCGAAGAGTATTTTACTACTAACATACAAAAAGGTAATAAGAGCCTGAACGATTTAAAAAACAACCCCAACATAGTAGGTGTTTGGAGTTGGAGTAGGGGAGGAGGCTGGGTTGGTCCCTATATAACCAATGAGTTTTGGTGCAAGCTGAATGCATTTGTTATCAGTAAATGGGGGTCTGATAGAAACCGTACCGAAGAAAGTGTTTTCAATAGTTTTATGGATGACAATGGCATTACAAAACCCGCTAGTAGGGCGGCGTTTAGGGAGTTATGTCTATTATCTTCCAAGGCGGTATTGCGTGGGCATGAGAGTGGTAAATATTACTTTGATAAGGATTGGGTATGGTGGATGCGCGATGAGTTTTTGGGTGGAATAGACACTGCCAACCTTCCGCAGAAAATGTTCCCTTCCGAAGGATTTCTGTTGCAAGCTTACGACTGGTATTATAAAAATGGTTTATTGGATAAGGTGATTGAAGAAAAGCAGGAAGCAGTGGTTTTATGGAAAAAGATAGTGGCATTGAGCAACAAAATAGAAATGCCCAATAAGGCAGACCAAGACTATATAAAGGTTTCTAGTAAGTATGGGTTATTGCTACACGCTATTATTGCCGATGGCTGGAAGATAATGGCATTAGGCTATAAAGGCGATAAAACTGGTACTTACGACAAGACACAATTAGCCGCCACTATCAAAAAATATGATGAGGATTGGGCAAAATATAACCAACTAAAAGCCGCCAATCCTTCTTGTGCTACATTGTACAGACCTTATTCATTTATTTATGTAGCCCCAACCTTTTATGGCAAACAAGGGATGGCAGCATCAGTGGATAAGTACAGGGCATTGATTGAGAAGACGAAATAGATACTATACTACAGGTTAAATGATTTGAATGAAAGTGATAATTGAGTTACTTGATTTCAAAGGATTCTAGACTTACACATTTCGCATACGAATTTTAGTTACCTGTCATCTCCTGAAATAGCTTGTCAGTAAAATGGGCAAAAACGGAGCAGATGGAAGAAGCAAAAGTTGGCAATGTGTACACAGTTAATGTGTCTGAAAGTTTTGAATCTGATGGTAAATTAGGGGTTTATGAGCCTAGTTTTCGCAGGTGGTTGGTACGTGAATTAGGAGAGGGCAGAATGAGCCCGAGTGATGCTATCAAACGCTTTAATCTTAACCCTGTATCAGGTTTTAAATTGCTGTCAGATTGGCGTAAGAAGTATGGAGCCTCGATGGTGTTAGCTTTGCCGGAGATGAATGAAAAGGACAAGTCAGATTTGTTGCTATCCCAATCTCGGGTAGCTGCTTTGGAGAAGCAGATTGAGGACTTGCAAATGCAGGTGATTGCACGCGACACGTTGATAGATGTAGCAGAGGAACTACTAAATATAGACATCAGAAAAAAGCCTGGTGCCAAGCAGTGAAATTGTTGATACAGTTATATCCCTTACTAAAATTGGGATACACCTGTTCATTGTTTGGCAAAAGCCGTCAGGGTTGGTACAGTTGTCAGAAAGCGATTGTATCGGATGGGTTACAGGACACGTTGGTACTGAAACTGGTTGACGAAATAAGGGTTGACCTTCCTCGTTGTGGTACAGA
>CANCVE010000098.1 GCA_947381435.1 Chitinophagaceae bacterium
ATAAGTACAAGGAGGATAAAATAGCGAGGCTGGAAAAGCAACTTGCCAAGCTCAAAACTGCTGCGTAGAAGAGCAGTTATATAGTAGGCCACATAGCGTTGTAAGCCTGTATATCCCCGTCTATGTGGCCTTAAAGCGAAGCGTTTCCTTACTGAACACTATGTGGCTATGTGACTATGTGGTATATTTTATCCAATTAATTTTAGTGCGTTTGCCCTGTTTTCTATGAGATTCCTACGGAATGACAGCAACTCTGCCACCCCCGTTTTTCCCATTTTTTATGTCCTTTCTCCATCTCCCTATTTTGACCTTCCCAAAACCGATTATTACTAATTAATCATCCTATTGGCATCATTTGTCACTTTTTTTTCGCACTATGCAATTCGTAACATTTTTATAGCGCGTTCGTAACATTTTTTTAAATCGTGTTATTTTTTTCAAAATCTTTACGAGCAAGATTGTTGTGTAGTACAGGCTGGAAGTACATGAAATTATTGGGTTTTGTAATATTTTTTTAATTGTTAAAAAGGAACTGTTTACGCATTAAATGTTAGAAAAAAGAAATAACATATTCAAAGCAATATTGCTAATCGTTTTTTACTCTTGTACCTTTCAAATCAGTTGGGCACAGGAGTTGTCCAATTTTTGGCATCAAAAGCCTATTTCAATTTCAGGTAGTTTAGGGCTACGTCTTAGTTCATATCATAGTAATTTGGAAACACCTTATTATCCGTCTTCTTCCTATCTGTTAACTGGAAGTCCTACAGTAACAGTTTATGGTTATGCTATACCTCTTTCCTTAATTTTTACTAATCAACGCTTTTCTTTATTTGGACAGCCTTATAATCAATTCGGGATAAGCCCTACTTATCGAAATTTCACTTTCAATATTGGCTATCACAATGTAGCTTACAGCAAGTATGCCTTAGGAGGTTATCTGTTGTATGGTCTTGGAGTAGAATGGGCAAAAGGTAATTGGAAAGTGGCTACTTGTTATGGAAGGTTGAATAAAATGACATTGATTGGTATTGATTCTAGTGGGGGTTTACCCCCATATTCTTATGAGCGGAGGGCAGCCTCTACGTTTGTTCGTTATGGTACAAACAAACGGTACATTGCTGTAAATGTGTTACGAGGAGTAGATGATGCAAACAGTATCCCCGTAAATGAAAAGGTGAAGGCAATTTCTGGTTTAAATTCTGTTAATGCCCCCACACCTGCCCAAAACCTAGTGTGTGACTTACAATTTAAATTGCCTTTTTTACTAAAAGGGCTTAGTATAGAGTCGGAGTCAGCTATCAGTTATTTTACCAATGATATCACTACCACTTTGTCATCTGATCGGCTATTGAGCAATAGTATTCCATTTTGGGGGGTTGTCAATAAATTGACTCAATTGAATGCTACTTCACATTATTATACTGCTTCGAACAGTAAGTTAAATTATGCCAATAAACAAGGGCTGAATGTCTATTTGCAGTACACGAGGACTGATCCAAATTATCAATCGATGGGATTGAATTATATGCAGGGGGATATGCAGAATATGCTAGCAGGGTTTGGCGCCTCAATTTTTGGGAGTAAAGTTAGAATAGGGGGTAACATTGGCAGGCAAAACAATAATCTTAACAGTAATGCCCTTACAAAGTCCATTCGTTGGATTGGTTCGGGCAATGCAAGTTTTAGCGACAAGCATTTTGGTCTAGACCTCAATTATTCTAACTATTCAAGTGGACAAACACCAACGATAAGTCGTTTTGCCGATTCATTGCGCATTACACAGAATAGTAGCACATTAAACTGTTCTCCGCATTACTCCTTTTCTACAATTGGCTCATCTCATACTATTAGTTTAGAATTAGGGTTAAATACCGTTCTGGATCTTGATAATTCCCTTTTGGGTAATGGTGGCGGAGAGCCGCAAAGAATGCTATCAACCGAAACGTATGGGTTGATTTATAATTTGATGCATAAGAAGAAAGACATTTCGTTTAATGCAGGTATTAGTTACAGTAATTTGGATGATCACTCTGGCTATAATTACAGAAGTATTGGGGCCAATGTGGGTGCTTCTAAGAGTGTTCTGTCCAAAAAAGTAAAGCTGAGTTTAAATGGAGGACTGTATAAGACTTTGCAGGATTCAAGTAACACTACAAACCATACACTGTCTTTTACCACTGGCTATTCTATTACCAAGAATTTAAGTACAAGTTTGATGGTATTATATAATGATGCGCCCGGCGTTTCGGCCATCACCAATCTCCCTAGAAGCACTAGGGAAATGCGTTCTGAATTAAATATTACCTATACGTTTTAATACTTTAATAAAAATGATACAGATGAAAAAGTTATTTTCAATTGTTTTAGTGTTTTGCTTAGCTATTGGTTCAAAAGGGCAAAGTTCATTGTTTGCCACTTCTAACGAGGTAACAGCCAAATTAGTACTGTTGCCGCCCTATCCATTAGATTTTAGGGGTCTATTAGACCAGCCCGGCAACCAGATTATTTTACATAATTTGTCTAATAATGCTAGGCAAGTAAGCTTGAACTTTAGTTTAAACGCTACTGATGGCAGCGTTTCGATAATAGGCAAAAAGCCTGTTCTTTCCATCAGTATATCACCACGTGGTACTGTTTCAATCCCTTTGAGCGAATTGGGCGTTATGATTTCTCCTAATCTTCTCACCTGCACAGGCGTTAGTTTTAATGATATTGCAACAAACAAAGTATTACCAGATGGGTATTATTCGATATGTGTTTCGCCAATGGAATTTTCGACCAATAAACAATTAGGCAATGAGGCGTGTTCGAATGTATTCCCCATAATGGCTCTTGAACCGCCAATGTTAAGGTTGACGAATGCGATGAACGAAGACACCGTGCTGAATGTAAATCCACAAAACCTATTGTTTCAGTGGAATCTTGCGGCAAGCCGCGGTATTAGGGCTATGTCGGGTGTGAGAACTATACTTAAAGTGATAGAAGTACCCAAAGGTATGACACCCAATCAGGCAATACTGGCTACTGCTAGCAGTAACCAAATACCCCAATTCTCAGTGGAGAATGGCCGTACCAATTTTGTTTATGGACCTACGCTTAGCCCCTTGATAAAAGGGCGTCGTTATGCTGCCGTTGTGCAAATGACAGACCCAACAGGTAAGGTTGCGTTTAGAAACAATGGGACAAGTGAAGTGGTGTCTTTTGTATTTGGAAGGCCCGTATTTAACCCTCTCGAGAGTTTGCTAACAAGGGTTAATGGCTCTGTTAAATGGGCATACAAATCTATTGAAGAGACTAAGGAAATGGTAAAAACACCTTTGGTGTCAACTACACCTATCAATGAATTGAATAATAAAGTTTTAAGGGATAACAAACCCGGTAAAAATGTTTTCCCACTAAAAGATGCAGTAATCAATGTTTTTGGATCCGACACAAAACCAAGTGGAGATGGATTCTATGTGGGGGTTAACAAAGTAGCTATAGCCACAGGAAAGAGTGACGAATTGGGAAATTATAACTTAGAACTTGTTTTAAAACAAGCGATGAGGAAGTTTAAGTATGTAACTTTTGAAGTAAGTCATCCTTCGAGGCTTTTTAGTAAGTCGGTATGCACCTATAATTATGACAGTATTATTAATGGCTTAGAAGTGCCTACTACTGTTTTGGTGGGACAAACCATTGAATTTACTCCTCGTGTATTGCTAAAGGATGGCGAAATTAATGATAAAGTGAGTATCAATATCTTGATGCCTGAAAAAGAGTGGACGAAGTATGCCTTGCTTTCTGATGCAGGTCTTGGCTCCACCCACAAAACTATTTTATATAATAATCAGACCTACGCTTTAGTGGCATCCATAAACAATGGGAATACCTATAAGAAATTATTTCAAACGGTAAACGAAAATGAGCACTATACAGTGCAAGTAAATTACCCTGAAAGGCAAGGCGAATATTATCCAATGAATGGGGTTTTTGTAGAAAGCTGGGACGGGCTAAGTCAAAAGCCAATTGTTGAGATTGCAAAAAACTATGTATATGACAACACCATTACCATCAGTGGAAAGATAATCTTTGAAGGTAAGGCGCGTTCAAATGTTAGGTTGACCGCTAATGTTGATCCCGCTGATATTATAGGAAATGATAAAACCTTGCGAACCTTTAAGACAATTTCAGGTTTTGAGGGTAATTACGTTATTGAAGGGATACCTAATTTAAAGAAAGGAGCCATAATTCATTTCTCCATCATTGAAGGATTAGTGAGTCATTCTCCAATTGATGAACAAATAACCATTGTAAAAAGCGGGGATATCAAAAAAGATTTTACCATAATACACAAAAATTTAAGTGTTGAGGGTACCTTATTGGATATCTCTCATAATCCCATAGCCAATGCATTGGTAACAGTGAATAATTCAAACAAAATTGCCTACACCAATGATCAAGGAAAGTATAGTATCCAATTAGATGACAATGAACGTAATGGTGAATTGGTATTTACTGCTGATGGGTTTAATGATTCTATTATTTCAATTCAAATGAACGTGCCAAAGCATCAGCTAAAAAAGTTGAAAAATGATGTTAATGCAGTTGAAATTATACAAAGGGGCATTACAACGCTACTAGTTACGCCAAAAGAACCGATACTAATAAATTTACTTAACACAATAGATAATTCTGTTATTAAACAAGGGACACTTTCTTTGGTACCCCATAGTGGAAATGGCACTATTATTAATGTGAATATTACTGAAAAGGATGTAGAGGGGATTAGTATTCAGCAATCTAAGTTGACAGACCCTATTGGTTACACGGCAACCTTTACGCCTATTAAGGAGCAGTCAAAATTGCTAGCAATTGCTAGGTTCAATGTTTCTACACAAAGCTTGAATACCGCAAAAATTGTGACATTTGGTGTGGCACCCTCTTACGCCTTGAAAGGTATTGTGAAAGACTATAATGATACGCGTATCATTCAACAACTAGTGACTATTAAAACTACATCGGGAGGAACGACCACTGCTCAAACAGTTTACAGTGATAAGTCTGGCAATTTCCAGCTTTATGTATCCACTTCTAGCAATATCCAGATAACAGTAATTAGGCCACAACGCCTCGCTTTTGATTCAGTGTTCAATACCTTAAATGATACCATAAAATTAAAAAACACTGTTTCACAACAGTTTAATACCTTGTTAGGGTTTCCTATTAATGTTACTGCCCTTGCAGCTATTAGCCCAAGCACTATTCCTGCTAGTTATAGCATATCTGGAAGTATCAATGTGAGTAACAATAATGTATTTAACCTGTCTACAAACAATATTTATTTTACTAATCTAGTAGTTACAGCATCAGGAACAAATGCTATTCCAACTATTAGTTCTATCAATTTAACTGGTAATGCAAATCTAAAAATGGTAGCCTTTGGTTTTGCAACGATAACGCAAACTAATTTAACCTTAACCAAAGTTGGTGCAGATGGTGGTAAAATTTGTGCAAAGATGGTTTTATATCCTACTAGTTCAGCAACATCATCTTTTACACTACCCAATGCAATCTTGTGGGACAGGGTAGCAAGTGCTGATTCTAACAATACAGTAATCGCTAATTCAAATAGCAATATATTATCGAACTCCAACTATAGTTTATTTTTTAGTAAGGGTGCTTACAGTAGCATTGTGTTGCCAAGTAATTTAAATAGTACGCTCAATGTAGATACGGCAATGTTGTCTATCTCGGGACTAACAAATTTACATGGGTTTATTCAATTAGGTTCTGCTCAAGCTGTAGTAGCCAACCAATACGGTAAAGTTTATTTTAAGGGTGTTTCTATGGGGACTACTTACACTTTAAACTCATTGTCTGTTGGAAACGGAACAGATACCATTATTGGCGTGCACATGCAAAAAGTAATTGCTGGATTCTCTAAAGTTATGCTTAGTGGGTTGGCTTCCAAAAACCCTTCTATTGCTTTTCAGGGTAATTTATATACCATTGACAATGATTACCACCCACTTCCATTCACAAATATGGGTCTTGTTCAAACTAATGGGTTGTTTAGTTATTCTTCATCTTTATCCATAAACAGCTACTTTGGTTTGACTAGCGTGGACGTAAAAAATCAGCTAATTTTCAAGCCCCAAACAGGACAGTCACAACTTAGTTTAAGTTATTCAGGAGGTACTTACAACATTACAGGATCTATTAAATTAACCGCCTCTTTGAATACTACAAATGCATTGGCAGCTTTAGTAACGAGCAATTTAACTGACTTCAATGCCACACTTACACTTCAAACATATAATTGGGGGGTATTTATAGAAAATTATCAAGCGCACACTGAATCATTGGGTGTTTGTAACCTCAGTGTGGGTTCTAGCAGTATCTTACTTGTTAATGTAGGTTCTAGCGCTTCACTAACTTCCATGCAATCAATAATGAAAGGTTTGCAGAAAAAGCAGAATACAAGCCCTATCACACAAGATGTATCAATGATAAATGTAGCTAATGCTGATGCAAATTCTTATTGGTCATTAGGCTATTCTGGTACGGTAAGTTTTCCTTCCTTCAAATATATGAATGGAACAGGTAAGGCAGCAGGTGCGGGTGTAGTTATTACCCTTGCCCATGGTGCTACCGAAGAGGTATCTGTGGATAGCATATATGCCTCTGTACAGACGCCTATATTTTCTTTTAGTACTTATTTGGTAATGATAGCTTCTGCTGAAAAAAGCGGTTTCTCTGCAGAAGTAGCTTTGACATTGGAAGGTACAAAACCTGGAAAGAAAGGTGTAACCACACTTCCTGGTACTACATTGCAGCAGGATACTAAATTAAAAGTTCTTGTAGATTTTTATTTTTACAAATACACTTCTACTGCTGATATTGCAATAGGTGCTGCATTAACATACGCTACAAATACTAATAAAAAGTATACATCAGATGGTTATTTTAAGGATAAAGATGGCACACCATTGGGTATTTTAGTTGGTCCCGCGAAAATCACTATTGATCAATTTGGTTTTGATGTAGATACTAAAAAACAAGTATATAAAGGTTTTATTGGAGGTACACTAACTGCTACCGCAATAGATAAAAGTTTACTTAAGGCAGATGTAAAGTTAGAGGTCTTAGTAGCTGGCCGTTGCAGTTATTTACCCATTATTACAGGTAAATGTGTACCAATTGTTGGTGCTGTTTTTAGCCTCGACACTTCAAAAATTGATATTAACTTATGTGATGGATACGCCTATATCCATGCTCATTTGAGCACCAGTAAACTACCTAGTCCGCTAAATAAAATTAATACAACTGCAGATGCGCTATTGTACATAGCTGTTCCCAAAACAACAGCACCCGGTACAAATGGAATGGGCTGTTTTTATGTAGAGGCCGATATGGATATTAGTATACCTTATATATTGCCCAATGCTAGTGCAGGTTTTGGTGTAGGATACAATGTATCTACCAGCAATACCACTATTCCTGCTGCTTCTATGACCAAGCTAGCGTCTTATGTTGGTAGTGGCACTATGAATGGTATGTATGCTTATGCAAATAAAGAAACAACATCTAGCGGAGCTTATGGTTTTGATGTTTTGGGTATAGTGTATGCAGACTTCAAATATGATCAGTATTTAAAATACGGATTTAGCTTCTATGCAGATGTTGTTACCCCGACACTTAATCTGTCTGTAAATTTTAAGGATCATACTAGTGGTAAGGTTCATGCAGGCTTGCTAGGCTTAGATGTAGATTTGGGTGGTGTTTTCGATTGTAAGTTTGATGCAAGTGCTGATTTTTCACCATCAGGATTTGATATAAAGGGTAGCGGCGCCGCTCGTGCAGAAATATACGGTGGGCTTAATTCTCCTTTAGACCCCTCCACTATTGGCTGTAATGACTATGAAGTTGATTATTGGGGTGGATTTATACCAGATGGTATAGGTGGAAAAGTTTGTTTAGGTGTAAGCCTTTCCGGTGAAATAAAATCGGGTAAATCACCCTCAATTACGGCAAGTTTTAGTACTGATTAAATTATAGAATATGTATTTGCGAATAGTTTTTTTGCTAGGGTTTATAGCCGGAATGGGTTCTTTGGTAGCCCAAACTGCCATGGACAGACGTCCTTTGTTTACTGCATCATCAAACAAGGGTAACTACCTCTATTTGGCTACAAAGCCAGATTTGGAGGGAGGGGCTGCGTTTGCAGCTGTCGATCACTTTGTCATCAAAAGAGTGGCTATACCCGACTCTTTTGATGGAATTCATTATGATGCCTTGCAAAATAAAATGAAAGTAATTGGGGAGGCTCACTTGCCTAAAACTAGTAAAGATTTAAAGGAGGTACTAACAGAAAACCAGATAACTGGCCTAAAAACAGCTTTAAAATTGAAATCTGATACAGCCTTAGCCCGCTATATCAGCTCGCATCCTAATCCTAAGAGTTATGTTTTTTTATATAATATCATAGAGCTTAGACTCGCTCTTATGCACGTTTATTTTGATAAAACTGCTAAAGAAGGAATACCCTATTTTTATGCTGTTTATAGTGTAGATAAAACCAATAAGGAACTTTTTTGGGGTAACACAGCAACCATTGGTAAGGCGGCAAACTATAAACTTTCATACTTCAAGGCACTTGCTGATGGGGTAATAGTTCGGGATAGTAGTGTAACCCTGCAATGGAAAGTACCCATCAACAAAAATTACGATTCCGTTCCGAAGCCTTCAAAGCGTTTCCCTTACGATAAAGAAGGAAAACTGTACAATAGCTTTTTTAACCCTTATGCATTAAGGGCATACATAAACTTATATGCTGATGGCAAATGGGAAAGGGAGACATCTAATACCATTTTTCCACGATTGAACAAGACTAGGGATACCCTTCAATTCACCTTCTCTAGGCGTTTAAATCCTGGTTCGGTGGTTGCAGCTTCCTTAGTATTAGAAGATGATATTCATAATGAGGGTGGGCAATCTGATACCGTCAACGCTTTTGTTTTAACCGAAAACACAGCTCCTCGGCTTAGAAACCTTAAAATGAAAGATACCATCAATGGTTTCAGACTTAGTTGGGATGCCGCACCCGCTAGTTCTTTCTTAGCCGGCATACAGATAATACGTTTTGGGGTTGATAAAAACAATGGCGACACTTTACCCTTATTGCCCATTACGGATACCACGTATATGGATTACAACGTAAAATTGGGTATTAATTATCTTTATTCCGTTCGTTTACTTTACTTACCCGGTATGGCTGCCTACCAAACCACCCCTGCTACAGACCAAATGTCGCTGCTTAAAACTTCTAGACCTGCTCCTCCATTTAACCTAACCGCTAAAAACGAAGGAAAAAATATCCTCCTAAATTGGGAGGTGGCAGATAATGCTAGTATTGCCCATTACTTTGTTTATAGAGGTACAAACCCTGAAAAATTGAGTGTTTTACCGGGTATGATTAACGAAAAAACTTATCTTGACACGGCTTATGACCTAGATGGTAATACTAAATATTATTATGCCGTTGAATCACAAAATATAAATCAGGATACGAGTATCTATAGTAAACTTGTTGCGGTAATACCAAACCGGAAACTGAACATACATCCCCCCACCGAAATGACCTTTTATTATGCAAACAATTCCTTACGAGTATTGTGGAAAGACGACAGTAGGCAAACCGACAATAGGATTGTAAATTATATAGTACAGAAAAAACTATTAAACGACTCTTTGTTTACTTTTAAAACAACCATGCCTACTGCCACTACCTACCTTAAAGATTCGGGTATTGAAGCAGGAATTAATTACCAATATAGGGTAGCTTCCATTTCGTACAGAGGCGATACTAGCAATTTTAGCCCAGCTTTCGATTATACCTTACCCAAAAAAAGGGTTGACGTTCTCAACAGTTTTTCGGTATTTAATGAGGCCGATCATATTGTGGTTTCGTTGCCAGCCATTGATTATCACAACAGAAAAGCATACCGAATTTTCAAACGTAGGGAAGCCGATAGTGCCTTTACCAGTTTAACTACCATACCTGCTACGCAGTATGTGTACAACGACAAGAACGTAAAGACTGGCGAAACTTATGTGTATGCCATTGCAGTAGTAGCGGATGATGGTAGGGAAGGTGCCATTGGTATGCCCATGACTCTGACTAGATGATAGGTTAATTTTTACTTTTTTTACTACACAGGTTGTTTTTAAACATTTCATAACATAATATTACATGAAACAGTTATTACGAATTACAAAAGTTTTATTGTTACTTCTTTGTTTTTTTTCTTATCAATCCAATGCGCAAAATGGTTACAAATGTTATGCTTACATTACAAATTACAACAGTGGTTCTGTAAGTGTAATTAATACCCAAACCAATAGTATAGAAGCAACTATCACAGTAGGTAATAACCCGCAAGGTGTGGCAGTAAGCCCCGATGGCACTCGTGTTTACATAACCAACAGTGGTGATGGTACAATTTCTGCAATAAATACCGCTACTAATACTGTACTTACCACTTATAATCTAGGTTTTGGCACTTATCCTAGGGGTATCTGTGTTAGTGCCGATGGACTTTCGCTTTATGTGGCAGAGAGTTATACTTCAGATGTGTCTAAACCAAATGCAAGTGGGGGCTATGTTGCAGTTATTACCTCTCTAAATGCTGCGCAAATATCTATTAATACTTCATCGCTAGGTGCTAGAACAGTTCCATTAGGAATCTGTACCGACAAAATACATAATTATGTATATGTTACTGATTACAGCAATGCAGTGGTTGATTATTTCGACAATTCCTTGGCTTTGAAAGGTAAATACAATACAGGATACAAACCAAGGTCTATTGTCGTTACATACAATGGAAATGATGAAAATTTATATGTAGCCAATTCATCTACAAATTCTAATTCCGTTTCGATTATTAGAAATTCTTTTGCTCAATATCCACCCACTTATCTCGTTTCTACCCCTACTATTGCACCTGGTGGGTTGTGTGTTGACCCTTTTTCAGAGTCTGTTTTTGTTGCTTCTTTTGGTGATACTTATAATCCAAGTCAGTCGATTAATGTAATTTTAACCAATGACTTTATATTTGATTATAATTCCGCTACCCCTTTTACTACTGGAACAATTTCTACTAATAATCAGTACTTTTCTAACGCCAGGAGTGTATCGGTAACACCAGATGGAAAAACACTCTATGTAACAAATTATGGATCTAATACCGTAGGCATATATACCATTAATCCTGCATTTGGCTCCTCATTTCCAACACTAACTTGGATTAAAGATCTAGCAGTGGGTAGTGGTCCTTGGTCTTTTGGTAGTTTTATAGCAAATGTGCCTCCCCCCGCAGCGAGTGTTAGCTCTTTCGATGCAATGTATGGAACTTCAGGTTCTACTATCACAATAAAGGGAACAGGTTTACAATATACAAAATCTATTTATTTTGGATCAGTAGTTGTCACCAATTTTACAATAGTGAATGAAAATCAGATTGATGTAGTTGTTCCTGACAATGCTATTACTGGTAAAATTAAAGTAGAAGGTCCTGTAAATACTATTGAATCTACCGACGATTTTACTTTTATTGGTATCAATTCTTTTAATCCAACAACAGCCAGTTCAGGAAGCCATTTAACCATAACAGGTACAATCCCATTTACTCCCGACGGCAATCCAAATAAAGTAGTTACTCCGATTTATGTAAATTCTGTAAAATTTGGTGGGGTAGATGCCAATTCTTTTAGTATAAATAGCAACGGAACAATAGATGCAGTTGTTCCTTTAGCCGCAGTAAGTGGTAATATTTCTGTTAAAACCTACTATGGTACTTGTTCTGCTTCAGGATTTATTTTTAGTAATACCCCAACTATTTCTGGAATATCGGCTACCTCAGGTTCTGTGGGTAGTTTGATAACTATAACAGGCACCAATCTTTTTAATACAAGTACCGTAACCATTGGCGGTACCCCTGCCAAGGTAGTGTCTAACAATGCAACCACCAATACCACCACTTTAGTGGCAGAAGTATTGCCGAGCACAGCAGGTGGAACTATTACAGTTACTAATAATGGTTTTGCGCCTGTTAGTTTTTCAAATTTCACAGTACTAGCAACACCTTATCCAAGTTTGCAACAAGGTAATAAGTTGGTTGGTACAGGTGGTTCTACTGATAATCCACAAGGGCAAGGGTATGCCACTGCTATTAGTGCAGATGGTAATGTGGCCATTGTGGGTGGCAACATTGCCAACAGTGGGGCTGGTAAAGTATGGATATATAATAGGACTTCACAATCTCCTATTACTTGGAACGAACTTCAATCTATTACTCCAAATGATAATAGCGGTTCATCTGCCTTTGGTAGTTCTGTTGCCTTGAGTGCAGATGGGGGTACCGCCATCGTTGGAGGTACTAGTGATGATGCGGGGAGAGGGGCGGCATGGATATATACTCGATCTACAAATAATACATGGATTCATCAAAGTAAACTAGTGCCACCGAATTTGAATTTAGGAGATGCTCCTGCATTTGGCATATCTGTATCTATTAGTGCTGATGGTAACCGAGCCGTAGTGGGTGGCTACAATGCGGATAACTCAAATGGTGCTGCTTGGGTATTTAACCGTGATGCAACAGGTACTTGGGATGGCGGTACAAAATTGACAGGGTCTGAAGGAAACGCCTCTTATCAAGGGTATTCAGTTGCCATTAGTGGCGATGGTAATACCATTGTTCTGGGCGGAACCCAAGATAATAATGGGCAAGGTGCAACTTGGGTGTTTAATTATTCTGGTAGTGCATGGGTGCAAAAGCAGAAGCTTACCGACGCCAATAATCCTGGTGCTTACCAAGGCAGTGCGGTAGCATTAAATTATGATGGATCAACCTTATTGGTAGGTGCACCAAATGATTCAACTCAGCGAGGTACCACTTGGGTTTACAAGTTAGGTGCAGATACAAAGAAATATATTTATTACTTTCCTTCTTTTCCATTTTTTGGAGGGTATTGGCAGACTATTCCGGGTACTTGGAGCATAGAAAGTAAATTGATTGGTAATAATGGTTCTGGCAATGAGCAACAGGGTTATGCTGTTTCTTTGAGCGCAGATGGTAATACCGCCTTGGTGGGTGGTTTCTTAGACCAAGATGGTGTAGGGGCAGCTTGGGCTTTTACACGTACTTCGGGTGTTTGGCAACAAAAGGGTGCTAAAATAATTGGTAGTGGTACAGTAGGTACTGCAAATGTGGGTGCTTCGGTTGGGTTGAGTGCCGATGCTACCAGGGCCATCATTGGGGGCAACAACGATAATTCTGGGCTTGGAGCCTCTTGGATATTTGTATCTCTCCCAGATAAATCTCCTCAAATAGCTTCTTTTACCCCTAGTACTGCTTCTAAGGGTACTTCCGTTACCATTATTGGAAAAAATTTTACAGGTGCCACGGCTGTTACTTTTGGTGGTGTAGCACCTTCTTCCTACACGGTTAATGCCAATGGCACACAAATAACGGCTGTGGTTGCAGCAGGCGCAACAGGTAGTGTAAGCGTTACTAATGCCGATGGTACGGGCAGTGTAAATGGCTTCACCTATACCCAATGCCTACCATTATTCGATACTGTACGAGTATCTATTTGTGCGTCTGAATTGCCTTATACCTGGAACGGTAATCAATACATAGATAGTAGTACCTATAGTGTACAATTAAAAACAAAAGCAGGCTGCGATAGTACGGCAACTTTAGTTTTAAGCCTAAAGGCATCTACAAACATCACCTTGTCTGATAACACCACTGCTTGTAGTTATGTTACCATAACTGCACTAGATAGTGTTACCAAACAAATTAGTACAAACAATAACTATAGATATTCATGGAGTGGGGGCAGTACGCCTACAACTGCTACCAATACTTTTTCGGCAACTGGTGGGTATTCGCTTATAGTAACAAATGCGGCCACTGGATGTTCTAATCTACTAAATACTACGGTTACCGTAAATCCTCTCCCCAATGCCAGCATCGTATCAGCTACACACGGGTGTGACAGCTTAGTGCTTCAAGCCACTGGCGGTAATAAATATAGTTGGAACGGAATAGGGATATATCCTGATTCTTCTATTAATGTAATCAAACAGAATGGTTCATTGTCAATTTCCCTCACAGTTACTGATACATTAACACATTGTTCGGCAACGGTTTCAAAAAATGTTACTGTTAATGCCCCGCCTGCCATCAACATTACTTCCAAAGCAAACGGGCAAAACGGTTTGAGTACAGGTTGTGATAGTGTTTTGCTAACTGTTAATCCAATTGCTGATTGTAAGTATGAGTGGAGTAATAATACTTTTGCAAATACAACAAAAGTAACAGATAAGGGTACTTATGTTTATCAGGTTTGGGTTAGGGATACGGTAACAGGTTGCTACGATTCTGCTACTTATACAGCTACTGTTTTATATCCAGATCCTATCTCTATTTCGGGTGCCAACACTGCTTGTAGTAGTGTTACACTAACAGTAAATGGTGGGGCTAGCTATTCGTGGTTAAATGGAGTTCAACCAATAGGAACTGCCCCTACTTCTGCTAGCAATACTTTTACTTCAAGCGGTAGGTATGCAGTAGTAATAACCAGTGCAAATGGGTGTACCTCAAAGGACTCTGTTTATCCAATTATAAATATACCACCAGTAATAACTATTCAACAATTCTCTAATGGATGTGGAATCATTGCATTAAGGGCATCCCTCGATGTTTCAACTTATGAGTCGCAAGCAAAATATGATTGGAATGGTCAAGGTAGTTATAAAGGTACCGCCCCAACAAGACAAACAAATAGTTTCAATACAAATGGCACTTATACTGTTAAGGTTACAGATATAAATGGTTGTAATAACACCGCATCCCAATTAATAACCAATATCGGTGAGCAACACAATGTTACCTTGTCAAATATCGGTTCAAACAGTTGTATTGGCACTGCACAATTGAGTATACTAGGAGCAGTCGATGCGGATAGTGTACATCTTTACAGGGATACCATCTATAACCCTGGTCTTAAAACGCAGCGTGTTAGTACAAGCATGTATCAATCATTTAAAACTAGAGATGCGTTAGGTAAACTAGAAGTGCCGCCATACACCCCAACTTATGCGGGTAATTATGTAGCAATAGCCCGTTTTAAAGATGGTTGCGATGCTAAAACTAACTATACCTATGTTAATGTTGCTCATATAGGCATTGCTGGTCTTACAACAGGTTGCCAAACAGTAACACTTTCTGGAACGGGTGGAAAAACCTACACGTGGAATAGTGGTAATAATCCTGGTTTAGAAACCAATAATTTTACAAACCTTGGAGTTCAAAATGTTACTGTAACTGGTACTGATTCAAATTTCTGTATTGGTACGGCAACAGCATCTATTAATGTACTAAATGAAACACCACCGAGTACCAGTATTGCCGGAAACCCTAAGGGTTGCGATAGCGTGGTGCTTACAGTGAGTGGTGGGGGAACCTATCAATGGAATGGAGGAAACTATCCTACAGCAGCCACCAATGTATTCAAACAAAGCGGTATAGATAGCGTTACCATAACTTCGGCTAATAAACATTGTTCGGTAATAGCTACTATACCCACCACTGTTCTCCCGCACCCCGATGCTTATATGCCGGGCTTTAACTCCAATTGTGATGGTGTTACCTTAACCGCTACTGGTGGTGTATCTTACAGTTGGAATACAGGGAACAGTATGAATACGGCTACCAATACCTTTACGCAAGAAGGAGAAAATATACCTGTTGTTGTGAAAGTGACGGGTGCAAATGGTTGTTCGATAGATCTACAGGAGACCATCAATGTTAATGTGAAACCTTTAGTAAGTGTAGCACTAACGTCTGTTTCTACCCATTGCGATAGTACTACCTACACCGCAACCGGTGCAAAAAGCTACAGTTGGAATGGAGGTGATAACCGTATTTCTGCTATCAATACCTTCGGTTCTAGTGGTACCTATGGTTTGGTGGGTAAAAGTAAAGCAGGTTGTATTTCCGATTCAGTATTTGTTAATGTGCTAGTTGGCTCGCAAACTCCTTCTGTTAGTATCGTATCTTCTGATACCATATTTTGCAGCGGAGAAATGGTAACCTTTACTGCCACTCCTGAATTAGGAGGTACAAACCCTGTCTATTTATGGATGGTTAATTGGATGATCGACTATAGCCAAACGTCTTCAACGTATAGTTATAAACCTTCAGATAATGATGTTGTAGTCTGTCAACTCATGTCTAACAGTAATTGTTTGGATAATAACAATGTAAATAGTATTCAAATAACTGAAATTCAAAAATCTTCAACACCGCCAAGTGTTTCAGTAGTTGCTAGCCCTGCAGGTTCTATCTGTCCTAGCACAAATGTAACGTTCACAGCTAGTGCTGCCAATGCAGGTACAATGCCCACCTATAAATGGTTTAAGAGAGGCATTGTCATTGTTGGTGCCACTGCTTCAACTTATTCTTATGTTCCTATCAATGGTGATGTAATTACATGTACCATTACGGCAAATGGTTCTGGTTCTTGCCAAACAAATAATACAGCAACTAGTACACCTGTAACAGAAACGGTAAGTCCATTGCCAGATGCAGGTATCATTAGTGGTGCAACTTCAGTAGTTGTTAATAGTACCACCAAATTAACAACTACAAGTAATTTATCTGGCTCTTGGTCAAGTGATAACACTACCATAGCTACAGTAGCAAATGATGGTACAGTAACTGGAAAATTGGAAGGAGCTGCAATAATCAGCTACAACACTGTAAATTCATGTGGTACTGCAATAAGCAGTTTTGCTGTTAATGTAAATCGAATTGCTCAAACGACGCCAATCATCGCAGTTATGGATATAAACGCAATTTATAATGATGGCGGTACATACACTGCTGCTGCCACCTCAAACAGTACGGGTGCAATCACCTATACTAGTAATAATACAAGTGTTGCAACCGTAAATGCTACCACAGGTGCGGTAACTATAGTAGGGGCTGGTGCTACCACCATTACGGTAAGCCAAGCAGCTACTGCCAACTATTTAGTGGGTACTGCAATTGTGAATGTTTCAGTTACTAAGGCAACGCCAATCATTGCAGTTACGGATATAAACGCAATTTATAATGATGGCGGTACATACACTGCTGCTGCCACCTCAAACAGTACGGGTGCAATCACCTATACTAGTAATAATACAAGTGTTGCAACCGTAAATGCTACCACAGGTGCGGT
>CANCVE010000099.1 GCA_947381435.1 Chitinophagaceae bacterium
CCAGACACAGATGTATTTAAGCAAAATGTAAGGAACTTTTTTGAAAATATAGAACAATACAAACAAAAGCTTGAGTCACTAATCAATACCAAATTTCATATCATAAAACATCCCTCAGTTTTGTTGCAAACCTGATTGGGACGAGTATACTAAGCATTTTAATAAATTCAATCTTGAAACATCAAACTGTAAACGTAGGAAAGGCATTTGTTTCAAACCAAAAACAGAAGATGGTCATGTTTTTACAAAACACTGCCAAGTTTTTGCAAAACATGGTCGTGTTTTTGGAAAACAGTTGGATGTTTACAAGAAACATGGGTGAGTTTTTGAAAAACACTGCCAAGTTTAATCAAAACATGGGTGTGTTTCTGAAAAACACTTGGATGTTTGCTCGAAACATGGATGAGTTTTTGAAAAACTTGACCATCTTTCTTGCAAACTTGGCAATGTTCTCCTTTTTGCTTGTTAAATGGAGGTTTAACGCCTACAACTGTTGAAAACATCTAGCAAATGGCAACATATATTTGATACATTTCTTATTTGGCAAAGCAATAGCACTTATTTTTACCCAATGAATTGTAGGCTCATCATTGCACGTTATCCTAAATATGGTGGTTTGGTGGGCATACTTTCCATGGCTTTGTTCCATTTTCCTTTATTCATCAATAGAAAAATTTCTTTTTATAAATTGATGGGATGTGGCAAAAACGGCACATTTGATAAAAACCCAGATTGGAATCAATGGGCATTATTAATAGTTGGCGAGGAAGCTTTTGTAGGAGATATTACGTTTATAAATGGATGGTTTAGTTTTTTTAAAGCTAATATTACGCAGCATTTATTACAACCAATTGAAGGTCACGGCACATGGGATGGCAAGGAAGTTTTTGGGAAGCTACCTAAACAAACAGATTATGAAGGACAAATTGCAGTACTAACGAGGGCTACCATCAGATTGAATAAATTGAAATCTTTTTGGAGTAATGTAGGCGGTGTGGCAGCACAAATGGCAGGTGCAGATGGGTTAATAAGTTCTGTAGGAATTGGTGAAGTTCCGTTTATAAAACAAGCTACTTTCAGCGTTTGGGAAAGCAAGGCACAAATGAAGAATTTTGCCTACAAAATGCACCAACATGCAGAAGTAATTAGAAAAACAAAAAAGGAAGATTGGTATAGTGAAGAGATGTTTGTAAGGTTTAAAATCATCGCTAGTCGTTAGTTACGGCAGTCGGAAGTTTATATCGATCACAACTTACGATTCACGTTTCTAGCGTTAATGGATAAACTGAAAAAAGAAAGAAAATTATGAGTGCAAAAGTGTCCGTTACATCGGAAATAGGAAGATTGAGAAGATTATTGGTACATAGTCCTGATAGCGGATTGGGTAAGGTAGTGCCGTCTAAAGCGCAGGATTGGTTGTTTGAAGATATTGTTCACCTAGAAACAATCCGCAAAAACGAATACGATTATTACACCAAGATTCTATTGTATTTCCTTGATCCTGAAAAGATAAAAGGTAAGCTTGAAACAATAGATGCGGAGAAAAATAAGCGCAACTTTTACAAGCCCGATCATCAAGACTTTTACAAGAGCGATAAGGTAATAGAGCTACAATGGCTTTTGTCTGAAGTATTGGCAGATAATAGCATTAAAACAGAATTGGTATCTGCGGTGTGTGCGATAGAAGGCTGTACCTACGCCACTAGCAAAGAATTATTGTCTTATTCTGCCATAGAATTAGCCAAGACATTTGTTTCTGGCACTTCAAAAGATAAGCAATTATTGTTTGCACCTATTCCCAATTTCATCTTCACACGAGACATTGGCATCACCATCAATAACTATGTTTTGCTTAATAAACCAGCAAAGAAAGCTAGAACCAGAGAGGCATTATTGGCAAAATATATCTTCTTCAATCATGCATTATTTGCCGACTATAACAACAATATTATTGAGTTATCGGATAGTCAGTACAGCTTTCTATTACCGAAAGAAGAAGATGAGAAGAAGGTAACGCTAGAAGGAGGCGACATCATGGTAGTTAGTAAAAACCACTTATTGGTTGGTGTTAGCGAAAGAACAAGCTCGGAAGCCGCAGCAAAGATTACCAATACCATGTTCGAAAAAGGGATTGTAGATAAGGTGACCATTGTAAAGATTCCTAAAAAAAGGGATTATATGCATATAGACACCGTATTTACACAAGTAAAAAGGGATGTGTGGGTGATGCTTGGCAACTTCTCTACCAAGGCCGTAAAGCATGAAGATGAAGATGCAATAGAACGAATATTGGAAGTAAAGAAAGAGGAAAAGATAAAGATTTTACAGTTTAATAAGAACAATCCGGAAGAGCCTAAACTGTTCGAAAGCTTAGAAGAACTGTTGATTGACATCAGCAAGACAGACCTTGGCTGTACGGGAGAAGTAAAGATAATCTTTAGTGGTAACAATGAATTTCCCTACAGTGCAAGAGAACAATGGACGGACAGTTGCAATTTATTGGCGTTGAAAGAAGGGGTGGTATTAGCCTACGATCGCAACAATAAAACGACAGAAGCCTTTGCTGCCAATGGTTTCAAGGTGATAAAAGCAAAGGCATTAGTGAGAGGCCTAGAAGAAGGCACCATAGATGCAGAAACAATTACCGACACCGTAATACTGATGCCATCAGCAGAATTATCGAGGGCAAGAGGCGGCTTCCATTGTATGAGTATGCCATTGCTTAGAGACGAACTTATTTAATTGATTTATAAATTATAATTCATAATTCATAACTAACCTAATTATGACCTCTCACCTTTTAATGATACGTCCTTCTCGCTTTGCTTTTAATGCAGAGACGGCAGTGAATAATGCCTTTCAAGTAGCATCTGCTGATAGCAATAATGTACAAACGAAGGCATTGGCAGAATTTGATGCCTTTGTTGAAAAACTAACTGCCAATGGAATTGATGTAACAGTAGTTCAGGATACTCCCGAACCTCATACACCTGATTCTATCTTTCCTAACAACTGGGTTTCTTTTCATAGTAATGGAACCCTTTGCCTATATCCCATGTTTGCGGCAAACAGACGTTTGGAACGGAAACCGAATGTATTGGATGTTATCAAACAAAAATTTACAGTAAAATATACCATCGACTTTTCAGTGTATGAGGCTAACCAAACCTATCTGGAGGGAACAGGAAGTATGGTTTTAGACAGAACTAAACAGATGGCTTATGCTTGCCTTTCTCAACGTACCAACAAGTTTGTGCTGCGCGAGTTCTGTAAGTCAATGAATTACACCCCAATTACTTTTACAGCAAATGACGAGGGCGGCAACCCTATCTATCACACCAATGTAATGATGTGCATTGCGGATGAATATGTGGTTATTTGTCTAGCATCTATTTCAGAAGAATTTGAAAGAGAATATGTGGTAAAAGCATTAGAGAGTAGTGGTAAACAGATAATTGATATCACCTATCAGCAGCTCAATCACTTTGCGGGGAACATGCTACAAGTGAAGAATAACAAAGGCGAAAAGTTCTTGGTAATGAGTACACAGGCATACAATAGCCTTGACGAGCATCAGATTAAAACAATTGAATCATTCAATCAAATCATTCAAAGCGACATTGCTACTATTGAAACTAATGGCGGTGGCAGTGCAAGGTGTATGATGGCAGAAGTATTCCTACCAGTTATCAGTTAGCAGTGAACAGTTGATAATTAGTAATTGCTTTCACTGTTTACTGTTCACTGCTAACTGATAACTGCGCCCCTACAACGTTTTCATAGAATAAATAGTGAAAATTATAATCAATTAGATTTAGGCTAATATAGTTTCTCTTATCTTCGGCAAAATTTTTAAATAATATGAATTTACACGAGTATCAGGCAAAGGAATTACTGAAAAAGTATAATGTGCCAGTTCAAGAAGGCATAGCTGTTGAAACTGTGGCGGCAGCTGAAGAAGCTTACCGTCAGATTAAAACAGAAACCAACAACAAATTTGCTGTTGTAAAAGCACAAATCCACGCTGGTGGTCGTGGTAAGGGTAAAGTAAAAGAAACCGGAATGAACGGTGTTAAGGTGGGCAAGAGCGTTGAGGATATAGCAAGTTTTGCAACAGGTATTCTTGGTGGCACATTGGTTACTATTCAAACTGGCGAAGCCGGTAAGAAAGTAAACAAAATCTTGGTTGCACAAGACGTTTATTATGAAGGTCCAAACCCAACAAAAGAATTCTATTTAAGTATATTATTGGACAGGTCTAAAGGGCAAAACGTAATCATGTACAGCACTGAAGGTGGTATGGACATTGAAGAAGTGGCGCACAATACTCCAGAAAAGATATTTAAGGAACTAGTTCATCCAGGTGGTGGATTGTTACCTTTCCAAGCTCGTAAGATTGCTTTCAACTTCGGATTGACTGGTGAGGCTTTCAAAAATTGCGTGAAATTCGTTACCAACTTGTACAATGCGTATGTTGGTTTGGATGCTAGCATGATTGAAATAAACCCATTCTTCAAGACCAGCGATGAGAAAATGATTGCGGTGGATTGTAAGATGAACTTGGATGATAATGCATTGATGCGTCATGCGGATATTGCACAACTAAGAGATATTACTGAGGAAGATCCTACAGAAGTAGAAGCGGGTCAGTTCAACCTAAACTTCGTTAAATTAGATGGCAACGTAGGTTGTATGGTAAACGGAGCAGGTTTGGCGATGGCTACAATGGATATGATTAAGTTAAGTGGTGGTGAACCTGCTAACTTCTTGGACGTAGGAGGTACTGCAAATGCACAAACTGTTGAAGCTGGCTTTAGAATTATCATGAAAGACCCTAATGTAAAGGCTATCTTGATTAACATATTTGGTGGTATCGTTCGTTGCGACCGTGTTGCAGCAGGTGTTATCGAAGCTTATAACAAATTAGGCAATATCGAAATACCAATCATCGTTCGTTTGCAAGGAACTAACGCAACAGAAGCTAAGAAATTGATAGATGAAAGTGGATTGAAAGTACAATCTGCCATTCAATTAAGCGAAGCCGCTGACTTGGTAAAACAAGCGGTAGCCTAATTATTAGTGGTTAGTTATTAATCACTGATTGTTCATAAAGTAACGGTCTTCAATGAGAGTTGAAGACCGTTTTTTATTTGCAATAATTTTAAATCTGACAAATGGGGTGAATAGCACTCAGTTGTTAAGTTTCTACTCTTCTTACTGCGCCAACCTTTCTGCCAACCACAAAAACTCAGTAATAAATACATGAATCTGCTTTTCGAAAGCGGCATCTACTAATTCGTTTTGTTCATTGAATTTCTTATCAATAAATGGCACTATTAGCAAATTAGGACTCGCTATTCCAAACAAAGCAGGCACATACAATAATAATGGCTGTGTACCTCTTGCACCACCCAATGCACCTACAGAAGCAGTACATAAGCCGAATGCCTTACGTGCTTGCTTTGGAAAATGATCGAACAAATTCTTTATTTCACTGCTGTAACTACCATTGTATTCGGGTGTAACAATAATGAAAGCATCAGCCGAAAACATCTTCTCTGCCAATGGCTTAAATTCATCTGGTGTATTGGTGACCGAATTAAAAACATTTTGAAGCTGTCCAAGCTTCCATTCACGCACATCTATCAATCCTACAGAATGCTTGCTTTCATGCTGAGATAGATATTGTTGTAAATATTTTGCAACCCTAACCGTTACACTAGTAGCACGAGGACTACCTGATACTATTTCTATATTCATTTCTTAATGATTACCTACTTAATGATTAATGTTTAATGATTAATCATTAATGTTTTATCTATTACCTACTTTCTACTCTTCTTTCTCTTCTCTCTCGACTTTCAACTTTCAACTTTCGATCTAATTATTTACCGGCACTTCTATTACAATAAAAGAGGAAGATGGTTCTATATGAAGCGGAATAACATCCGTTTCCCAAACCCCAATACTGTCTCTTTTCTCAATATCGGTACCACAAATATTTACGCTCCCTTCTATCACAAAAATATAAACACACTTATTGGTTGCATTAAGTGTATAGGTGTGTTCCGTCTTTTTTGTATAATGCCCTATACTAAGTTTGGCATTCTGGTTTATCCAACAATGGTCTGTTCCTTCCTCATTACTAACTATTGTTTGAAGTTTATTTTCCCTTTTATCTTTCGGAAAATATCTGCGTTGATACCTTGGATTAATGTTTTGAAGCTTCGGTTCAATCCATATCTGTAAAAAGTTTACCTCATCTTCGCCCACATTATATTCTTCATGACGCAACCCACTACCCGCACTCATTATTTGCACCCAATCTTCCTGTACCACATCACTGTAACCCATTGAATCTTTATGGTTCATTTTTCCTGCAAGCAAAACACTCACAATCTCCATATTAGCATGTGGATGCAGACCAAAGCCTTTACCACACTCTACAAAATCGTCATTAAATACTTTTAGCAATCCAAACCCATTTCGCATGGGATTGGCATAAGAAGAAAAGCTAAATGTAAATTGGCTTTTCAACCAACCTATGTCTTTCAATCCCCTTTCCGATGACCTAAAAATGGTGTATTTCATGATGTTATAAATGAGTTTTTCAGCTTAACCAGCCTATTGGCAAATGTGAATGAATAAATCCACCTAACAAAAAAAGAAAATTAGAGTTCATTGATTTCAACTTGCTGACAAATTGAATCTATTTTTTTGAACCACTCGCAAAGTCGATATAGTTACACAACAACTTCTTAGCAACTCCTGCAACTGATTCATTAGATTGTAAATTGTTATAAATATCTAATGTAGAAAACACAATCTTTCCTTTACCACAATCTATTACACCTACATTCGTACCAAGCATTTGTGGAAAACAATGATAAGAACCTGCCACCAACTCCTCTCCTTCCATAATGAGTCCTATACGATCATTTCCACTTTTAACTACAGCTTCATAAGACCAACTAAGCCCTTGATTGACAGGTAAATCTTTAAATAAAGGATGCTTCTTAGCAAATGCAACACCACCCAACCAATTAGTACCTACAGTAAACTTATCTGTATACTTAATGCTAGTATTCTTCTCAACTAGCCCATGAATTTAGAAGGTATATTAAAAAGTCAACCCATTTCATACATTTCGAAAATCAGGGTGCTAGCGCATGAATCCCTTCATGTGCTTTATTGTTACTTAGGCAATTCATAAATGTATTTCCGTTCTTTACATTGTTTAGTTAAAGCCCAATCAACTAGCCCATGAATATAAAGGGGGCTATTGAAAAGACAACCCATTACATACACTTCGAAAACCAGGGTGCTAGCGCATGAATCCCTTCCATAGCTCTTCGAAACCGTAACAAGATAAATATTTTGTCGAGAAGTTCATTTTTTGTTTTATCTCCACAAATGTGGGGCTTTATTGGGGTCACCCCCACATATAATAACAATCGACTTTGTCATTTCATTGGCAAGCTTTATTTCAAATGACGATTTGGTTGCCTTGAATCCTTTCATCTTATTAGTTTTCTTGTAAACAATAAGCAATTTTGCCAGCATCAAGCATCATAGTTATGTAAAGCATCACTTTTATCCTATTCTAATTCATATTCATATTCACAAGGTGGCTTGCATTGAGATGCTGCTTGATGAACTCATAATGATTTTTATATACGAATAATTGAATGCACACGTATACTATTTTAAATAATAGATAATAATCAGTGAATTACATAACACTTAACCATAATTGTATAATATTTATCCTACCATCCCCTTCCACCTTTGCATTGTAACAAAGCAGTTGCAAAATAAAATTAATTACAATGACAATTTCAACAATGCCTGTCTTAAAAGCAACTACAAAAAGTAGTTCAACAGACTCCAAATTAAAGCGAATTCATCAAATCGCCCCCAAAATTACTAAACCGGTTAGGATTGCTAAAACAATCATTTTTGGAACAGCGTCAATAATTGCCTTTATCTTCTTTTCATCTTGCGCTAGAAAAGTAGTGTTTCAATTATCACCAGTGGTTCCAGCAGCTAGGGGCTATATCAAAGTAAAAAAAGATTACAATAAAAATTACAACATCAATGTGAGTCTAGAGAATTTAGCAGAACCAAATAGATTGACCCCTTCAAAAAAAAACTACATAGTTTGGCTTGTTGCGAATGATAACTCAACAAAAAATGTTGGGCAAATAAAAACTTCATCGAGCTTATTGTCTCATACTTTAAAGGGTTCTTTTAATACAGTATCAGCCTCTAAGCCAGTAAAGGTTTTTATTACAGCTGAAGACGATGCATCAGTACAATTTCCGGGCGCAATGATGGTGATGACAACAAATGGCTTTTAAAAAAATTGTATAATGAGACAGACGATATTACTTACTCTTTTTTCTTTTTTACTTTTTCACTTTGGTACTCAAGCTCAAAATAGCACATCCATTTCATATTTAGGCACTCCCTTTTGTAATGCTGGATTTGCAACCGTAACAATAAATGGAGATAGCTATGGTGGGAAATATTCTGCAACTCCAATTGGGTTGGTAATAGATTCTGTTACAGGATTGATTGATTTGGAAAAAAGTATCCCTAAAACCTATATTGTTGAATATGACCTTAATTGTCCTAAATCCCAATGCATTTATACAACTATTGTAACAATTCATGGTACTGCTTCAACTATCAAATATGTTAGTGATACCTTTTGTAAGGCAGTTCTACCAATTATTCAAAGTGTAATACTTACAGAAACAGGTTCAATTACAGGAGGTATCTATACTGCAACACCACTAGGGTTATCAATTGACAGCAATACAGGAGACATCACTCCATCTTTGAGTGCGAATGGAAATTATCTGGTAGTTTACGCCTACAAAGATTCTATTTGTGGTGTAATTTCCGACACGACAACTATATCTATCGTAGATAAGGTTACCCCCAAAATAACAATAATTGCTTCTGTTAGAACTATCTGTTTAGGCACTTCGGTAACTGTTACTGCAATGCCAGTAAATGTGGGAATGACGCCGACTTATCAGTGGTATAAGAATGAATTGCCAATAAAGGATACAACAAACGTTACATTAACTTATATACCCTTGATGAATGATACTATTACCTGTAGAATTGTGGCTGATAATTTATGTAGTGATATAAAAACTGTAACTAGTAACAGTATAATTATTATTGTAAATAAACCAACTAGTGCAATTAGCAATGTATATACTTGTTGTGGAAGTTTCTTTTGGCATGGAACTACTTATACAACTTCGGGCAAATACACATTTGACACGTTGAATTTAAATGGCTGTGACAGCCTAACTACATTGAACCTTTCCCTTACGCAACCACCCACAAGAGATACAATGGTAACTACTTGTAGTAGTTTTTCCTGGCATGGAACAAATTATACAAGTTCTGGAATTGTAACACTTAATGTTAAAAATACAGATGGATGTGATAGTATTATTACCCTTCATCTTACAATCAACCAACCAACAACAAGAGACCTAACTGTAAATGCTTGTGGAAGTTTTAATTGGCATGGCACCATTTATACGAGTACTGGAATTAGCACTTATACATTGATTAATTCTGCAGGTTGTGATAGTGTGGAAATACTACATTTGACTATTAACCAACCCACAACAGGAGACACAAGTGTAATAGCTTGCACTAATTTTGAATGGTATGGTACAACATATACAAATACTGGAACTGGCATTCATACATTTACAAATGCAACTGGTTGTGATAGCATAGTTACAATTCACTTAACGATTAATCAACCTACAACAAGTGACACTACTGTAATTGCCTGTGGAAGTTTTAGCTGGTATGGTACAACATATACGAGTACTGTAACTGCCTACCACACTTTTATGAATGCAATGGGGTGTGATAGTATGGTCAACTTACACCTGACCATTAACCAACCTAGTATAGAATATACTGAAGAAGTGAGGTGTAATTCTTTTAACTGGCATGGTACAATTTATACTTCTACAGGCACCTACACCTTTGATTCGCTTAATGCAAAGGGATGTGATAGTTTGGCTATTTTACATTTAACAATAAACCTAGTACCTGTAGTTACAAATATAATTGGTGTTAAAACAGTATATGAAGGCCAGAAAATAGATTTGAGTAACAACACACCTAGTGGTGTCTGGATTAGTCAGAATCCTTTAATTGCAACAATTGATAACACAGGTAAAGTAACTGGTGTTTCAAAGGGTTATAATACCATTTACTATGTTGTTTCAAACAATTGTGGTGCTGATACTGCCAATTTTGATATGGACGTTCTACCAAATACGTTGTATATACCCAATGTTTTTAGTCCGAATGGAAGGGGTATAAATGACATATTCCTAGTTCGAGGAGCAGGAAATTTAGTAAACCAAATGGAACTTAGAATATTTGATTCTTGGGGTAATGAATTATTTCTGTCAAAAGGGGGTATCAATGATCGTTCTAAAGGTTGGGATGGAACATTGAAGGGTAAGCCTGAACCCCCAGGTGTTTATGTATATGTAGTAAGATTAGAAATGAAAACTGGGGAAATTCAAGTTAAAAAAGGAGCAATTAACCTAATAAGATAATAATATGAAAATAATTAAAATAATTCTGACAATAATGTTATTGAGCTGTGATTGCAAGAATATTAAAGCACAAGTAGACCCGCATTTTTCTCAATACTATATGTATCCTATTTGGCTCAATCCTGCTTTGACAGGAGCGATAGATGGTAATTACCGTGTAGCAATTATTCAAAGAAACCAGTGGAGCAGCATAACCAATGCTTTTTCAACCGTTGGATTAACTGCAGATATTGTTACAAACAAGAATATGAATATAGGCTTAGAAGTACTACAGCAATGTGCTGGCGATGCAGGATATAAATACACTAATGGTCAGTTATCGATTGCTTATACAGGTGTAAGATTTGGAAGTGAGGGACAAAAGGTGGTTGCATTTGGCATTAAAGGCGGGCTTATGGGTAGGAGTTTTGATTTTTCGAAAGCACAAACTGATAATCAATTTCAAATGGGAGCTTTTGACCCTTTATGGCCGACACAATTAGCTGTTACCAAACCTTCTGCATCATCCTTTGATATGGGTGTGGGGATTATGTACTATGATGGGGACAAAGATAAAAAAGTGAATTTGTTTGGAGGTTTCTCTGCCAATCATATCAATCATCCGAAAGATCCATCACTTTCTGCCAGTTATCAAAGTACACTGCCCATTCATTATAGTGTGCATGGAGGAGCTAATGTATATCTATCAGACAGGGCACACCTTGTTCCCAATTTTATAGTGATACAACAAGGAAATAGCAGAGAATCAATGTTAGGAGGCTATTTTAACATGTCTATCAGTAAATCGATTGATATTACTGGTGGTGTAAATTACAGGATAGAAGATGCTATTTATCCTTATATTGGAATGAGTTTCAGTGACCTTACAATTGGAATGAGTTATGATGTAAATACCACTAAACTAGGACAGTTGGTAAATGGTACAAGCAGTTTTGAATTGTCATTGATGTATATTGATAACAAGAAACAGACTGGGTTCTTTAAATGTCCCCGTTTTTAAATAACAAATAGAAATCTACGATAAACAAATTATTATAATACAAAGGAATGAACAAGATAATTATTTTAGGTATAGCTGTTCTTTTTCAGTTAAGTGCGTTTTCACAACATTCTTTTGAACTGAAATCTGCGAATGGGTTTTATAAAAAGGGAGATTATTTCAATGCTATTGTTAATTATGAAATATATCTTGGCATCAGGAAACCGAGGCTTTCTTATACTCCCTATAATCAGAAGAATAATGTAATTTTTAGTAAGGCTGATAGTGCTGATAGAGCTGATGCAATTATTAATGAAAGCAACTTAATTACTAAAGAAATTTCTTTTAGGTTAGCTGAGAGTTATAGATATTTAAATCATTACAAAAAAGCAGAGAAATGTTATGCCCGTTTACTTAAAACTCCTGACACTACCTATCCTTATGCAAGATTCTGGTATGGGGTAAGTTTGAGATGTAATAATAATTTTGAAGCCTCCAAATCAGAATTCAATACTTTTATTTATGAAAATAGAGGCTCGGATGCGAGGGTATTAATGGCAAAAAAAGAATTAACAACAATCGCATTTATTAAAAACCAATATGAAAACGAGAGCAAGAAACTTTTTACAATAAAGAAACTAAGGGGAAATATTGCCCAGGCAGAAGGGGCTTATGCACCAATCTTGTTGCAAAACACGCTCATATTTACTTCTGCAAGAATAGTTGATTCTGTGAATAAATTCAGTAAAACGAATGAGCATGTAAACCATCTTTTTTATAATTCGATAATAAGTGATGATTCTATTAGTGGAAAAGCTTCTATGCTTCGATTCCCATCACGGCTGTCTATAAATGAAGCAACTGCTGCAATTACTCCAAACAAAAAGAAATTATTTTTTAGCAGAAGTAATACTGTAAAAGCAATTACAACAACTGCAATATTTGTTAGTGATTGGATAAATGATACTACCTGGTCTGAGCCAATAAGGTCGAAAAAGGTTAATAAGTTTGGATGCAACTCATTTCAACCAAGTGTAACACAGGATGGCAAATACCTTTTATTTGCCTCCGATAGGGAGGGTGGTTTGGGAGGTTTTGATATTTGGTGCTCACAACTAAACGCAGATGAATTACCAGATGAACCATTTAATCTTATTGGGATAAATACAAAAGAGGATGATGAATCACCATTTTATCATAATAAAAGCAAAACATTGGTATTCGCAAGTAAGGGTTATGAGGGAATGGGTGGATTTGATTTATTTGCAGCAAAAGGAGATATCATATCTATACAAAATTCTTATAATTTAGGTACTCCTGTAAACTCCCCCAAGGATGATATGTATTTTTTCAGCACATCACCGGATAGTCTTTTAAAAAGTGCATTTATTAGTTCGGATAGGGCTTCAGATTGTTGTCTTGAAATATTTTCTCTTTCTAAGGAGATTATTTTGAAAGAATACAAACACAATTTAGTAGGGATTGTTTCTGACTGTAATACACCTAACCCTCCAATTGACGGGGGTGCTGTTTATGCGAATAAAAATGCAGCCACTTTTACAACAATAACTAATAATAGCGGCTTATTCTATGTAGAAAATGGAGACTCTGTCAACCAAATTACTATTTCGAAAGAGGGATACGTCTCTTCCACACAACAGGTTTCATTTCCTAAGAATATATTTAACCAAGATTCAAACGATACAGTATATATCTGTTTAAAAAAAGTGGTTCAAATTTCACCCAAGACAAACATTATTAAACTTGAGGTTGACTCAATAAATGCATTGGTAAATCCAATGATTGTTTATTTTGATTTTAATAAGTCAATCATCCGAAAGGATGCAATTCCTGTATTGAATAAACTGATTTTAATACTTAAAAAATATCCTACACCTGCTATTGAATTGAACATTAATGGACATACTGATGCAATGGGTTCAGTTGCTTATAATATTAAATTGGGTAATTTTAGATCAAACGCTGTAAAAAAATATGTAGTTTCACGAGGCATAGATACTCATAGGATAGTCTTAAAATCCTTTGGAAAGTCATTGCCTGCTGCACCAAACACTACTAAAAATAATTTTGACAATCCGAAAGGAAGAGCCTTGAATCGCCGTGCAGAGATATTAATTAAGGCATTTACAAAAAAGTTAATTGATTAAATAATTAATGCTGAGCTGGATTTGGTTACGCAAGAAAATAAATCTGAAATGATAAAACTGCAATTAATACAATAAAAGTAGTTTTTGGCAGTTCTAATTCCAATTAAAAACATGAAAAGTGGAGCATTTTTTCAATTGTCTGTTTGAAAAGTAATTCAATATATATATGAAAAGGGAAGTTCTCTTGCGAACTCTACACAACTAACTGCTATTTATAGCTAAATACAGTATTTGCACTTTCTTCGATGTAAATATTTCCTAAATGTAAATATCAATGAATTCTACAACTATAACCTATAATTCTGTAACATAGTCCCCACTATGTAAAACCACCTTTGCAGCGTAATAATTCTGTTACAAAATAAATTTTATTCAAATGAAAAAAAGTAAACTTTTAGTCATTGCTTTCTTTTTGGGGGTATTTATCACCTCCTGTGTTTTAGGACAGTCGCCGAATCTGGGTACCTCGCAAGGGTATGCTTTATTTACTGCAGTTGGAGCATTTACCAACTCTGGGGCAAGTATTGTTACAGGTGATATTGGAACAAATGTTGGTGCATTGACCGGATTCCCTCCAGGGACGGTTAATGGACAAATCCATGTAGCTAACCCCGCTTCTACAACTGCGGCTGCAGATGTAATTGTTGCTTATAGTTACTTAGCAGCGTTAACTTGTGGTCAAGTGATTGGTTTAGGTTTGGGTAATGGTCAAATACTTACGCAGAATGTATATTGTATTGGCGCAGCATCTACATTGAACGGTAACTTAATATTGGATGCCCAAGGTGATCCAAACGCACTGTTTATTTTTAAAATAGATGGCGCATTGTCTGTAGGTTCAGCTGCCAATGTTCTATTAATTAATGGAGCATCTTTGTGTAACGTTTATTGGCAAGTTAATGGTCAGGTTGATATTGGCGATAACGCTGTATTTAGAGGGACTATTATTTCAAACGGTGCAATCAACCTATTAGCTGGTTCAACTCTTTTTGGTAAAGGATTATCTAAAGCAGGTGCAATAACAATGAATAACAATGTAGTTTCTACTTCATCAGCACCCATAGTGGCTTCAATAACAGGAACTATTAATGTTTGCGTGGGGAAAACTACAAATTTAAGTAATAGCACATCTGGTGGGGTATGGTCTACAAGTAACTCTCTTTTATCTACTGTTAATACTATTGGTATAGTAACAGGTATATCGCAAGGAGTTTCTACAATTAATTATACTGTTACTAATAATATTGGATGTGTAACTAAAGTAGGTACGACATTTAATACAAATAAAAACACATCAGTTGCAAGCCTTACAGGCGCTTCAGGAATCTGTATTGGTACAATAACTACTTTAGAAGGAAGCCCTACCGGTGGTACTTGGTCAAGCAATAATGACGCTGTAGCTACAATTACAAATGCAGGAGTAGTAAGTGGAATCTCTTCAGGTACTACGCAATTTGTTTATACCAATACTGCTACTACTTGCTCTGCTACAAGTTCTTCTGTTACTATAAATGCTTCTACTAGTTCTGTTTCTAATTTTGTATCATGTGGCAGTTACCTATGGAATGGGGTAAGCTATACTTCAAGCGGTACCTATATAAAGAACTTTGTGGGTGGAAATAGTAAGGGATGCGATAGTATAGTAACTTTGAATTTAACAGTTATCCATCCTACTTATTCAAATACAACCGTGCTTGCTTGTTCATGTTTTAGCTATACTTGGAATGGAATAATTTTCACAGCAAGTGGAGTTTATAATGACACTTTGATTGGTGCAAATAGTGTAGGCTGTGATAGTATTGCAACCTTGCATTTAACAATTGTAGCTCCAATCGTTTCATCAACTACTTTTGCAACCTGTGGTAGCTATTTTTGGAATGGTGTAGTTTATGCGGAAAGTGGCACCTATACTAAAACCTTTACTGGTAGTACTGGCTGTGATAGTGTCGCAACATTGTATTTAACAATCAATAATGCAACTAGCTCATCAATAACTAATTCCTCTTGTGGTACCTATTTATGGAATGGGGTAAGCTATATATCAAGTGGCACTTATACAAAGACTTTCACTGGCGGAAATAGTACAGGATGTGATAGTGTAGCAACCTTAATTTTGACAATTAATGCTCCTACTATTTCGACAACAACGTTAGTAACCAATAGTATCTATCTATGGAATGGAGCAAACTATGCTTTTACCGGTACTTATACCAAGACCTTTACTGGTGGAAATAGTAAAGGATGTGATAGTGTAGCGACCTTGCACTTAACGGTTAATTATGCAACTGCTTCTTCAACAACAATCTCATCTTGTGGTAGTTATTTTTGGAATGGAGTAAGCTATACAACGAGCGGAAATTACACCAAGACTTTTACAGCTGGAAGTAGTACAGGAAGCGATAGCGTGGCAACCTTACATTTAACTGTGAATATTGCAACCAATTCTTCAAAAACAATCTCATCTTGTGGTAGTTACTTATGGAATGGTGTAAGCTATACATCAAGTGGCTCTTATACCAAGACTTTCACTGGCGGCAATAGTTTAGGTTGTGATAGTGTAGCTACTTTGAATCTGACAGTTAATAATGCTACATATTCTAATACAACAGTACTTGCTTGTGCATGTTTTAGCTATACTTGGAATGGCAAAACGTTTAATGAAAGTGGAGTTTATAATGATACATTAATTGGTGCAAATAGTGTAGGTTGTGACAGTATCGCAACTTTACATTTAACAATTGTTGCGCCAATTAGCTCTTTAACAACTATGGCAACATGTGGTAGTTATTTGTGGAATGGGGTAACCTATACAACAAGTGGCACTTTCACTAAGACTTTCTTAAGTGTAAATAGTACAGGTTGTGATAGCGTAGCTACATTATTTTTAACCGTAAATTCTCCTACTAGTTCTTCAATATCATTTACAACAAATGGTAGTTATTTTTGGAACGGTGTAAACTATACGGCAAGTGGCACATATACCAAAACTTTCACTGGAGGTAATAGTAAAGGTTGTGATAGTACAGCTACTTTGATTTTGACGATTAATGCTCCAACTAGTTCTTCAACTACTATAACATCTTGTGGAAGTTATTTATGGAATGGTTTAAGCTATTCTACAAGTGGCACTTATACCAAGACCTTTAACGGAGGAAGTAGTACAGGAAGTGATAGTATAGCAACATTGCATTTAACGGTCAATTTAGCAACTAGCTCTTCAACAACAATATCATCATGTGGTAGTTTTATCTGGAATGGAGTAACCCATACGGCAAGTGGCACTTACACCAAAACCTTTACAGGTGGAAATAGTACAGGTTGTGATAGTGTTGCAACATTATTTTTAACCGTAAATTCTCCTACTAGTTCTTCAATTTCATTTTCAACAAATGGTAGTTATTTTTGGAATGGTGTAAACTATACGGCAGGTGGTACATATACCAAGACTTTCACTGGAGGTAATAGTAAAGGTTGTGATAGTACAGCTACTTTGATTTTGATG
>CANCVE010000100.1 GCA_947381435.1 Chitinophagaceae bacterium
ACACTTTCAGCCTCAAAGACTACACTTTGGAGTCAAAAGACTACTCTTTGATGGACAAAGACACCATTTTGGAAGGAAAAGACATGCTTTTGCAGACGAAAGACACGTCTTTGGGTCGCAAAGACATGTCTTTCACCTCCAAAGTGTAGTCTTTGAGGCTGAAAGTGTCGTCTTTGCCAAAAAGAGTGTATTCTTTGGATTCCAAACCGTAGTCTTTATCCAAATATCCGTATTTAGTGTACAAAATTCCGTACTTCATGAGTGCTATTCTGTTGTCTACATTTTAAAGTTTTTAAAAGCGAGAAACTTTTAGGGAGATAAAACTTCCTAACTTCCTCTTTTCTTTAAACTATCGAGTTTTGACTTACACCTTTCAATTAGTTTTTATAACTATTTTTCATCCAATCAATAGAAAAAACTATTTTACACTCCTTAATTAATTAATCATGAGAAAAACATTCTTGCTTTCCGTTTTGGCGGTGGTTTTGTTGGCGTCTTGCAAGCTGAATAGTGAATCGCAATCTGCAACAAATGAATCTAATAAAGACCTAGCAGATCTTTTTGAAAACTACCACGAGCAGAGTTTGCAATTGTTTCCCATCAATGCCACTTACGAAGGCGACAATCGTTTTAACGATAAACTTCCAATTGATTTTACGGATGCCTATCGTGATTCATTGTTTAAGTTTTATGTTAAATACATTTCTTTTCTAGCTGCTATCAACAAAGAAAAACTGAATGATGAAGACAAATTGAGTTACGATATCTTTAAATACACACTTGATATAAATGCGGAAGAACTGAAGTTTCCAGAGAATTATATTCCTTTCACGCAGTTTAATGGTCTTACCCTAACAATGGGACAATTTGGAAGTGGCGAAGGCGGACAACCTTTTAAAACCGTAAAAGACTATGAAAATTGGTTGCAGCGTGCCACTGCCTTCAGTGCTTGGGGCGATAGTGCCATCGTTTATTTTAGAAAAGGAATTGCTGCCAATTATGTTTTGCCAAAGGCTTTGGTAGTTAAAATGATTCCTCAAATGACTGATTTGGTTACCACCGATGCCAGCAAACATTTGTTTTATGGCCCAATCACTAAAATGCCGGCAACCTTTAGTGAGGCCGATAAAAAGCGTTTGACGGAGGCATATACCAAACTAATTACGGAGCAAATAGTGCCTACTTATAAGAAACTAGGAGACTTTTTAAAGAATGAATACCTGCTAAAAGCAAGAACAACTTCTGGCATTTCGGCATTGCCAGATGGGAAAGCCTTTTATGATTTTTGTGTGAAAGTACAAACTACAACCAACAAAACACCTGAGGAAATTTACAACCTTGGCTTATCGGAAGTGGCGCGTATAAGGCATCAGATGGATAGCGTGAAAACGATGGTAAAATATAATGGTAGCCTTGCACAGTTTTTTGAATATATGAAGAACGACAAGCGGTTTATGCCCTATAAAACACCAGCAGAAGTGTTGGCAGCCTTCGAAAAGATACACCAAACGATGCAACCACAATTGCAAAAGGAGTTTATTCATGTGCCAAAAACAAGGTTCGAGATTAGGCAAACAGAAGCTTTCCGTGCAGCAAGTGCCAGCGCAGAATATAACCAAGGCAGTGCGGATGGAAGCCGTCCGGGCATATTTTATATTCCTATCTTGGATGCAATGAAATATAATACCACTGGTGGTATGGAAAGCTTGTTTCTGCACGAAGCAATTCCGGGGCATCATTACCAAATATCCTTGCAACAGGAAGATACCACGCTGCCTAAGTTCCGTAGGTTTGGCGGTCAGAATGCGTATCAGGAAGGATGGGCTTTGTATTGCGAAAGCCTTGGAAAAGAATTGGGTTTATATACAGATCCTTATCAGTATATGGGTGCTTTGGGCGATGAAATACACCGTGCCATTCGATTGGTTGTTGATGTGGCCATACATACAAAAGGGATGACGCGCGAGCAAGCCATTAAATACATGATGGATAATGAGGCCATCAGCGAGCAAGGTGCCACTGCCGAAATAGAAAGATATATGTCGTGGCCGGGGCAAGCATTGGGCTATAAGATTGGGGCAATTAAAATAAGAGAATTACGCACCAAATATGAAAACCTACAAGGCAGCAAGTTTAATTTGGGCAGTTTTCATGATGAAGTATTGAAAGATGGTAGTATGCCACTTGCCTTGCTGGAAAAGAAAATAGATAAATGGGGCGAGGCTACCAAGTAGCAGATAAGAAAAGCTTAACCACAAAGTACACAAAGGCTTTTCGCAAAGATCACTAAGATAATAGGTTATAATGTTTGAATAAATGATAACAATTCCTTGTGGGCTTAGTTTTTTCCTTGTGTACTTTGTGGTAAAAAATATATCTGGAGGAGAGATTTCACCTAAATATAAATTAATGAATTGCACTAAAGGCATCTTATTCTTATTGATTCTGCATGCAGGATTTACAGTTTCTGCACAAGACAAAACACTACAAAGTATTGCTCCTTTTAAAGTGGGATGTGCTATTAATCCATATTTATTAAGGACTAATAAGGGTTATCTAAATGTGGTTAGTACTGAGTTTAATAGCATTACTGCCGAGAATGTGTTGAAGTTCTCGTCTTTACATCCTAAAAGAGACATATTCAATTTTGCGCTTGGAGATACAGTGGTAAACTATGCATTGGCTAACAAAAAAAGGATGCACGGGCATTGTTTGGTATGGCATGAGTCTGCACCCAGATGGTTAAACGAGTTTGAGGGGGATTCTGCCTCTTGGGACTCTATATTGAAGACGCATATTCAGACAGTTTTAACTCATTATAAAGGCAGAATGACTTCATGGGATGTGGTGAACGAAGCCCTTTTTGATGATGGCAACTATCGAACTGAAAAAACAAACGCTACACATAAGAGCAATAAAACATATTGGTACAATCATCTTGGCGCAGACTATATAGCTCATGCTTTTCAATATGCACATGAAGCCGACCCCGCTACATTGTTGTTTTATAACGATTATAACCAAGAAAGTAGTGCAGCAAAATTGAAAGCAATTATTGCAATGGTGACTGATTTTGAACAAAGGGGAATCCCGATTCATGGGCTAGGGTTGCAAATGCACATCAATATTAATACAAAAAACGAAGGCATTGTTACTGCTCTGAAAGAGGTAGCTAAAACTGGATTGTTGATACATATTTCGGAATTGGACATCAGCGTAAACACGCACAACGACTCAACACTTGTTTATACTGACAGCCTAAAAGCATTACAGAGTGAGAAGTTTGTATTTGTAGTGGAACAATACAAGAAGTTGATACCTAAGAAGCAACAATATGGAATCACCTGTTGGAATGTGGGTGATGCTGATAGTTGGCTTGTGAAATGGCATAAGGCAAAAGATTGGCCATTGCTGTTCGATAAAAACTACCAAAGAAAAGAATGCTATACTGCCTATTATAACGCATTGATGAAGTAGCGGCAGTTATGATTTGTTTATAATAGCTTTTGATTTATCCATAAAGGGCTTCTCAATAAACGTATAAGTCAAGTAACTAAGCGTCATTAATATGGGAGTAAGGCAGAAGATAATGATACAGAAAGAAGTAGAGGATAGGGTTTTTGCTTCTTCAAATCCAACGCCATAATAAAAAACAGCAAATAGCATTACGCTATGCAAAAGGTAAATACTGTAAGACATTTTACCAATGAAATGAAGTTGTTTAATATTAAACAAGCCAAATAGGGTTGTTCCTCTTGCTACCAGGCCAAAAACGATGGTAAGTAAAAAGATGCATTTTAGGTTTCGGGCATTGTCGTATCTTAAAAAGAGTAGAAGGCAACCAACAAGTAAAATGCTACTAATTATCTCTTTTAGTTTAGAGTTTGGGTTAATAAACAACTTGATTTTATACATCAGGTAAGCAACCAATCCACCACCAATAAACTCGTAAACATAATAGACGACGAATGTATGAAAACGGAGAAAGAGTAATATGAAAACCACGGCAATAAGAGTGTAGACAGGTTTTGTTTTATTGAATATAAATAAGGCAATAAGTGGCATAATAAAATAAAATAACCACTCGTAAGCCATTGTCCACAATGCCCCTGTACAAAGATTGGTGAGGGGATAATTATTAATAAGGGGATGTTTGAAAGCTGCAAATGTGGACCAATAGAAAACAGATTGTAGCTGCTCGAAGATGCTAGTATTTAACTGCCATTGGGTTACAGAAAAGATAAGAATGAATACTAATGCCAATGAAAACAGATACATGGGCATCAACCGATACACCCTAGAAATGAGAAAATACTGAAAGTTAAACCCGCCTTCCTTCTCATTTAAAAGCTTGGATATAAAAAGAAAACTAGTAATCATAAAGAACATGGCCACCCTTATGCTTCCAAACTGGTTATAGATATTTGACCTTGATTTCTCCCATAAACCATCTGTAAGAAACTGGTTCCATAGGTTAGAGTGATGGATAAATACCCCCAAAGCCAGTAATCCTCGCAATCCATCAATGGTGGCATTACGTGAAGTAGTTGTTGGCGAAGGCTTGGCAATTTTTTGAATAATATAAGCCGTCAAAGATGCAATCAAGCATATAATAACCACGAAGATTGGGCTACTACTTGTCATGCTATCCTCTTTTCTTTTTCTGTTCAGCTACAAATGCTTCAAACTGTGGTAAAGAATAACTACTAAGGTTTTGGGCGGCTGTTAGTCCTGCTTTTTGTGCAGCCAGAACACCATAGCGGCAATCGTTATACCCTTCAATGCTATGTGCATCCGGATTGATGGATATGAGTATATTTTTATCCAGTGCAGCCTTAATCCATCGCCAATCAATATCCAAACGGCGAGGGTGTGCATTCAGTTCTATCACCACATTATTGGCGGAACAGGCATCTATTATCTTCAAATGATCTACGGGATAACCATTTCTACTTAATAATAATCGTCCAGTCATGTGTCCCAATATAGAAGTATAAGGATTCTCAATCGCATTCAACAACCGCATCATTGCCTTCTCCTCAGCCATTTTTAAGTTAGAATGGACGGAGGCAATAACAACATCAAATCTGCTTAGTATATCGTTATCATAATCAAGACTGCCATCATTCAATATATCACTCTCTATACTCTTGAATATCTTAAAAGGTGCAAGGGATGCATTCAGTTCATCAATCTGTTCATGCTGTGCCAATACCCTTTCTACAGAAAGGCCTTGTGCATAAAAAGCCGTTTTAGAGTGATCGCTAATAACCAAATACTCGTAGCCTTTTTCGATGGCGGCCTTTGCCATTTCGTCCAATGTGTTGTTTCCATCACTCCATTTGCTATGACTATGGATAATGCTTTTAATATCCTTTGTCTGGATGAGTGTAGGCAACTTATTCGCTTTTGCCTGAGCAATAACATCAGCGTCCTCTCGTAAGCAAGGAGGTATATAGGTAATTTTATTAGCTGAAAAGATTTCTTCCTCAGATGTGTATGTTGCGTTTTCATCTAATCCAAAGCTATTCTTCCATTCATTCAAGAACCCATCAGAACAACTGGTAGCAAATAACTGTGACTGTATCGCCTCAGGCTTAACAGAATAAAACCCTAGCGTTGCATTCTCTGGCCCAACAACCGAAGCATAATTACCTTCATTATCTACCAACTTATACCCGTTTCCAGTAAAAAAAGAAACAATGGTATCCTTTGGTGTGGTGGTAACCCAGTTCAGTTTATCTATCACTTCCATCTGCCGTCTAAACTGACCAGTAATATAAAATTGTGGGTTATTGAAAAAGGTTTTAAGTTTTGCCTCTACATTAATGGCAAAATTTTCTATCTGTTGATATAGATAACTTCCTTGCGAACCCATATAAAACAAGATAGATTCTTTTATGCTTTGCTGAGTCTTTTCTCCAAAACCTTTATATAGTGTCAGCCTGTTTTCATCACAGGCATAAAGTAACTCCCCCAATGTTTCTATCCCAAGTTCCTTCCATATCGTTGAAATCTTCTTAGGCCCAATGCCTTTTATGCTAAGCATTTCTAAAATACCGGGAGGTGTGTTGGCAATATATTCATCTAGTAAGGCAAGCTTACCTGTTTCTAGTTGCTCTACTATCTTCTTACCTATGGCATCGCCGATGCCTCTTATACCAAATATTTTATCCTGTTGCATTTCAGATAATTCCGCAGGAAGTTTCTCTATGGTAAAAGCTGCAATGCCATAAGATTTCGTTTTAAAACTATTCTCCCCGTGTATATCCATCAACTTACCGAGTAGGGAGAAATTGTCTGCAATGGCATCATTAGTCATAATAAATTGATTGAAGGGCAAACATAAATTATGATTGAATGATTTTAATGATAAAAAATGATTTTAACCAATAAGTTTACAATGGCAGCTTTAATCATTCCTTTCATTCAAATCATTCAATCAAAAATTAAAAAAGCCCCGATAGTTTCGAGGCTTTAATGATATAAACAAGAATAGCGGCAAACTAATTTGCCGCTATTCTATATTGTAAATCGAGAAGCTTATTCAGCTACTGCAACTTCTGCAGCTACTGGAGCAACAGAAACGATTGTTTTATCTTCTTTTGTTTTTCTGAATTGAACTAATCCGTCTGTAAGAGCGAATAAAGTAAAGTCTTTACCAACACCAACATTTTTACCAGGGTGGTATTGGGTACCTCTCTGACGGATGATGATATTACCATTGATGGCAGGTTGACCGCCAAATATTTTCACGCCTAGACGTTTGCTGTTCGAATCACGGCCGTTTTTTACCGAGCCTTCACCTTTCTTGTGTGCCATCTTATAAAGATTTGAATATTTTAATAAACTGTTTTTCTATCGAAGAAATAAAAGTTGCAATTAAGCAATACTTTCAATCTTAATACGAGTGTAATGTGTACGGTGACCGTGTTTTTTACGGAAACCTTTTCTGCGCTTCATTTTAAACGCTATTACTTTATCACCTTGCACAAGGTCTTTCACGATTTCAGCTGTAACAACTGCTGTAACATCAGCACCTGTGGTAAGTACACCGTTGTTGTCAACTAATAATACTTCACTAAATTCTACCTTGTCGCCAGTATTTCCTTCAATATGAGGAACAAACAAACTATCGCCTGCTTGTACTTTAAATTGCTGTCCTGCTATTTTTACGATTGCTAACATAATAAACCAAAATTTGGTCGGCAAAAGTAAGGGGAACATTTGAAATAAATACAAAGAAGCAAAAAAAAATATTTGGGTGCGGAATAATATAATTAGACAAGGTTTTAGAGTGAATAAAATAATGCTAAGAAATTAATTCTCTTGGGGGAATTATTGTTTGAATGCGATTAGTTGGATTGATATTTAGCAGACCTACTTACCCACCCATAGTTTCAAACCTTCATTAATTAACTCACAGGCACCTGGCAAGATTCCATAACCACCAATTTTCTGAACACTCATTTTACTGTGAATATGATTTTTTAATTGCCTTGATGTCCTTTCAATTTCTTCCCAATTCCATTGTTCAACCCTGCCGTTAAAGTGATTGGAGTCTTCCCATTTCAATGCCCCTCTTTCATTAAAATGTCCAATGTGAGAATGTAATAGCAGATTATCTTTTTGTCCTTCAAAGTAAAGCTGAATCAATCCCCATCCGTCACTTGAATAACAAAAAGTGTGGCCGTCACAATGTTTTGGATTAAGAACAACCTTTCTAAATAATATTTTTCCTCCGAAACGTGGTGTCCAAAGCTGAAATTTTACAGGATAACTTATTTCGCTTTCAAAGCCATACTTCAACATAATCTCGTCAGTGCTTTTATATTCAGAAATTTCTTGTCCATAGGGTGACGCAAGGTCAAATACTTTTAAGTCTGTCTCTTTAAAAATAAAGTTTAATAGATTTATTTTATCTGAATTGGCTGCAAAAAAGTCGTAAGTCATATAAGTAGATTAATCAGTTTGTGTTTATCAGTAAAAATAATATAATCAACCTAAATAATATCCATCCCATTCGCAAACCCTCATAGGATTTTAAATCCTACGAGGGTTACCAAGAACTTTTCTATCACTTCTTTCCCTTCTTTTTGGGTTCATATAGTTTTTCTTGGTCGCCAGAGAATCATTTCCGGAGTCCAAGGAATCATTTCTGGAACTCCTGCGATGGTTTCTGGTACTCCAGAATTCATTTCTGGACGTCTGGAAATCATTTCCGGAGTACCAGAACTCGTTTCTGGAATTCCGGCAGTCATTTCTGGAACTCCAGAAATGATTCCTTGGACTCCGGAAATGACTCCTTGGGGACATGATTTTAGCCTATCAATAGCTTTTGTGATATTCTAGCACATTTTATTGAATAGATCTCTACCTTTTTACAATCAAGTCTTACCATAATACCATATTTCGTAGAAGAAAATAATGCTTTGTTAAATACAAGGAATTTTAGTACACCTAGAAGAAAAAGCTTCTTAACTACCTTTTTCTTTTGACGATTAACTTACTACTATCTAATTTCACTTTATCACTTCTAAATATTATCACAAAAGAAAACTTTCATTAATCCAATGAAAAATAAAAGCATCTATTTGTAAAGACTTTTGCAAAAGACAAAACCTTTATAGGGTTTTGAACCCTATAAAGATTAGCAACCCCCAATGAAAAGAACATTTTATGACGATGACTAATAAGAGTATCAGTTTGCCCAATACCAACCTTTCGTTCCTAATGAATGAAACGCTGATACACATCTTTAAAGATTCTGTAAAGCAATTCGGCAACAAAACTGCCCTCACTTTTAATGGACAATCATTTACTTACTTAGAATTTGATGAATATAGCGATGCTGTTGCTGAGAATCTTTTGGAACTAGGGGTAGAACCCGGTCAGATTGTAGGCATTTATCTGCCACGAGGATATGAAATATTGATTGCTTCTATTGGTGCATTGAAAGCAGGTGCGGCCTACATTCCTTTCGATAGAGAAACGCCTATAGATAGGGTTAAAAATGTTTTGGCTGATGTAGGGGCTACGGTTTGTTTCTGCGATACCATCTTGCCTGAACCATTGGTGGCTATAGGCGTAACGCTAGATAAACCTACCAATAATTATGTTGGCATCAACCACGCCAACCCCGATAATTATGCCTATATCATCTTCACTTCTGGCACTACGGGTACGCCCAAAGGCATCCCCATTAAGCATAAACAGATTAGTCATTTGGTGCGTGCGGAGAATTCTATATTAAAGATTAAAGAATCAGATATTGTTTACCAAGGTTTCTCCGATTCGTTTGATATGTGGTTTGAAGAGAACTGGATTAGTTTATTTGCTGGCGCCCAATTGTGCATAGCCGATGCTTCCACTGCTAAATCCTTGGATACACTTCATCACTTTCTAAACAAAAACAAGGTTACAGTAATTCATGCCGTGCCTAGTCTGTTGGCTTTATTGGATACCAATATTCCTACGCTGCGATTGATAAACTCTGGTGGAGAAGCTTGCAAGCCCAATGTATTGAAAAAATGGGGCAGCCTTCCGCTACAGTTCTTTAATAGCTATGGCCCAACCGAAACCACCGTTTCTGCTACGTTTATAGAGCTTAGGGATACTGATGAAATATCTATTGGCTACCCTTTGCCCAACTACGGAATGGCAGTGGTGAATGAAAAGCTAGAGCCTGTTCCGATTGGCGAAGAAGGCGAGATTGTACTAAGCGGCATCAGTCTGAGTGATGGATATATTAACAAACCAGAACTGAATGCCAAGGTTTTCTTGCCTAAACCAGAGTCCTTGCATGACCTGCCTGGAGATAGGATTTATCTTTCGGGAGATAAGGGAACCATGACAGAAGATGGACGGTTTAAAGTGATTGGGCGCAAGGACGACCAAGTGAAGATTAGGGGTTACCGGGTGGAATTGGGAGAGATAGAAGTGGTGCTGAATAACATTCCGTCAATTAAAACAGGGGCAATTGGTGTAAAGAATATCCGCAACATGGACAATATTGTTGCCTACTACATCCCCTACGACAATGAACCCAATGTGGATGAAAGAGTGCTGCGTGAGAAGATGGCAGAACTGTTACCTACCTACATGGTGCCTAGTTATTTTATGAAGGTGACTGATTTTAAATGGTTGCCAAGTGGTAAGGTGGATAGAAAGGCATTGCCGGAATGGGTGGTGGCAGAAACGGAAGATACGAACCTGAACGATGAAATACTCAGCCAATATGCAGGTAACACCATTGCAGAAGGTATCATAAAACGAATGGCAACTACATTTCCGGGACAGGTTATAAAGAAAGAGAGTGACTTCTTTAACGATTTGGGAGGGCATTCTATGTTGGCAGCCGTATTTGTTTCCGAGATAAGGGAGATTGAAGGATTAGAGAATATTTCCATCATTGACATCTACCAGAAAAGAACGGTTGAGGGTATTATCAGTTATTGGATTACTGAAAAATATACTACCAAAAAGCAAGAAACACAGACGTTTCATCCCATCCCTAATAGTAGATATTATCTCTGCGGATTCTTTCAAGCTATTGCTTTGGTACTACTTTTTGGCTTGCAGGCTGCACAGATATTTGTTCCCTATCTCGGCTATTATATTGTTACCCAAGAGGTTGATGGCTACACAATTCCCATCATTACAGCCATTGCTTTGTTGTGTATGGTTCCACCGTTTATGATTGTGGTTTCTGTGGTTATGCGCCGTTTGTTTATAGGAAAGTTTAAAGAAGGCGACTATCCATTGTGGGGTAAATATTATTTTAAGTGGTGGTTATATGGTCATATTGTTGGGCTTATTCCATTAGATACCTTTGGATCATCGCCCTTATATCCCTTTTTAATGAAACTTGTTGGTATAAAAACAGGTAAAGATTCTCAGCTTAGTAGCTTTGGGTTTGGTTCACCAGATCTTATTACCATTGGAAAGAATGTAACCATTAGTGCCAATGTGATACTGAACAATGTGTGGGTAGAAGATGGGCTGATAAAGTTTAGAAACATTATCCTGAAAGATAATTGCCACATCGGCACTAGTTGCATTGTGAATGGGGGATGCGTGGTGGAAGAAGGTAGCGAACTAAAAGATTTGTCTTGTCTTGGATATGGATTGACTATGCCAAAGAATAGTATTTGGGAAGGTAGCCCCGCCAAATTGGTGGCCAGAAAACAAGAGGATGTAGCCTATATCCCCGTATCAAAAGCAAAGCAAATTAGATACAAACTATTTTTCTCTGGGTTAGTTTTCCTCATTCCTACTTTGGTAATGCTACCTATTATCCCTACCATTATTGGATTGCATTATCTGGATGAACAAGCGGATGAATATTCATTTTATTACCTAATAAGTACGCCTTTATTTGCCTTGTCTTACATCTTACTTTTTATAGCAGAGATGATTGTTCTTTCTAAACTATTAAAAGGAAGGATTAAGGTAGGAAGGTATTCAGTTTATAGCCACACTTACGTTTGGAAATGGTTTCTAGACCAGATGTTTTCCCTTTCGCTCAATGTACTCCGCCCCATCTTTGCCACTGTATTTATCCCAAGCCTTTATAGGGCACTGGGTGCTAAAGTGGGTAAGAATACCGAGATATCCAATGCCAGCAATGTTACCCATCACCTGTTGGAAATTGGCGATGAATCCTTCATTGCAGATGCGGCCATCATTGGCGAAACTGACATCAGAAACCAAGAACTAATCATTGAAAAGACCATTATTGGCAATAAGAGCTTTGTGGGTAATAGTGCGCTCATTCCACAGGGGTATCATCTGGGCGATAATAAACTGATTGGCGTTACCTCTATTCCTCCATTAAATAACCCTATTTCAGATAATGAACCATCCGATTGGTTTGGATCGCCAGCAGTACGTCTTCCACGTAGGGTTATTGATAATATTTATCCAGATTGGCTTACTTACAAACCCAGTTTTACCAGAAGGGCGGTGCGTACATTTATTGAGTTTATGCGCATTTTAGTTCCCGAAACAGTCACGTTATCATTAGGACTTTTGTTTATCGCTTACACGCACGACTTACTTACTTCCGAGGATAACTATTTTTTGATTGCCTTACAGTTTCCTTTCTATTACATAGGCATTGTATCTATTCCTTCATTCTTATTCTGCCTACTACTTAAATGGGTATTTATTGGGAAGTACAAAGAGGAACAATACCCCATGTGGACGTGGAAAGTGTGGCGCACCGAAGCCATTACTTCCATATTTGAAGCATTGGCAACGCCGTTTCTATTAACCAACCTAGAAGGCACGCCTTTTCTACCCTTTTTGTTTAGATTGATGGGTGTAAAAGTTGGCAAAAGGGTATGGATGAATACGGCTGATATTACCGAATTTGATATGGTGACATTAGGTGATGATTGTGCCTTTAATACTTATTCCGGTCCACAAACGCACCTGTTTGAAGACAGGGTAATGAAAATAGGAAGGGTTAACATTGGCGAAAGATGTAGCATTGGCGCAGGAAGTGTGGTACTATACAATACTAAAATAGAAAACAATTGTAAGGTTGGTCCATTATCGTTAGTGATGAAGGGCGAACATTTACTACACAATACCAACTGGTTTGGAATACCGATAGAGCGGTTGTAGTTTTTAAGGGTTAACCACAAAGAACACTAAGTAAAAGCACAAGGGACACAAAGTTTTTAGTAAATTAATCAAACTTTGTATCCCTTATGTTCTTAATGGTTAATCTTTTTTGAAAATACTTTTGTTCTTTGTGAAGACCTTTGTGTGCCTAGTGGTTAAGCTTTTTATTCGAATAAATCGGAAGACAAATACCTGTCTCCTCTATCACAAATGATGCAGACAATAACGCCTTCAGTCAATTCCTTGCTCAATTCGATAGCAGCATGAACGCAACCACCGCTACTCATCCCAGAAAATATGCCCTCTTCTTTTGCAAGTCTTTTAGACATAATCCTTGCGTCATCTTCGCCTAATTCTATGATTCTATCTATATTTTCTCGATGGAAAATAGTTGGAAGGTATGCTTCTGGCCACTTGCGAATGCCAGGAATACGACTGCCATCCGAAGGTTGACAACCTACAATCTGCACAGCCTTGTTTTGTTCTTTTAAATATCTGGAAACCCCCATTATAGTACCCGTAGTGCCCATGGATGATACAAAATGAGTAACCTTTCCTTCGGTGTCTTTCCAGATCTCAGGGCCTGTGGTGTTATAATGCATCTTCGGGTTATCCTCATTTCCAAACTGGTTTAGCATTACATATCCACCTTGTGCCACCTTATTATTGGCATAATCTATGGCAGATTCCATAGAGCCTTCTTTAGGAGTCAAAATAACTTTTGCACCAAAGGCTTGCATAGTCAAAACTCTTTCTCTTGTGGCATCTTCGGGCATTACTAATTCTATTTCAATACCAAAAAGACTTGCTATCAAAGCCAGTGCAATACCTGTATTTCCACTTGTTGCTTCTATTAATTTATCACCTGGCTTAATTTCTCCTCTGTCCAAAGCGCCTTTAATCATTCCATAAGCGGCTCTATCTTTAACACTACCTCCCGGATTATTGCCTTCTAGCTTGGCAAATATCTTCACGTTCTTATTTACAGTTACATGCTTTAATTCAACTATTGGTGTATTTCCAACCAAGTCTAATATTCCAGCCATAATCTATTTCTTATCAAATGATATAATCTGTTGCAAGTTTCTGGTTACAAAATGCAGGTAATTGAAACCAGTAACTTGCAACCTGTTTTCTACAAAACGCTGCGAAGATATTGTTTCGCACTTACTACTATGGTAAAACAGTAGGATGAATTACATAAAAAAAGCCGAAGTAATAAATACCTCAGCTTTTTGTTATTTCTTAAGAGGCTTTACCACGAGGAACACTAGGAAAGAAATCACAAGGAACACAAAGGCTCAATCTTGTCATATTTCCAATAAACTCTAGTGTTTCTTTGTGAAAGACATTGTGTTCCTTGTGGTTAAACTACTAATTACAATCCAAACAACCCTTTATTCAATAATTGAAGGGTCTTAATCTTATAATCACTAGGCACCAAAATAGTTATGTTGTGGTGGCTACCACCATAACTTACCATACGAACCGGCACATCTGCAATTGCAGTAAAGAATTGTTGTAAAACGTGATCTGTTTTAGCAATTTCATTACCCACTACCGATATGATAGTTTGGTTATTATCCACTTCTACACTACCAAATTGTTCCAATTCTTCTACAATTTCTTTTAAGAAAGTATCAGTATCGATGGTTACAGAAACCGCCACTTCGGAAGTTGTTACCACATCAATGCTAGTACGATACTTTTCAAATACTTCAAAAATCTTCCTCAAGAAACCATAAGCCAATAGCATTCTGCTACTCTTAATCCTGATGGCAATGATACCGTCCTTAGCTGCAACAGCCTTAACGCCAATGCTTCCTGCTTCTTCAGTAATAACAGTACCTTCAGCTTCGGGCTGCATGGTGTTCAGTAATTTAACTGGAACATTGGTTTGTTGTGCAGGCCAAATACAAGTAGGATGCAAAATCTTTGCTCCGAAATAAGCCAACTCAGCAGCTTCGTCAAAAGATATTTGTTTAATGGGTAAAGTCTTGTCCACAACTCTTGGGTCATTGTTGTGCATGCCATCAATATCTGTCCATATTTCGCAAACTGTTGCTTGAATAGCTGCGGCAACTAACGATGCTGTGTAATCGCTACCACCACGCTTAAGGTTATCAACTTCTCCCTTTGCATTGCGGCAGATATATCCTTGTGTGATGAATAGTTTAGTTCCTTCGAAACTTTTGAGAATATCCGTTAGCTTTTCTTTAATATCAGCCAATTGAGGTTCGCCATTAGCATCGATTGTCATAAAGTCCAACGCCGGTAAGAAAACGTGCGCAATGCTTTGCTCTTCCAAGAAAACACAAAACAATTTGGTGCTCAACAATTCGCCTTGGGCAAGAATATCTTTATTTAATGCTTCACTGAAAGAAATGCGAAGGATGATATTCAAGAATTCGAAGTGTTCGCTCACAATGGCATTTGCCTTCTTGCGACCATCCTCTGTGTTTGACAATAGCAATACAAAATCTCTGTAGTGCGCTTCCAACTTATCTATAGCAGCTTTTGCACCTTGTTTATCGTTAGCAGCCAACAAGTCGCTGATGCCCACCAACGAATTGGTTGTACCGCTCAATGCGCTCAACACTACTATCTTAGACTCGTCGGTTTTAGTAATCAACTGCGCTACCTGATGCATTCTTTCTGGCTTACCAACACTGGTACCGCCGAACTTCATAATCTTCATAATGCCTGTTTATTCAACTTGAATTAATCTATTTAACCCTTTCGGGGGCGCAAATGTAATTGATAATTGATTATAGATGTTAGTAGATTAATGGCAATAGTTGCTAGTAGCCTTTAGGTTGAAGTAGCGGTTTTTAGAAGATAATAGCGTGTAAAACAGTGATTAGCGTAAAATATAGGGGAGACAATGCCTAGGATGGAGGTTATCTCCATCAAAAAAGGATGTACAAATGCTGCTTATCAGTTCACCATCTTGTCGGCGCAACAGCTACTTGCAAAAGCTTCGGGTTTTGCCTTAAACGCAAAGCCCATACCGAGTATGTAACCCATTGCTTCCTTGAGTGCATCGTTGCTTTTAAATGCAGGATTGGTATTGATGTCGGCATGAACTTCCATTTCCACATTGTACTCAATAAACAAATCACATAAGGCATAAGCAATCTCAATGCTTTTTGCCACTTCACTTAACATACGTTCTTTAAGGTGAAATTTTTGCCGCGTTCGTTCATTGTGGATGTACATAAAGCCCCCGGCATGTTCTCTTAAAAAGACAATCACGGTAGCGAAATCTGTTTCGGCACCTTTTACCTGACTGTCAGTTCCAATACATACTTTTAGCTTAATGCCTTTTGCCACTTCATTCCGAATTGCATTAGCTACTGCCTCTTTGATGGGCAGATTAATAGACTCGCCATTGAATTTCCTCCATCTCATATAAAAAAGTTTCGTGTAATTTACTGCACAATGGCTTTCTCTTTCATCATTTGAGGTTATTAAATTATTAACAAAGCAGAAATAATGTTAATTAATTGTAAAAACTATCAAATTGTCAATGATTTCTAATTTCAAGGGAGGCAGATGTTTTTTTTAAGAAGGTAGATATTTTGGAAAGAGGTACAAAAAAAAATTCAGTGATCAATAGAATTTCAGGCCTTTAAAACGATTTCAAACACATCAGATTCACTTAACTTTTGTCCTCCAAGACAATATATTAACTTAAAAAGTATCGGCTATTCTACAAAAATAAACACACTTTAAAACAAAGTTTTAATTTTTATGACAATGATAAAAACACAGCCATATATTTGCCGCCCTCAAACAAATGGAGAGTTGTCCGAGTGGTTGAAGGAGCACGCCTGGAAAGTGTGTATACGGGAAACTGTATCAAGAGTTCGAATCTCTTACTCTCCGCCAAATACTATACAAAACGCTTTAAAACGCTGCAATCACAATGATTAGCAGCGTTTTTTCATTGGTAACTATACCAAACTGTTCATTTAATCTTATTCAAAAAGTGACCTATTCAGTGACCTATCGCTAACGCGGCAAACAGGTCACTGGAAATCGCTGAAACACTTGTCTAGCAAGCAGTTCACAATTTGAACATCTTGTTTTACAGTGTATTAAAGAATACATTTACACACTATTAATTAGTCACCACATGAACAGATCATTCAATTTACTCTTTTTTGTTAAAAGAAGTAAAGCTATTGCCAATGGTACCGCTCCAATTTATTTAAGAATTACAATAGATGGCAAACAAACCGAGATAGCTGTAAAGCGTTATATCGTGCCTGAGAAATGGAATAGTAGCAA
>CANCVE010000101.1 GCA_947381435.1 Chitinophagaceae bacterium
CGTCAAAAAAGGGGTAGTTATGAAAAATTTAAGAAGAATGATCGAGCAATTTATTCAACTGATAGGCCTAGCAAAAAAGAATGCTATGCCGACATACAATCAGTATGAGGAATTTTTAGGCCCGGAGAGTTATAAACAAGTGTATTGAACAGCGTTTCAATCTCACCATATATAACCCGGCCCGTAAAAGCGCCGGGTTTTTTATTGCCCGGCAAAGAAGGAAATGCGTGTATAACAATTAAAAAAAAAAAAATGGGCAGTATACTGACAATAGTATGGCTATCTGTTTATTATCGAATGCGATTCAGTCGTTTAATAGATTGGTTGAGCAAGAAAATAGAGCAGTTGGTTGTATGGATAAAAAGAAAACGGATTGCAAAGAAGCAGACTTACATATTTGACAAGACGTATATCAACACAAATGAGTTTTATCTGCGGGAATATAATAGGGTGCCATGTGTCACTTTCACAAGCAATGTAGATGTAAAGGCAATTTGTGAAAAAATAATAAGTGGAAGGGCAGGTAGTGTTTTGGCAACGTACCAGAAATCAGATTACAACTGGCAGAAGCAAAGAAGAGAGTTTAGTAGAAAGGTATTTATACTGAATAATAAAATGCTGATAGAGGTTGGTAGTGACTGGGTAGAAATCCTTTTTGATAATACCAATTACACGTTTGCAAATGGGTTAGCTGATGAGTTTGTACAATGTAAAGCGTCAAAAAGTAATGAGTCTTCTCAAATTAATATCATTACCCAAAGTAATGGTTATCTGGAGTTGAAGCAGATGGATATTAAACCTAGCAATCTAGACATTGGATTGTTTTACAATGATGACTTCGCAGAAGTTGATGCGGTCATCAAGGAACGATTATCTAAGGAGAATGACAAAGGGATTGTATTGCTGCATGGATTGCCAGGCACAGGAAAAACAACTTATCTAAGGCATTTGGTAAGTGGTCTCAAAAAGAAAGTACTGTTTGTATCGCCAACTGTTGCCAGCAATTTGATGAATCCAGAGTTTATTGACCTTTTGATAGATAACCCCAATGCGGTATTGGTCATTGAAGATGCAGAAAATATCATCATGGATAGAAAATACAGTAGCAGTAGTAGTGTAAGTAATTTACTAAACATAAGTGATGGCTTACTAAGCGACTGTTTGAATGTTCAGATAATCTGCACTTTTAATAGTGCCTTGAACTTGGTAGATAGTGCGTTACTTAGAAAGGGAAGACTGATTGCCAAGTACGAATTTGGCAAACTAGCAACAGATAAATCACAGGCGCTAAGTAATCATTTAGGCTTGGATCAATTAATAGTGAAGCCGCAAACGCTGGCCGAAATAACCAATCCAGACCAGCTTCACTTCGAAACGCCACAAGTAAACGTAATTGGTTTTAGGCGGGAAATGGTAATGGAGAATTAGAATCTGGGGTATGATATACCTCATACAGCAACCTCGATTTCCGCTTGAAAAGACGAATCAAATTAGATGGTGAAATGATTTTCAGTCCTTCGCCAAATCCTAATAGTTCTCTTTCCAATTCAAAGTTGGGTATCACGTCTATGCTAAAGACGGTGCCTTCGTTGCTCTCTTCCACAATTTGTTGGGAGGCATGTATAGGCTTTGTTTTAATGTAGGGCGACTGCAAATGGTTGGCAATAAAAATGATATGTGTAGGTTTATCCGCCTCGTTGCGGGTAACACCTACAATATCCTTGAAATAAGTATGCGGATGAAACGCCTTGTTTATACGGAATAATTCGTCGGGTAGGGGAGTGATATTCAGTATCCTATCCAGCGCAAGGGTAGTAATCTGTTTGTCTTTCTTTCTCATCCCCAAAATAAACCACCGGTTGCGGTATTCCTTCAAAAGGTATGGGTAAAAGATGATGTCGCTGGCATTTCGGGCTTTAAAAGACTGATAACTTAGTTGCACAGTAGTTTGGGTTACGATGTTTTTATACAACACATCCAGCCATTCAATGCCCGTAAGTAGGTCGTTCTTTTCAAAATCTATTACGGATGGCTGCTGCGTCTGCTCACTATAAATCTTGTCTTCCAGTTTGTTCACCATCTCGGTCACATCATTAAAATGACTAAATCCCTTAAACTGTTTTAGCAGATGAGATACTTCTTGCAAAATGGTAAGATCTTGCGGCGTTAATGGGATATTGGTAATAGAATAATCAGGATCGTCATAACTATAATACTTTTTATCAGTAACAATGATGGGGGCATTGTAGCCCAATTTATCACTGCGCATGGCATTCAAATCCAGACGGATGGTTCGCAAACTCAGGCCTTTATCTATGCCTTCATATTCGTACAAAGCATCGTTGCAGGCTTCAATCAGATGCTCAATTGTCCATTTGCGGCGGCGGTTCTGCAAGCATTTATCAATGGTGCGGTAGCGTATTAAAGCATTGCGGTTAACGGGCATTTTTAAATTATTTCTGGAAAAATAGAAAATAATTTTTACTGTGCAAAAAGATTGCACAGTGCCGATTGAGTTTTGTGTTATGAAAGAGAAAAGGAGTATCCATCCGAGGCTTAGTATATGATAAACGAGACCTCGGATTTGACAAACGAGACCTCGGATGTGACAAAAGAGATCTCGGATGTGACAAAAGAGATCTCGGATATGACAAAAGAGATCTCGGATGCGATAAAAGAGACCTCGGATGCGATAAAAGAGACCTCGGATACGACAAAAGAGACCTCGTATGCGACAAAAGAGATCTCGGATGCGATAAAAGAGATCTCGGATGCGATAAAAGAGACCTCGGATGTGATGAACGAGACCTCGGATATGAGCGTATTAATCTAAAAAAGTTCTTTAAAATATTGGTTGATTGATTAGGTCAACAAAAAAGCTTGCTTCACGGCAAGAAGGATTTACTCCATCGTTGTTCAAACCAGGTGAGGGTTTTAAAAGCCCCACAGTGCAGTGATAGTAATTAACTGTATGCTGTTGTAAACAATGGATAAGTCCTCCATCATCTGTATGTCAGAGGTTCGATTCCTCTCCCAATTAAATGGGTAGTTCAGTTGGTAGAACAACAGTTCTGTGTGTCAGGGGTTCAATTCCTCTCCTTGAAAAGGGTAGCTCAGTGGTAGAGCAACAGAAAAATTGTGGGTTCGAATCCCACCCCGACTAAGGATCGGGTAGCTAAACGGTAAAGCACTACACTGTTAATGTAGAAAGAAGAATGCCACTCCTCTATCAAATGGCAATCAGGTACAGAAGCTGTTGTAATGGATTGGCTGAAAGGTATTTCTTCTTCGAAGGAATAATCGTACAGCAAATCTTAAAACACTTTGCAAGCAATTGAGTAATCAGTGTTTCAACGGATGGGAGTAGATAACAAAAGCTTATTGATGATGCAAAATAGGCGGCTGTTCATTAATCCCAAAAACTTAAATACTGAGAAAAGTTGGTTCCGTAGTTTGGGATGATTCATCACAATGGCCTCTAATTTTTTAAACAATGAACACTAAGGGGTTACTAAATATTTTTTTAATCCTTCCTTGTGTTCCTAGTGAAAACCTTCGTGGACTTAGTGGTTAAGTTCTTAAGATTTTTTTAAAAATTAAAATTAAACAAAATGAAAAAGGTAACAATTAACGCCTACCAAGTGGGCTTGGTATTTAAAGATGGCGTGTACAAAAGAATGCTGAAAGAAGGTAATTATTGGTTGGGATGGGGCGAGAGTGCCTATTCGTACGAGTTGTCGAAACCATTCTTAGCACCAATAGAACTGAATATTTTATTGCAGGATGAAGCATTGGCAGAGGCATTGATTGTGGTAGATGTGAGCGATAATGAGATTGCACTTCAGTACGAAAATGGTTTGTTGAAACAAGTTTTAACCGCCGGTAGATATACTTATTGGAAAGGAATGGTGAATTATAACTTCGTAAAAGCCGACATCAGCAAGATTGATATTGATCCTTCCATCGACCGTGCAACTTTGCTTAACAGATTGGTGATTGGTTATGTAAGAACCTATTCTGTGGAAAGCAGCGAAAAAGCGGTGTTGTTTGTGGATGGTAAATACCAAAAAGTGTTGGAAGGAGGTGTTTATTACTGGTGGAAGAATAATATTCCGGTGATGATTGGTAAGGCCGATATGCGTCAACAACAAATTGAAATCAACGGTCAGGAAATCTTGACAAAGGATAAGGCTGCCTTGCGTATCAATGCGTTTGCACAATACAAGGTGGTGGATATTGAAAAGGCTTTGTTGCAAAACAAGGATTACGACAAGCAATTGTATGTAGCTTTTCAGTTGGCCTTGCGGGAACATGTAAGCACCATGGGCTTCGATGAGTTGTTGGAAAAGAAAGAAACCATTGCGCCTTTTGTGTTGCAAAGAGTAAAAGCCGATGCAGCAACATTGGGTGTGGAAGTGGCTGGTTTCGGTATCCGCGACATCATTTTGCCTGGCGATGTAAAAGAAATCATGAATCAGGTTTTGGTGGCCGAAAAGAAAGCGCAAGCCAACATCATCATGCGGAGAGAAGAAACTGCCAGCACACGTAGCTTGCTAAACACTGCCAAGCTAATGGAAGAAAATAGCATGCTGTGGAAACTGAAAGAAATGGAATACGTAGAAAAGATTGCAGATAAAATCAGCAACATCAGCGTAAATGGTAATGGAGACTTGGTAGGGCAGTTGAAGCAAATCTTCGTCCCTCAAAAATAAGGTAGTAGGCAACTGCGGAAGTGGTTGCCGCTACTTATCTTTAAAAATCTCCATACTTTTTCAATGGATGTTTTTTGGCATGGTGAACAGTGATGATTTCTATTATATCATTCTTAATTCGATAAACTATTAGGAATGGAAAACGGGGAAGTAAATAATCCCTGATTTCTTTTTTAGAATCAATAAAGCTAAAGTGATCTGGATTCTCAGCTATTTTTCTGTAAGCTATTTCAAGAGAAGTAAGAAATTCATCACCTAGTCCTTTTAGCTTGCCTTCATACCATTGATAGGCATTTTCTTCGTCGTGGTGTGCTAAAGGAGTGATTATGATTTTATACATTACTCTGTTTGTATTTATTTCGTATCAGCGAATGAGATTCTTCAACTGAATAACCTTCGCTACCACTTTCTTCAAAAAGATTTATGCGATGGTAGAAGGAGTCAATTTCTTCTTGGGAATAGCGTGAAGTTGATGGTTTCAACACTTCTCTAATTACTTCTAACTGATTTTCATCGGCGCTGTCCAGAAGTTCGTGCAGTTCTTTTTTTACTTCTTGATTAATCATAACATGATATACATTAATTGACGGCAAGTTAAATATAATAAAACAGAAAGAGGTAACAACTTTAAAACAAACAAATACTTAGTGCCACTTTGCGCCTTAGCGTCTTTGTGGCAAAAAAAATAAATAACACATGAGCAAATTAACAATAACAGCTAAAGAGCTGAGGGCAATTGGTTTTCCAGAAAGCCCCGTAATACCTGTTGCAATGGATGCAGTGGGTAAACATTTTAAACACGAAAAGAAGGAGGATGTAATGGAGATTTTAAAAGCGGTACTGGCATCGCCGCTGGAATATAAAAATGATGCAGTATTGGGTATGATAGCCGATAAGTTACTACCCAAAGAAGAACTGGGAGAACCTGAGATTTCACTGAATAACACAGGCGTACACTTTAATACTTTCGGCGCAGAACATATTGAACAAGGTGCTTTTCACCAAATGTATAGTGCCGTAAAGTTGCCCATTGCTGTAGCGGGTGCGTTAATGCCTGATGCGCATCATGGATATGGATTGCCGATTGGTGGTGTTTTGGCGACTGACAATGCAGTTATTCCTTATGGAGTAGGGGTTGATATTGGTTGCAGGATGTGTTTAAGCATCTTCGATATTGATGCCAAGGAATTGTCCAATAGGGAACAATACTTTGCCCGAGAAATTAGTGAGGCAACCTTATTTGGTAGTGGTGCGCAGTTTAAACAAGCCGAAGACCATGAAGTAATGGACAGCAAGGCATTCTTCGAGAATCCATTGCTAAAAGGATTGCATGGAAGGGCTTGGAAACAATTGGGTAGCAGCGGAAGCGGTAACCACTTCGTTGAGTTTGGTTCAGTGACAATTACCGAAAAAGATGAAGTATTGGGTGTGACGCCCGGCACATACATAGGGTTATTGAGCCATTCTGGTAGTAGGGCATTGGGTGCTTGCATTGCCAATCATTACACAAAGATTGCCATTAGTAAAAGGCGTTTGCCACAGGAAGCCAAGAACCTGGCTTGGTTAGATCTGAATGAAGAGGCAGGTCAAGAATATTGGATTGCCATGAACTTAGCGGGTGATTATGCAAGTGCTTGTCACCATATCATCCATGCTAAGATTGCCAAGCAATTGGGCCGTAAACCGATGAAGATGGTGGAGAATCACCACAACTTTGCTTGGAAAGAAATACATGAAGGCAAGGAAGTCATTGTTCACAGAAAAGGAGCAACCCCTGCTGGCAAGGATGTGTTGGGTATCATTCCCGGAAGCATGACGGCCAATGGCTATATTGTAAAGGGTAGGGGAGAAGTGGCTTCGCTTAATTCTGCCAGTCATGGTGCCGGCAGAAAGATGAGCCGTACCCAAGCCATTGCCAATATCACTTACGAAGGTTTGAAGAATGAACTGAATAAGTATGGGGTAAAGCTATTGGGTGGCGGACTGGATGAAGCCCCCTTTGCCTACAAAGACATCGAAGCGGTTATGCAAAGTCAAACTGCCTTAGTGGATGTGGTTGGTAAGTTCACCCCTAAGATTGTAAAGATGTGTGGCGATCCTCCACGCTACAACAACCGACGAAAGAAAAGTGAAATAGAAGGTGAATAAAAGCAGGCTGCCCCGACGTAAAAGTTGGGGCAGCCTTTTTATGTTTAATGCATTTTTCATCTTTGTGGAAATCCATTCATCCAACAAGCCCTCTCTCTTGTAGTGAAGAGGGGGATCTAATTCCTATACCGTTAATATTAAATGTTGGAAGTAATTGGTCACATTCAAAGCCTAAAGAATAGTAGGCTCGGTATGTGGATTGAATTGGACAAAAATAAATAATTCATTTGACAGCAATTTATTGATCGAATGACTTTAATATTGCTAATGGATATGAGATTTACAAAACAATCTAGCATTATTTTATAATTTTCATTCTTACACCTCAAGTCTATTTGTTAGAATAAAAGTATGAGCGATATTCCGATAAAACAAAATAAATGGCATTAAAAGATAAACTTCCTGTTAGCTATATTCTCTTTACTCAGAGGGGAAGAATTGACCGACTTACCTATTGGACTGCTTCTTTATTTATATGGACTTCCTTCTATATTTTATATAACCTACTCGAGTTTGGTATTTCGTATTCTGCCAACTTGGTTCTTTATCCAATTTTATTCTGGGCATTAATTTCTACAGCAATTAAAAGATTGCACGATTCCAATAAAACTGGGCATTGGCTTTGGCTGGTTTTTATTCCAGTACTTGGTCCAATTGTGTTAATATACCTTTTAGGATTTAAAAGTAGTAATCCTTTGCCCAACCAATTTGGTAGTGTGCCAGGCTCGGCATCAGATTATTTCAAAAATGGAATTGCAGAACAGATACCTCATTTAAAAACGGATGAACGGATTGTAAATGATGTAACTCAACTCAATCCAGTCTTGGTTTCAAAGGTAGAAACGCCAAACTTTGTCGAAGAACTTCAATCTATTATCAAGTCAGCCCCAATGCCCATTTCTATTGGTGGTGGCAGGTTTAGTATGGGGGGGCAAACGGCTAGCCATTCAAGTATCCATGTAGATATGCGAAACTTGAATAAAGTTCTTTCTTTTTCACAAGAAACAAAAACAATTAAAGTAGAAGCTGGCACACGTTGGTGCGATATTCAACGATATATTGATGGATACAATCTCAGTATTAAAATAATGCAGACTTACGCCAATTTTACTATCGGTGGGGCTTTAAGTGTTAACTGTCATGGACGCTATATTGGGATGGGGCCACTTATTCTATCCATAAAATCTCTCGATGTTATTTTAGCTAGTGGCGAGTTGGTTCATACTTCTCCAAATGAACGTCCTGATTTATTCTATGCTTGCGTAGGTTGTTATAATGCAATTGCAGTTGTAGTGCATGTAGAAATAGAATTGGCAGATAATATTGCCGTAAAGCGTGTTCAAAAAACAATGAAAAGAATCGAGTACAAGGATTTCTTTATCCAAAATATTCGAGAAAATGAACAGGTAATATTTCACAATGGCGATATATATCCTCCACTTTACAAAAATGTTCGAGCAGTCAGTTGGATGAAGACAGAGGAGAAACCAACAGTTAAAACAAGGTTGATGCCACTTGCTGCGTCTTATCCAATTGAACGATATTTTATAGGTGCATTCAGTAAAAGTAAATTTGGCAAATGGCGAAGGGAGCATATTATAGACCCAATGATGTTTTCTTTTAAAAAAATACATTGGAGAAACTATGAAGCAGGGTATGATGTGTTGGAATTAGAGCCAGCGTCTAGAAAAGAAAGTACTTATGTATTGCAAGAATATTTTGTAGCGGTGAACAAATTCGATGCTTTTGCCGATTTAATGGCAGAAATATTTACCCGCTTCGATGTGAACGTAATTAATGTTTCTATCCGTCATGCAAAAGCCGATAGTGGCTCATTGCTAGCTTGGGCAAGGGAGGAAGTATTTGCATTCGTAGTATGGTATAAGCAAGGAACCAGTGAAGCCGACAAGAATAAAGTGGCTGTTTGGACACGTTCATTAATCGATGCCGCCATATCATTGGATGGTGCTTATTACTTACCCTATCAGGCTCATGCCACTCCCGAACAATTTCATAAAGCCTATCCAAATGCAAAAGAACTTTTTAAATTAAAAGACAAACTAGACCCCGATTTTAAGTTTAGAAATGTAATTTGGGATACTTGCTATAAACAGCACAGCCATGAATAATAATGCATCAGAGTTTAAATCAGTTTTTTCAAACACTACTTGGAGCGATAAGTTTTATGGCTTTTTGCAGGTAATCTTTCATCTGTATCCTGAGGATAAGTTTCACTATCTAATAGCTAAACTAAGTAAAGAGAAGGCTACAGACGAAGAAATTTATAAGGCGGTTCAGGCAAACCTCCCATCAATAAAACCTTTTCTTTCAGAACTTACTTTGGCTTTGCCGGCCTTGAAAAAACAAAAGAAAGAAATGTCTAACCAAGTACTACAATTGTTGGGCGACAAAAAAAAGGTTAATGGCTATCTAGAAATTGGTTCAACAGGAAGATATATTAGTGAATTGAGGAAGCATATATCTCTTTCGGGCAATGTCTATCTCACAAATGATATTGTACCAAGCAACTCCATCGCCGATATAATGGAACGAGGGCAGATAAGTAAGATAGGAACTTTCTTTTCTTTAGATAATTATCAGCCAATCAGTCCGTCACAGATTTCAGATGATAGTGTTGATTTAGTAACCTGTCATATCGGCTTGCATCATTGTCCCCATGAATTATTGGACGGATATATAAAATCAATCCATAGGGTTTTACGTAAGGATGGGCTGTTTATTATGAGGGATCATGATGTTAAAACTCCAGAGATGGCAACTTTTGTTTCGCTAGTTCATACTGTTTTCAATTTGGGCTTAAATGTTAGTTGGGAAACTGATAAAGGAGAGTTTAAATCGTTCAAATCCATTGAGGAATGGAGTAAACTCATAAGTTCTTATGGGTTCAAAGACAATGGGCAAAGGATACTTCAGTACAAAGACCCATCCGATAATACGTTGGTTTCATTTACAAAAATATAATCAATGAAACGGTTAAGACTATTAACGCTTTGTACGGTTTTGGTGGCTACTTCTATTTTCTTTTTAAAGAAAAGGAATCCTACAACTATTGCTCAAGGTGAAGGATTGGTTATTAAAAAAGAGTGGTTAGCTATTAATACTAACCCAATAACCCCTAAAAAGGATTTGCGCTCTCCCGACCAAACATTCTTAACCTTCCCAGAATGGTATTTGGTATTTAGCCCTGAGGAACAAGCCCATTATTTTAAACAAAACACTTCAACCAGTTTTCCTTTCGTCAGTCACATCAGGCAGATATGGGAAAGCTATCATATTGTAAACAATCAAATAAAAGACAACTTTCCACCAAATAAAGGATACCATTTAATGATATGGGTAATTGGAACCAGTGCCTCTGTTGAGTATGCCATTAAAGCAATGTACGAAAAAGTAATTGGCAGGATAACAGATACTAAAAGTGTGGTTACAGATGAAGATAAATTCAATGGACAGTTTACACGCGATTACGTAGATTTTATTAAAGACAAGCCTTGGTACGAATTCAATTTTAAGAGCCGTATTAAAACCTTGTGGACAACCACTTCATTTTTTGGAGAACATTTTGGTCGGAAAATGGAACGGAAATACATTCTTACTTCCGAACTTTTGGTAAAGTATGTTTATGGTAAGCTAATAGGGCTTGGCACAAAACAAGTTTATGAAGAAGCACAACCAACAACTGCCGTAATAACCAATGATGGTAAGCTATTGTATCTTCCTCGATACGATAAATTCAACAAGTCAATAGTAGAACTTGCTAGGGATGATAAAAGTTTTAAGGAAATAGCAGGTAATACTTCTGCCATACTATTAACTGTATTAGTTCCAGCTAAAACAAACATCACAAGCGATTCTACACAAATTGTATTTACCCAGCCTATTGCTTCAGACAATTCTTTCAAACGGATTGCCTTGGTTACTCCAGTAAGCTACTTAAATAAACTTCTTTTAGAATTGAGTAAAAGCAATATTGTTGTAGAACACGTATTTGATTACTAGTTTTTCTTTACCAAATCATTCTGCGCAGTTATTGATTTAAGTTGAACCTTTCTAGAAAATAACATCTTTCAAAAGATGTCGTTCAATGCTACAAAGTAGCATTCTCTATGTGACCGTATCTTCAAAATTCAAAATTTAAAACTTAAAATAATAACTTAAACCTATGTTATCTATATTCCTATGAATCCTATGTGTTTAAGCGTTTACTTCTCCATAAGTTATATTAATAATTGGAAACTTTAGCCCCGTATTACTTATTCGGCTATTGCTACCTACTAGCTTATAGTACCGTCAGGTACCAAATATTGGTAGCAATATAGTTCCAATATGTTAAGTGCCGTAGGTGCGAAATATGGGTAGCAACTTGCCCCAGTCTTTTGGAGTGGGGTTGGGGTGAGGTCTAAACAAATCATACACCCATTACCTGTATATTTGAACCATCTTATCACAACCTGACAGGTCTCCAAGACCTGTCAGGTTTGCAGCTATCTTCAAATTATGAAAGAAACAAACGTTAAACATATAAAATCCTACCTCCAAAAGGTAAAGGCTGCCAACAAGGAACTTACTAAAAAGGAACATTTCAAAGATTTATTGCGTTTGTTGTATCATGGTGAACAAGAAATTGAAGCCATAATAGATGCTATCAGCGCAGGTTCAGAAAAAACAATCCTAAATATTCCGCGCCGCAATAAAACACACAGGGGCAGTGCCGATACCTAATATAATAACATCATCATCGAGTTTGAAAATGATTTAAAACCCATGCTAAAGCACGCCAAAGAACAGTTGGCTGGCTATATGCTTGGGCAATTTAAAAGTGGCGAAGGATACAACTTCACCCTTATAGCAAGCGATTTTATCAATTGGAAAGTGGTAGTACCCGATGTAAGCCAATTGGACAAACTAGATTCCTTACAAGAACATGAACTCATATTAAACGAAGTGCCTACCGCTTCTTTTACCCTCACAGACCATAATGCGGAGGATTTTTATTATTGGATTGACCGTTTCTTGTTCAAGGAAGAAAAACAGAGAGCTACACTAAAACGCATAGAGGAAGCTTTCGGCTATCGCAGTCCAGTGTTTATAGACTGCTTCATGGAAATTGGCAAAGTGTTTACCGATGCCAAGAAGTACGGAGAGGTACAGGTAAGTTACGAGCAATGGCAGAAGTTTTTAAGTATTGCCTATGGCAGCTTTGCCGATACCGATAGTGCGTTTATCATCCATACCTATCTCAGCATTCTTGCCAAGGTGTTGGCGTATGGGGTGTTGAGCAATGATGATTTTATAGATGATAATGAAATGAAAGCCATCCTAAATGGCGAAATATTTCATAAATACAATATCCGCAACTTTGTCGATAACTACTTTTTTCATTGGGTGCATGGCACTAAATATTTCTATCAACTAAAGAAAGTTTTCAGAACGATAGCACAGGAAATTTCTCATTTCGATTTCACTAATACGGATGAAGATGTACTAAAAGGTGTTTATCAAGAACTGATAGACCTCGATACCCGCCATGCCTTGGGAGAGTACTACACCCCCGATTGGCTGTGCGAGCGTGTGGTAAAGGAGTTTAGCTTTAAACCCACCGATAAAATATTAGACCCTAGTTGCGGTAGTGGTTCTTTCCTCCGTGCTTCCATGCATCGCCTAAAGGAACTCAACCCTACGCTCTCTCCCGAGGAAGTAAACAATTGCATTTATGGTATAGACATTCATCCGCTCAGTGTGCAGATTGCCAAAACCACTTTGTTGGTCAGCTTGGGTAAGGATATTGCAAAGGCAAAACGTCCTGTACACCTCAATATCACGCTTGCCAATACCTTATTAGCACCCGAAGGAGTTAAGAATTTGTTTGGTGGAGAGTTTGTGATGCAGATAGATAAAGACAAATATTACCTCAATACACAGGTGTTCGAGGATGTTTATTTGTTTGATGAAGCATTGGAAGTATGCGAACAATTGGCTGAACAGACACAAGGAAATAAGCCCGAAACAGAAGCTGTATTTGGAAAAATTCTAAATAAGCAATACAAGCATGGCGGCATCAGTCCGCTATTGGTACAAAGCTTTTACAAAGTTTATCTAGGTTTCAAGAAAGTAAAAGAAGCGGGTAGGGATAGTATCTGGAAGTTTATAGTGCAGAACCTCTACAAACCCTATTTCCTAAAAGATAAGTTCGATTATATAGTGGGCAACCCGCCTTGGTTTACATATAGTAGTGTACGTAATGAAGAATATCAGGATATTCTAAGCCGTTTGGGTGATAAATATTCTATCAAACCTAAGTCGAAAGGGACATTTGCACATTTAGAAATTGCATCGATTTTCTTAGCTTATTGTACCAATTACTTCTTGAAAAAAGAAGGGAAGCTAGCGTTTGTATTACCCAGAAGTTTTTTCTCAGCCAAACAACATGAGAATACTAGAGGTGGTAATGTAAAAGGACTAAAGCTTACCAATATATGGGACATGCTCGATGTACAGCCTCTCTTTAGAATACCATGTTGTGTATTGTTTTCTGAAAAAGGTACTTTACAAAAAGGAATTCCAAAGATTGGATTAGATGGAAAAGCTTTTTCCGGAAGAATCCCTATGCACAATTGTAATTGGTCAATTGCAAAAGATAAACTAGTTGAAGACGATGTAAAGTGGTTTTTAGCTAAACAAGGAAGTTCTACTGCTTTTTCTAATACAACAGGAAAGGCTAGCACAAGGATTAATCCCTATAAAAAACTTTTTCAAGCTGGTGCTACCTTAAGACCAAGGTTCTTTTGTTTTGTTGAATTAATACAAGATGAACCTATTGATTGGATAGATAGAATTATTAATGTAAAAACTTCATCAATTACAAAGGATGAAGCTAAAGGAGCTTGGAAAGGTTTGGAACTTACTGGTAAGATAGAAAGTGAATTTCTTTTTAGAACAGCAATGGCAAAGAGTATTTTCCCTTTTGCATTATATAAACCAGATTTAATAGTGTTGCCAATTCAAAAGAATAATTTAGACGATAAGAGGGGATTGACATTATTGTCTCATGAAGAATTAAGAAGGGAAGGCTTCCTAAATGTTTCAAAATGGTTTTCATCAATTGATAATTTTTGGAAAATACATAGAACTAGTCTAAATGCTAAATACTCTTCTGAAGAATATTTAAACTTCCAAAATAAAATAACAAGCCAACAAATTAATTCTCCTTATTTGGTTTTATACAATGCTTTGGGTAAGGATGCTAATAGTTTAGTTGTTGAAAGGTCTAGTCTCGATTTAGATTTTATAGTTGATTATAAAACTTATGTTCTTTACACTGATGTTATTGAAGAAGCCTATTATTTAAGTGCTATATTAAATTCTTCTGCACCTAATGAAATGATTAAAGATTTTCAGGCAAAAGGATTATTTGGGCCAAGAGGAGTAGAGAAAAAGATATTGGATGTATATTTTCCCAAGTTCGATGCAAAAAGCAAAACACACCAGCAGTTAGCAACACTCAGCAAAACCTGCCATACAAAAGCTGCCCAATACATTGCCGACAATCCACCACAACATGCACTTACAGCTATGCTTTTGGGCAAACTACGTACAACAATAAAAAAACACCTCGCCCCCGAAATGGTAGAAATAGATGCCCTTGTAGCCAAAATTCTGTAGAGACGGATGATAATCCGTCTTATTGCGAGAATCGCAATTCCGTAGAGACGGATGATAATCCGTCTTATTACAACAATCGCAATTCCCTAAACACAGACATTAATCCGTCTTAGGCTACACATCCCCTTTCTCCATACAACAATACCCTTATAGGGCTCCAAGCCCTATAAGGGTTCGCAAAAAAAGCAACTAGCTCCCCCGCAACTCCGCAATCATCCCAGTCGCTCAATGCTATAAAGTGGTATTTTCAATATAACCTTATCTTCAAAATTCAAAATTTAAAACTTAAAATAATAACTTAAATCTATGTTTACCTTCTTCCTTCCCATCTCGAAAAGCCTTCCCATCATTCCCCCCTTACTTTGCACCCCAACAATCTATTATGAGTAATTTTTCCATACTTTCACATACCATCAAAACGAGAAGGACAACAAAGCCCGCCCTATTCAATGGCAACAAAATTCCTGACGAACAGATAGAACAACTGCTCGAGTTGGCCGACTGGGCACCTACCCACACCTATTCCGAGCCTTGGCGTTTTGTAGTTTATTCCGGCAATAAAGTAAATGAGTTTAGCAAGCAACATGCATTGCTCTACAAACAATTTACGCCGGCAGACAAATTCATGCAGAGCAAGTTTGATAGCATCATTGCCAATGGCGAAAAGTCGTCTCATATAATAATCTGCATCATGAAGCGCACCAATTATAAATTACCTGCCATAGAAGAAATCGCTGCGGCAAGCTGTGCCATACAGAATATTTTATTAGGAGCCACTGCATTGGGTATAGCCACATTGTGGGGTACAGGAGGCATGATATTACATCCTTCCATGAAAAATCATTTCCAGTTAGATGAGGCAGATGAAATTATGGGACAGCTTTTCCTTGGTTACAGCGATGAAAAACAAGAAGGCAGAAGAAAGATTGCCCTCAAAGAAAAGGTTATCTGGGAAAGATAAGGCATTCCAATTGAGTTCATAAGTTAAACCAAACAATAACTTGTCGTGGCCAATACCCTCACTCATTGCCTATGCTCCCTTTCAGTCTTCTTTTCTTAGTGCTTCTTTCCGCCATAGCGCCTTTGTGACTACTGTATTTTTTCTTTAAGAAATAGACCTCTTCGTAAATTAAATTCAAGTACCTAAAAGTTTATAAATTCTCTTTTTCAGTTCTTTCTGTGCTATCTGTGGCAACCTTTTTTTCCATATTTGAGGTTTTTTAATTGCCACTGAAGCCACAGAGTATACAGAAAGAAGAATATAAAACAATTTCCGAAGAGGTCTAATGTTGGTCAATGTTATGAAACAACATTTTCTATGTTTTCTTTTTCTTAACCTTCTCACACCCCAAACCTATGTTGCCTATATTCCTATGCAATCTATGTGTTTAAACTCTTTACTTCTCCATAAATTATATAACCAACAAATATCTTTCCACCACCACTCTTATCCTCTTTCCCCTCTTCACCTTCTTAGTGCATCTTTCCGTCATAGCGCCTGTGTGACTACTATATTTTTTCTTTAAGAAATGTTGGTCAATGTTATGAAATAACATTATCTATGTTTTCTTTTTCTTAACCTTCTCACACCCCAAACCTATGTTGCCTATGTTCCTATGCAATCTATGTGTTTAAACTCTTTACTTCTCCATAAATTATATAACCAACAAACATCTTTCCTCCACCCCTCTTATCCTCTTTCCCCTCTTCACCTTCTTAGTGCATCTTTCCGTCATAGCGCCTATGTGACTACTGTATTTTTTCTTTAAGAAATGTTGGTCAATGTTATGAAATAACATTTTCTATGTTTTCTTTTTCTTAACCTTCTCACACCCCAAACCTATGTTGCCTATGTTCCTATGCAATCTATGTGTTGAAATCCTTTACTTCTCCATAAATTATATAACCAACAAATATCTGTCTTGTCCTAAAATAGGTTTACACTTTAAAAAATTAAAAAGGTGTAAAAATGGAGAAGAAAATCATTCAAAAAGCGGGGCGTTATTTTACAGACAGGGAGCGCCATGAAATGATTAAGGAGTACCTGTCAAGTGGCTGTACAAAAG
>CANCVE010000102.1 GCA_947381435.1 Chitinophagaceae bacterium
TGATGTCATACATCACGACGTACCACGCCATTTGAGCCAAATGATGTCATAAGTCACGACGTTATGGGTTTAAAATCGCTTTTTATGTCGTACGAGACGACAACACGAGTAAATTGAGCCAAATGACGCGGTACGTCACGACAACACGAGCCATTTGAGCCAAATGACGTAGTACGTCACGGCAACACGAGCCATTTTAGCCAAATGACGTGGTACGTCACGACAACACGAACCATTTGAGCCAATTTACGTGGTACGTCGTGATGTATGACGTCATTTGGCTCAATTATAAAGTATTTCGATAAATGTGGTTTATAAAGAGGTTTATTTGGTTACTATTGAATTGCGAGGAGATGTAAAAAGAAGTAAATGGGTTGATACATTGTTAAGCAGGACATAATAAAGTCTCCCTAAAGTATCCACTCAATCAAACCGAAAGTAGATTTGGCAACTTTTGGAAAGTTGCCAAATCTGGCACCCTAGTTTTCGAATAGTATCGTATTGGTTGGGTATTCATGGACTAAATTAATACCCTTAGTTTTGTATGGACTTTATTTGAGGCTAATATAATTAAATGAAAACTAGACTAATGGTAGATTTAGTAACTATTAGGCACATGAAGGGATTCATGCGCCAGCACACTGATTTTCAGGGAGTACAGCACTAATTGAGTATTCATGGGCTAGATGAGGTTTGAGAGTGATTTTATGGTGGAGTACCTTACAAACCTGACAGGTCTCGAAGACCTGTCAGGTTTAGATGCACTTTCGCCCGAGGCCCGTTCGGTGTATGAAGCAGGCAAAATATTATGGCAAGCCTACTTTGCCCATACCGATGTCCGCACAGTGCGGGACGAACTAAAACTAAACCGTGCAGATGTTGGATGGTATCAAGTACGTAAAGCCCTACAAGCCCGTAATGCCAGTGGAGACTTTATACCCGTTAGCTTTAAACCGTTTGAAGAAGCCTATAAGGCATTAACAGAAAAACTGCAACCGATGGTGTATGAGTTGGGGTTCTTGAAGGTGTAAGGGGGAGTTATGAGTGGTTTAAATTTTTAAACAATAAAAATAGACTAAATGGCAAATAAAAGAGGATGGGTACACATCCAAGAGAAGGCAGCAAAAAAGAAAGTAACGGATGAAATTAAAGAAAAGATTACTAACTTTTTTAATCCACTTGTAGAAGAATACAGGGAACAGATTAAAAATATAGTACCTAACAAAGAATACCCTTATGCAATTGAAGTCTATACTAAGTGGGTGCAATCTTATTTTTACTTTGGTTGCGTTTTAAAACTAGATTTTGAAAACAGAATTGCAGATAAAGTGGATGATAAATTCGCCCGATTGGAATTTGTTGACAATAATTTATTTAATATAGCCTACAAAAGACATACAGGTTCATGGTTTCAAATAGCGACTAATCTTAGCTTAGAAGAGGCTCTTGTTTGTTTGAGGAATGATCCCATGCTTCAACCTATGTTTTAAAGTCAACTGATTTCTTTATTTAATGATGACTTACGAAAGACTCTATTGGGATTGACAGTTAAAGTTTGAAAGACTGAAATCATTTAATGATTGCAATAAATATGGTGTCAAATAGCAAAAGAGCTAAAGTTAAGTCCCCGCTGCCGCACGTGAAATCAGGGTGCTACACGGATTCGCTGCTACCGCAAGTGTGACACTAGTGGGTTCGCTAAGATTACTTGCCAACATTTTGTAACGTCATTTCTTTAGTTAGCTATCTGGTATGGAGAACCCATAAGTGAAGACAGGGTGCTACACGGACTCGCTGCTACCGCAAGTGTGACACTTGTGGATTCGCTAAGATTACTTGCCAACATTTTGTAACATCATTTCTTTAGTTAGCTATCTGGTATGGAGAACCCATAAGTGAGGACAGGAGGCTGCCACAGTTATCAACCCTCAAAAGGTTGTTTACCGTATTCAAATAAGGGAAATCTTATTATTATATAATCTTTAAAGTCAATTGTATAATAAATCAGGGAGCGGCTAAGTGAATCTTTGTTGATTGAAATTAATCAATAGATAAAACTTAGTAAAATGAAAAAAAAGTTCCTTGTAGTTGCGGCAATAATGTTAGCTGCTTTAATTAGTAACAATGTAAAAGCTGCATTAGTAGAGAGTACAGCTATCACTACCACCTTAGATAAGCCTTCTCCAGATTTGATAACAGCAAACAGTATCATTGCCCGAGTAAATGAAATAAAGGCAATGGATAAAACGAACCTGAACAAAGCAGAAAAGAAAAGCTTAAAGAAAGAATTACGTTCACTAAAAACACAATTAAAGGATATTGGGGGGCATGGTGTATATCTTTCTTTAGGTGCCATTATCATTATTATTTTACTACTAATATTGATTCTGTAATTGGTTGAGGTTACTAGTTAAAAAGGTAGGTACTTAGTTTAAAGTCGTTTAGATAGAGGGCTAAAAGTAATTGGTTGTAAAACCAATTACTTTTAGCCTTTTTTGTTTATTAGAATAATTGCTATGGCTTTTTGAGAATATATTTGAATCGTAGAAAACTGTCTTTATGAAAAAACTTACCTTCCTCCTTGCACTTAGCTTTTATGTGGGTATATTGTTGGCACAACAACCAGTACCCATAAAACCACGAATTCTTATCAGTACTGATATTGGTGGTACAGACCCCGACGATAACCAATCGATGGCACACTTGCTGATGTACAATGAGAAATTTAACATAGAAGGCCTTGTTTCTTCGCCCTCTTATGGAAAGGGTAGTAAGGAAGAGATTTTACGTATGATAGATTTATACGAAAAAGATTTACCTAAACTAAAGCAACATCAAAGTGGTATGGCTACGCCTAGCTATTTACGCTCAATTACCAAACAAGGGATTCATAGTATTGCACCCTATATTGGTTACTGTAATAGTACCGAAGGATCTGATTGGATTATTAAATGTGCTAAAAAGAAAAGCTCCAAACCGCTTTGGGTATTGGGTTGGGGAGGATTGGAAGACATAGCACAAGCACTGCATGATGCACCCGAAATAGCCAGTATGATTCGTGTTTACTGGATAGGTGGTCCAAATAAAAAGTGGAGTGCCAACAGCTATGCCTATATAGCAGAACACTTTCCGAATCTTTGGTTTATTGAGGTAAATGCTTCTTATTATGGATTCTTTTCTAACAGTAACTCCCTCGACAGCATTAAAAGTTCCGATTACTATGATAGATTTATTCAAGGAGCTGGCTATTTGGGGAAGGACTTTAAAAGTTATTATAAGGGAGATGTGAAGATGGGCGATACCCCCTCGTTGTTGTATATGATGGATGGTGATCCAAATAACCCAAGTAAAGAAAGTTGGGGTGGTAGTTTCGATAAATTTTATAGAAGCTCAAGAGTTGTGTTTAATTGTATTACCAATATAACCGATACAGTTGCCTTTTGTACTGTTGTGGAGTTTCATTTAAAAGGTCCTGAAATAAATATACCAGCAGACTCTGTTTGCTTTTGGATGATGACTACTTATAAAAACATTGTACAGGAATGGTCTGGCTATTATTTAGGTAAAGGGGAATACGCTATTAAATATATTCCTAAGCAGGCAGAACTGATAAACTTTAAGTTTACTTCAAATATTCCTGATTTTCCAATTCAAGAAGGAAAATTGGTAGTTATTAATCAGTGGCCGGGCAAACCTCATTCTACCGATTATTTATTGGGAGATAACTGGTATACAGACAAGGCCAACCCTCAGCTATATGATGGAAAGATTCAAGGAGGTAAAACTATCTTGAAGTGGAGAAGAGATATTTTGCTTGACTGGGCAAAGCGTTGGGAATGGTTGAGATAGAATAATAGGGGTTGTAAAGTTTATAAAACTAATATGCCGAAAGACTGTGCTTTCGGCATATTAGTTTTGCTGTCAAAATTTTGTTTAAGGAGTGTGATGATACTAATGATTGATAAGTTCTTTAGTGCCATTCAGACCTTCTTATACGAAATAGTTTATTCTGAGTTTGAGAGCAACGTTAGATCTATCGCCATGTTATTCGGAGAGTTACATGTTACTTCATTGTTAGTCACTTTTTCTTTTGGTACAATAATAGTCAAGGTACCTTCTGTCTTCTTGCATGTTGCAAACATGATAAGTGCTGCAACTGGGATGATAATTTTCTTCATTTTCATTTTTTTTCATTTTTAATTTGATGATTCAAAGGTGTAGGTTTTTTAGTGCCTCCCAAACCCCTTAAAAGAGGGCATTTAAATAAGGGGGTATAATTAAAACACTGATTAAATGATTAGAACAATGCACTTCATGTATAACCGAGTATGTGAACACTTTTCTTTTAATCAGTCATTCAAAACAATATTTCCCACATGGTGTTATTACCAATGGTATTGCTGATGTGAAGCAAATCGTTACTTTTACAAAAATCTGTTTTGATGGATATTGTACCCGGCAAATTATTACGAGAAATCAACTCCCCAGATGATTTAAAAAAATTAGAGAAAAAACAGTTGCATAAAGTCTGCAACGAGCTTCGCCAATATATTATTGATGTAGTAAGTGTACACGGAGGTCACTTTGCCGCTAGCCTAGGTGTAGTAGAATTATCTGTAGCACTACATTATGTTTATAATACGCCTTACGACCAATTGGTATGGGATGTTGGACATCAGGCTTACGGTCACAAAATATTGACAGGCAGACGAGATTCGTTTGTTACCAATAGAAAACATGGTGGACTAAGTGGTTTTCCTAAACGAAGCGAAAGCGATTATGATACATTTGGTGTAGGGCATTCTTCCACCTCTATTTCCGCAGCATTAGGCATGGCGATGGCTGCTAAATACAAGGGTGAAAATAGAAAAAGTGTTGCCATCATTGGAGATGGAAGTATGACCGCTGGTATGGCTTTCGAAGCAATGAACCATGCTGGCGTTGCCAACAGCGATGTATTGATAATATTGAATGATAACTGCATGAGCATCGACCCTAACGTAGGTGCTTTAAAAGAATACTTGACCGACATTTCAACTTCTCCAACTTATAATAAAATGAAGGACGACGTTTGGAAGATGATGGGTAAGTTGCCTGTTGGGAGAAGAATAAGCCGTACAATGGCACACAAGGTTGCAGACAGTGTAAAAGGAATGGTGAGTAGCAGTAGCAACCTTTTTGAAGCACTTAAACTTAGATATTTTGGCCCTATTGATGGAAATAACATAACCAAACTAGTTGATACTTTAAGGGATTTAAAAAACATTCCTGGTCCAAAGATTCTTCACATCATTACCACAAAAGGTAAAGGCTATGACCTTGCAGAACAGGATCAAACCAAGTGGCATGCCCCAGGTTTATTTGATAAGATAACTGGCGAAATAGTAAAGAAAACATACAACTCTCCTCAACCACCTAAATATCAAGATGTTTTTGGGCATACCATGATAGAATTGGCTGAGATGAACGATAAGATAATGGGTGTTACCCCAGCCATGCCAAGTGGTTCTTCGCTTAAGTTTATGATGGAGAAGATGCCGCACCGAGCTTTTGATGTAGGCATTTGCGAACAACATGCGGTTACACTCAGCGCAGGATTGGCAACACAAGGTATGAGGGTTTTCTGCAACATCTATTCGTCTTTTATGCAACGCTCGTTCGACCAAGCTGTGCATGATGTGGCCATACAAAAGCTCCCGGTTGTGTTCTGTTTAGATAGGGCAGGATTAGTTGGCGAAGATGGCCCTACTCACCATGGTTGTTATGATATTTCTTTCTTCCGCTGTATTCCTAACCTAATATTGTCTGCTCCAATGAATGAGCAGGAACTAAGAAACCTGATGTACACGGCGCAATTGGATAGTACTAAACTACCTTTTGTAATCCGTTACCCAAGGGGTACTGGGGTTATGCCAGAATGGAAAACTAAACTGGAAGAAATACAAATAGGCAAGGGGCGTAAACTAAAAGATGGTGAGGAAGTTGCTATATTAAGCTATGGTCATCCCGGCAACTTTGCACAGGCAGCTATCAGAACACTAAGAACAGAAGGCATAAATCCTGCACATTATGATATTCGTTTTGTGAAACCAATAGACGAGGATTTATTGCATGAAGTATTTGCAAAATATAGCAAGATTGTTACCGTAGAGGATGGCACTGTGATAGGTGGTTTTGGTAGCGCCGTATTAGAGTTTATGGCACAACATCAGTACACTGCTACAGTAAAAATACTTGGCATCCCAGACAAATTGGTAGAACATGGCACACTAAAAGAATTATATTCTGAATGTGAATATGATGCTGCAGGAATAGCCGCTACTGTAAGGACTTTAGTTGGTTCTACCATTAAAACAAGTACACTCTTAGCTGGATAATACATCACTATTATCTACCAAATAGACACAATAGCCACTTAGAAAAATAGAGCAGGAAACGTTTCACGTCAAGGTCACTTAAACTCGATTGTAAAAAGTAAAACTTTTTCCAATGCTTTCTTATCCAAACTAATAACAAACACTATGTGCCTAATGTGTCTATGTGGTAAATCTTGTTAAAAATATAGCGTCATTTTATTTCATTCAAATCATTCAATCATCGGTGTTTTATGAAACAGTTTACTATACCCAATATATATCGTAGTTCTCTAATCAGTGCCATAAAACAAAGGCGCAAACTGCATGACAAGTTTAAGAAAGATTTCTCTCCTACTTTATTAGATTTTGGCAACCTCGAAATATATCTTGCCCGTCATTTCGGCTTTTGTTATGGCGTTGAGAATGCCATAGAAATAGCATTTAAAACGATAGAAGAAAATCCTACTAAAAGAATCTTTCTATTGAGCGAAATGATTCATAACCCACAAGTAAATGCAGATTTGCAAGCGCTAGGGGTGCAATTTTTACAAGATACTTACGGCAAACAACTTATCAGTTTTGATACCATTACTAAAGATGATGTAGTACTGATTCCAGCTTTTGGCACTACGCTTAGTATTGAGGCGCTTTTAAATGAAAAAGGTATACCAACCGGAAAATACAATACTACTTGCCCGTTTGTAGAAAAGGTTTGGAATCGCAGCGAACAGATTGCAAAAAAGGGTTTCAGTATAGTTATTCATGGCAAACCTAAACACGAAGAAACAAGGGCTACGTTTTCGCATGTGTCTAAGAATACACCTAGTGTGGTGGTTAATGACATGAAAGAAACCATTCAATTAGCAAAGTATATTACCGGAGAAAAGGATGCCGCTGATTTCTACAATGAATTTAAAGGTCGCTTCTCTGATGGTTTTGATATAACAAAAGATTTACAGCACTTTGGAGTTGTTAACCAAACCACTCAATTGGCTACTGATACACAGGCCATATCCGATTATTTAAAGCAAACTGTACTAAAACATTATAAACTTACAGATACTACCATTGGAGAACGTTTTGCAGATACACGAGATACTTTATGCTATGCAACCAATGATAACCAAACTGCGGTTGCTGGATTATTAGAAACAGATGCCGATATTGCTTTGGTGATTGGTGGTTATAATAGCAGCAATACATCACATTTAGTAGAATTATGTGAGCAAAAACTACCTACTTATTTTATTGATAGTGCCGACAGGATAATTAACAAAAATGAGATTAACCATTGCAATTGGGCTACAAAGGAAGAATTATACAACTCGGGATTTCTCCCAGAAAAAGATATTGTAAAAGTTTTGATAACAAGTGGTGCTAGTTGCCCAGATTCAATGGTAGAAAAGGTAATTAGTAAATTGGCTGGTTTATATGGAGCTGATCATTTATTGGATGAAATGATTGAAGGCTTTAGTAATTAATTGAGTCACCTTTAAATTAGGTAGTGTTTAATTGTGAAAGAGTGGTTAATTAGCAGCTTATTGTCTTTTAGTGGTACAGATTTAGTTTCTTTATCCCAAAAATTGTAAAAATGAAAAATAGCAAATTCGTAGCCATTCTTTGTATCACATTATTTGCTTCTTGTAGTAGTTCAAAGACCTATTTTAGTACTTCAATCCGACAAAAGGTGGAAAATATTGGTACGCCAGTAACCCAACTTCAGTTTTATATTGATCGTGATGTGGAACTATCGAGAGAGATATTGAAGGATGAAACAAAAGTAACTTCTGGCGAAATAAGGTTTGAGAATGGCAAAAACTTAAATATTATCACCCTTAAAAAGAATACGCCTGGTGTATGTACGAAGGTACTGCCCGATAAAATAATTATTTCATTTGAAGTTGGTGATGACAAGTTTTTAACCTTTGGAAAAACCAAATTCTCATTGGATACAGACCCTTATAAGATACTTGCTAATAGCTGGATAGGCGATTTTGGTTCTATTAATTACGAAGGAAAAAAATACTTCATCCACAGAGGAGGTAATGCTAGTGTACAAATAAAAACTAACGAACTGAATAAAGTTGAAGTTAATAAACGCAAGATGACTGGTAGGGTAATTACTCATGCGGCACCAACAACTCCTTAAGCACCTCAATAACCAGTTAGTTCTGGATGGTAATTAGTAAAAAGTTATAGAAAAGCCCTTGAAGCATTTGTTTCAAGGGCTTTTTTGTATATATAACATCTTGTAATCCTAAGCAGAGAACTTTGGGAGATTAATTAACTTCTAAAAACTTCTATTTAATGTAATCAAATACATTATGATGAATTAGAAAAACACTTTTAGTGTCATAAGATTTATCAATATGGGTTCAAAAAGTACTTTTTATATCATCAACGAAATCGTATGACACTAAATGCTTCCATTGAACTTCATACGATTAATCGACACGAGGTAAATGCTCTCATTTTATGTCGTACGATTTCTCCACACGAGGTAAATGCTTTCATTTTATGTCATACGATTTCTCGACACGAGGTAAATGCTTTCATTTTTAAAGTATTTCGATAATTGTAGCTTGTAAACAGAATTCTTGGGATGATAAAAGGATGTTGAGGGGAAGGAAACTTAAAAAGTTACTCTGTATATGATGTGCTTACTATTGGATATATTTGTTGGGAAATCATTAATTGAATGACTTTGCTATAGTTAGTTGTCTAGAAGCCCCATCTGTAATGTAAAAAGTATAAAGAAATGAATGTGTTTAAAGTAAATAAATGGATAATATTTTTCTTTTTTACAGCGCCATGTCTATTCTTTTCACAAATACCATGTCTGGTATCTTTATTCTATTTTATTTTCTTCATCTTTTATTTTTTAACCCTAAAAACAATTACAACTTCTTTTGAAAATAGAAATACAATGATAAGAAATAAGATAGAATGCTTGATTCTTCTTGCTATTTGCAGTATATCCGCATCTTTTTTTATTTTTAATAGAGACCTTAACCTTAACGAAATTTCGAGAGTATTATTTTCTTTAACTTACTTCGGGATGGCTGTTGATATTTCATTAGGATTTCGTAAACTAATCTTAAAAGACAAAAACAAACCCAACTCAATTAGCAACACTGCTACTATCTTCCTTTGCTTTTTAGTTCCTCCTTTAGGAATATTCCATCTTCAATATCTATACAACCAAAATAATAAATAAACTTGCCAAATAGTTCAGAGATGAACTAAATTCCATATTTAATAATATATACCCTTTAACATTTATATTTTCCAATAACTAAAACCAACTTACAAACCCCAACTATTCACCGTATATCGGGATACAACAGGATAGTTGATAATGTTTTGGCATCTATTTTAGCGGCAAATTATCTATAGAACATAGGTAATAAGCTCATTAATACTCCCGCCATGTATAAAAAATTAAGGGTTGCATTTCTCCTTATTTTACTGATTTCCTCGGTCAATTTAATTGCACAGAAAACTTATTATGTTGCCACTAATGGTAGTGATAAGAATGCTGGAACAAGTTTAATTACACCTTTTGCTACCTTGGCTAAAGCTATTAAAACGGTATCGCCCGGTGATACTATATTTTTGAGAAGTGGTAATTATACAATGTCTAGTACAATAAACATTACAAAGTCGGGTACAGCAAGTAAGCATATAACATTGTCAGCCTATAAGCCCGATCTTACCACAGCTTTTAATAATAACAGGCCAGTATTAAACTATTCGGTTGCCTTTGCTAAGGCTTCTTCTTCGGAACGTGGGGTACAATTAGATGCGGACTATTGGAATGTGTATGGTATTGTGATTGATTATGCTGGTGATAATGGAATGAATGTAACTGGTCATTATTGCACTATTAATTTTTGTGTGTTTAGTCATAATAGGGATGCTGGATTGCAATTGAGTGGCGGCGCTAGTGCTGATACTATTATTAATTGCGACGCTTATTACAATGCCGATTTGGGCTTGGGTACTACAAGCAATGGTGGAAACGCTGATGGCTTTGCCGTAAAACTAGATGTGGGAGACTCTATTTATATGAGAGGATGCAGAAGTTGGTTAAACTCTGATGATGGCTATGATGGGTATTTGAGACCCTCTGCTACAAGTCCGCAAAATAATGTAACCTGGACTCAGGAAGATTGTTGGGCTTTTAACAATGGCTATTATTGGCTTGATGGCAGTACCAACTCTTCTATGAATGGTCAAGGGTTTAAAACAGGCGGTAGCGATACAAAAGATTTAGCTCATAATTGTATCATGAAAAAGTGCTTGAGCTTTTATAACAAGTCAAACGGGTTTGACCAAAACAGTAATGCTGGCACTATTGCCATGTACAATTGTACTTCGTATGGCAATCTGGGTGGCAGTATTTATATGGCAAGCCCAAGTGCAGTCTACTATCCTGGGGCTAAGTTGATATTAAAAAATAATCTTTCATTAGGAGGAAGTGTTTCTGTACCAAACCTTACAGGCAGACCTCTTACCTCTGTAACAAATCTATTTAGTAAAAGCACCACAAGTAAAGAGATTCTATCGTTTGACACTACTGGTGCAGCGGGGGCAAGGGGAATTGATGGAAGCTTGCCAGTATTGAATTTCATGCGCCCCAATGCGGCTGCTGTAAAACCATTTACAATTATTGACAAAGGAACTGCCTTAGACACTATTGCCTACCATGGCGCATTGGGAATACCCTACAATGGTACAGCACCAGACTTAGGTTGCTACGAATCTAACTATGGCATTGTTACACCCATAAAACTCACTTCCTTTTCGGCTACTTCCCAAAAAGAAAGTATAACATTAAGCTGGAGTACTGCAGCTGAACTAAATAATAGAGGATGGAGCATAGAAAAATCAACTACTACTAGTGCATGGACAGTTATAGGTTTTATTGATGGCACCAATAAAACTCAAAACAATAGCTATACTTACATTGATAAAAGTGTATCTGCAGGAGTTTTTTATTATCGTTTAAAACAAGTTGATTTGGATGGATCAGTAACTTATAGCAAAATAGTTAGTGTAAATGTGGCTTCAACAAATGCTAACTTAAAACTATCTGCCTATCCAAACCCATTTGTTGCATCAACTACTATAAGCTATACACTTGCAAAGGATGAAAAGGTTATTGTAAAACTTTATAGTATTTCGGGAGAATTAATTAAAACAGTTATAAATAAAAACCAGCAAGCAGGAAGTTATTTACAGACTATAGAAGGTAATAATATAGCCAAAGGAGCTTATTATATAAGTATCATTACTGGTGATAAAAAAACTGGGGTTAATATTGTTAAGCAATAAGAATAATAAAATTTCAAATAATTGTTCGATACAGCCAAAAAAAGGGTGTTCAATTGAACACTTCAATTTAATGAAGCTGTGCCCCCAAAAAACAAAGTAATCTGTAGACGCACCCAATAAAAGAGAACTCTTCTTTCTCTTAGATATATTATTTTTTATCAACCCGATCAACCTAACATCAAAACAGCCTTTTGTTCATCACCATTTTGTTTTCCAAAATCAGTAAGCAAACTTTTTTGCTAAGTAATTAAAATATTTTTCTGCGAATAGCAAAGAGTTTAAAATTTTAGTCACATATTTGCAATGTGTAAATGTTACACATTAAATAAAAAGGCTTCTATATGAAAAAATTAACTACACTCTTTCTACTTGTACTAGCAACTGCAAGTGTAAAAGCTCAACTGCTTAGTTGGACCACAGGTTCGTCTACCTTCATTCAAGAGACATCTAAACCTGTAACCATCACTGCCAATGCAAACTTTGGTAACCAAGGCATAAAAGGATATAATCCCTTTGATGTATATATGCACATTGGGGTAATTACAAGTTTAAGTAAATCATCATCCGACTGGAAATATGTTCGTGGTGTATGGGCTACAACGTATCCATGGGAGAAATTAACTGCAGGTCCTGGCAATACTTGGACTTACACCATAGATAGTAGTACTTCATTAAAAAGCTTTTTTGGTGTACCTGCGGGAGAAACTATCCTAAAGCTTGCAATGGTAATAAGGAGTGGAAATGGCAGCTTAAAATTGGCTAACTCTGATGGTAGCGACATGTATGTTCCTGTTTATGGTAGTGGTGAGAATGTTCGTATTGATGCACCTATTTTGCAACCACTATACACGCCTACTCCTGTTGCCATCTCTAAAAAAATTGGAGACAACATAACTATCGTAGCACATGCTAGTCTTCCTGCTAGCGATATGCAACTGTTTTTTAATGGTAACCTTATATCTTCTGTTAATGGTATGACAGATTCAGCTTCTGCAACTATTACTGCTTCTGGTACACAAACCATCATAGCAACAGCTTCGAGTGGTGGCGTAACAAAGAGGGATACCGTTACTTTTTTTGTAGCTCCGTCTAACAATGTAGCTGCTTTGCCTGCTGGTGTTTCTGATGGAATTAACTACGAAGCCGGCGATACTTCTGTTACCCTTGTTCTATATGCTCCAAACAAAAAGAATATTGTGGTAGTTGGTGATTTTAGTGATTGGATAGCATCCTCTAAAAACTTAATGAATATTACACCAGATGGTAATCGCTTTTGGGTACGTCTTAAAGGCTTATCGCCAGGAAAAGAATACGCTTACCAATATTTGATTGATGGAAATTTGCAAGTAGCAGATTATAACTCAGAAAAGATACTGGATAAATATGTAGACCCACAAATTTCTGCAAGTAGCTATCCAAATTTAATGTCTTTCCCTGCAAAAGCTAATGGTTCAATAGTGAGTGTTTTGCAAACAGGTCAAACGCCATATAATTGGCAGGTAACCAACTTTGCAAGACCAGATAAAAAGAATTTAGTTATATATGAGTTGTTACTAAGGGATTTTATTGCATCGCAAAACTGGCAAACACTTACTGATACGCTAACTTATTTAAAGAGATTAGGCATTAATGCAATTGAACTATTGCCTTTCAATAATTTTGAAGGATACAGCAGTTGGGGTTATAACTCAAACTTCTTCTTTGCTCCCGATAAAGTGTATGGAACACCTACCGCACTTAAACAATTTATTGATGCTTGCCACAAGCAAGGTATTGCAGTAATTATGGATTTGGCCATGCAAGATGTATTTGGTACTTCTCCATTGGCTAGTATGTATTGGAACTCTGCTAAAAGTATTCCTGCTACAGACAATCCTTGGCTAAATCAATATCCTACACATGCCTTTAACGTAGGTAGTATGTTCAACCATTCTAGTTCAGCCACAATTGAGCTTCGCAATAGGATTTATGCACATTGGCTAAAGAATTACAATATTGATGGATTCCGTTTTGATTTAGCTGGCGGTTACACTCAAACTAATACATGCGACGCTACAGGAGGAAACTGTAATGTGTCCAATTGGAACAACTACGATGCAGGCAGGGTTAATACATGGAACAATATATACAGTTCATTACAAAGCATTGTACCAGATAGTTATTGCATCTTAGAAAGTTTTGTAAGTAATAGCGAGCATAAGGTTTACACAGACCAAGGTATGATGGTATGGGGCGCTGGAAATATTAATTATGCCATGTCTCAAGCCACAATGGGTTTTAATACAGGCTCAGATTTTAGTAATGGACTTTATACAAAACTTGGCTTTACACAGCCTGGGGTTATTGCATACCAAGAGAGTCATGACGAAACTCGCATCATGAATAAAAATCTTAATTATGGTAATAGTTCTGGTTCATACAATGTAAAGAATTTAGCTACTGGTTTGCAACGTAGTGCAATGGGTACTGCCTTATGGGCAATGATGCCAGGACCTAAAATGCTATGGCAATTTGGTGAATTAGGTTACGATTATGGTGCTACTGCTTGTGTGGACGGAATTACCAATACTTGTGGCAATTTGGATAACAAGCCTATTCCTTGGAACAATTATTACAAAGACGCAAACAGACAGGCATTATATAGTGTTTATAGCAAGCTGCTAAATCTGCGCACTAACCCTGCTTATGCCTCTACATTTGCTACTGGTTCTACAAACTATAATCTTTCTAGCTTTGTAAAATGGATGAGTGTATATAGTACTCAGTTGCAAGTAATGGTGTACGGTAATTTTGATGTGGTTCAACAAACTGGCAGTATTTCTTTCCCTAGCACAGGTACTTGGTACAACTTGTTTACAGGTGCTACCATCAACGTAACTACCACTGGTTATCAAAATGTAACTTTAAACCCTGGAGAGTATTATGTGTACGTAAACCAACAAGCAGCTCTTCCTGTTTCTTGGATTGATTTTACTGCTCAGTATGAAAATGGTGGTGCTGTTTTATTAAACTGGAGTACTGCAAACGAAGCGGCAAATGACCATTACGACATTGAACGCAGCATTGATGGTAAAAATTTTATACATGTAGGTGCTGTTTCTGCTATAAAAATAGTTTCTAGCAAGAGTCTTTATAACTTTAAAGATGCCACTGCACCTTCGGGAAGAGTTTATTATCGTGTAAAACAAGTTGATGTTACTGGTAAATTCAGTTATTCTAAAATAGTAACTGTTACTACAGATGCAAGAACAAACTCTTGGCATACTTTCTATACAGGAACAGATGTAAGGGTAGCTATGCAATCAGACAATAATAAAGTAGTTATCAGCGTGAGAGATGCTTCTGGCAAGTTATTGGCTCAGCAATCTGCTGGTAATGTTACAAATGGACAAACAATAGATATTCCAGTTAGTAAATATGCTAAAGGGCTTTATTTGATAACAGTTTCTTCTGATCAAGGAAATAGGACAGATAAAGTAATGGTTAAATAAGGATTTAGATTTAATCATTTAATGAGGGAATCCCAGTTGCTGCTATTGGCAACTGGGATTTTTTTTATGAGTAATATTGATTTATGCCAAACGATTGCGTGAAATTCGACTGTTTTTTTCAATTGGACTGGTCAGTTTTATGACGGAACCGTCCAGTTTCATCATAAAACCTTCCGGTCTAGTCACAAAACTGGTCAGTTTCATGATGGGACTGACCAGTTTCATCGCAAAACCTTCCAGTCCAGCGACAAAACTGACCAGTTTCACGACGGAACTGACCAGTTTTATCTCAAAACCTTCCAGTCTAGCCACAAAACTGAGCAGTCCCATGAAACAATTTAACCCAAATTCCGCTATAGACTCGTGACGAAGGTTTCAAATACAAAAAAGACAAGTATTTGAGAAGATTTTTTGACTGAAAGCATAATAAATTCTGTTGAGGGAGAATAAATCAATCAAATATTTGTATTTGAAGTAGTTTGAACTTGCAGTAGAGTCCTATTGCGGAATTTGGGTTTATATCAAATAAGCATCTCCTAGTTTGTTTTTTTACAAGATTACTCACTTTGAGAAGACAATTATTTGCTGAGGTTTGTTTCTTATACTGTTCTTTTGCAGACCATTATTAATAGGATATGATTAAGATAAGAAGAGCAGAAAAAGATGATTGTGCAAGATTATTAGAGTTAGTAAAAGAACTTGCCCTTTACGAGAAAGCACCACAGGAAGTAACTATTACACTAGACTCATTTTCAGAAAGTGGCTTTGGCAATAACCCTGTTTGGTGGGCTTTTGTGGCTACTACAACTACCGATGATGGAAAAGAATTCATTGTAGGATTTGCATTATACTACATAAGATTTAGTACTTGGAAAGGACAATGTTTGTACTTAGAAGATTTATTAGTAACAGAAGAGATGCGAGGAAAAGGGATAGGTAAGTTACTATTTGAAACGATTATTGAAGA
>CANCVE010000103.1 GCA_947381435.1 Chitinophagaceae bacterium
CTACATGTAAACATACAATTCAATTCAACTTGTGCAGTTTTACTAGAAAATGAGTTTTCACTGGCTCATCTAGCCTATGAGCGTTGGCGTCTATTTAAAAGTCAATCAGCTAGTCAGGGTGTTGCTGTTCGATCATGTTAAATCGAAGCGACATGTCGAACTAGCAAATGATAGGGATTTGTAATCCCGATTCTCCATAATAAAGCTACCACCAAAGCAAGCGTTCAGCTATTGCTGGTCATTTGCACCCTTTAGTCAAACCAGTTATCGACAAGATGAATACGATTTTAGGTAGTTGTACTTAAAATTAGTGGTATAAACCCAACTAGCCCATGAATATATAGGGGCTATTGAAAAGTCAACCCATTTCATACACTTCTAAAATCAGGGTGCTAGCGCATGAATAATTTTTGGGCTTTATGGTTAATAAACAAGGCATTGGTATAATCATTTTATTATAAGCGTTGTGAAAGCTGACAGGTCTTGAAGACCTGTCAGCTTTCATAAATTGTGGTGCTGTGATAAGTTATTGTGGTATGGTCAACACCCCTCAAAGGGTTGTTGACCATTAGTAACTTGCGGTAGTTGTTGGGCATAACAATAGCCTGTTATTCTAAACTAAATTATGCTTTCTCCACATGTAAAAAAGGCAATTCTCTCGAGAGATGCGATAAAGTACTCGAGAGATGCGATAAAGTACTCAAGAGATGCAATAAAGTACTAAAGAGATACGATAAAGCACTCAAGAGATACGGTAAAGCACTAAAGAGATGCGATAAAGCACTGAAGAGAAGCGATAAAGCACTAAAGAGAAGCGATAAAGCACTAAAATTAAGATTTAGTTATAAGTGATGAATTCTAAAACACCCACTTCGAGATTTTCTTCGAAGTGGGTGTTTTGTTGGTGAGTTATCTTTTAATATCAAATGTTATTGTGTACTTATACCTTGATGATGTAGCTGTTGAGGGAGAATAAATCAATCAAATATTTGTATTTGAAGTAGTTGGAACTTGCAGTAGAGATCTAATGCGGAATTTGGGTTAATCTTGCTGATTTAGGTAGTAATTGGTTTAAATAAATTCAATATTAACTTTTTGGTAATTTATTTAAAAGCCCCTCAGATTTATACAATGCTTGAATCACCTACATTTACAGCCAACTATTTTTACATGACAATGAAGCATACAGTAACAACACTTTTCTTAATTATTACCATCTTTTCTTTTTCTTTTGCTCAAAAAAAGCCTGTACATAGAGTACTTCCCAAAGTGGCGGCAACAGAACTATCTACCACAAACATTAGCCTGACGTTGAAACCGTATAAAAAAACATGGATTTATATAGGTAGCTACTACGGAAAAGGGAAAACATTAGTGGATTCTGTGTTTTTGAATGATGAAAGTAAAGGGGTATTTAAACCAGCTAAGAAGTATACTCCGGGTATTTATTTTGTTGTTTCGCCTAAGTATGTTATCCTTTTTGAGTTTTTGATGGATGATAAACAGCACTTTTCTATGGAAGCTGATACCTTGAAAAAGGAAGAAGCGGTAATAAAAGGTTCATTGGATAATGATTTGTTTAAAGCGTATTCTCAGTTTTCAGTAGAAAAAGGCAAACTATTAACCGATTTGGGCGATAAGTTTAAAGCGGCAACCAACAAAGCTGATTCGGCAAAATATAGAGCCTTAGTTATTAAGGAAAACAAGGCTTTAGAGACATACAGGGATAGTATTACCCAAAAGAATCCCGGTACTTTATTGTCGGCTTTGCTAAACGCCATGAAGCAACCCGATTATCCTGCTGTGCCTGTTGTGAATGGAAAAGCGGATTCATTGTATCCCTACCATTATGTGAAAGATCACTTTTTTGATGACGTAGATTTTAATGATGATAGACTATTACGAACGCCGTTTTTTGAGAATAAAATAGATAACTACTTCAAAACCTTAATAGTAAACGATGCGGATAGCATTTTTAATGAGGTAAACTACATGTTGCTTTATGCGCGTACTGGCAAGGAAATGTATCCTTATTTGCTGACTAAGTTTACCAATAAGTACATTAACCCCGAGATAATGGGGCAGGATAAAGTATTCATCAAGATTTATGAAAACTTTTATGCTAAAGGAGATACTACTTTTTTGAATGCGGCTAGTAGAAAAACAATCACCGAAAGATACTATCAAATGGTGGCAAACTTGGTGGGAAATCCTGCACCAGCATTGGATTTGACAGATTCGACAGGAACTAATATCTCCTTGTATAACCTTAAAGGTAAGTTTACCTTTGTAGTATTCTGGGATCCTACTTGTGGGCATTGTAAGGCAGAACTACCTAGAATAGATTCAATTTACAAGGCACGTTGGAAATCGTTGAATGTAAAGATTTACAGTGTAAATGTGAGCACGGCTGCAAATACAGACGATGAACTGAAGAAGTTTGTGAAAGAGAAAGGTATTGACCCTGATTGGGTATTTACTCGTCAATCCAAGGAAGCAAGGGAGGCGGAACAAGCAGCAGGATTGCCAAATTACCGACAGCTATATGATGTTTATAAGACACCAACCATGTATTTGCTGGACGATAAAAAACGTATTATTGCCAAGCAACTTAGCATAGAACAGTTTAACGATATTATATCGGCCAAACTGAAAGTGAAATAGACCACCGATTAAATGATTTGGATGATGGCTCTTTATTAGTTAAAGATGCCCATCTTCAATTTGTAAAATCTATTTACCTTAATTTCAATTGCTGGTTCATCTATCAACTTTAAATTCTTTATGAAACATTACTTATCAATTGTTGGCCTTGTGTTGGTTGCAAACACTGTTTTTGGTCAAACTTTATTTACTTATGGAGATAAGCCTGTAAGTAAACAGGATTTTTTAACGGCCTTTAATAAAAATCCGCCTACCAAAGAAGAACGCAGAAAAGCATTGGATGAATATTTGGGTCTTTACATTAATTATAAGCTTAAAGTACAAGCGGGCTATGATGAAGAACTGAATAAACAACCTTCTTTTATAGATGAAAGTAAAAACTTTAAGCACCAGATAGCTGAAAATGTTATTAATGATGAGGTAGGTATTAAAAGCTTGAGCCAAGAAGCAATGCTAAGAAGCATGAAAGATCTTCATGTGGCTCAGGTATTTGTAGAAATACCAAAGAAGGGTGATACTACCAAAGCTTATCAGCAAATTACGGCTGCTTACAAGGCATTACAAGCAGGCAAATCTTTTGAAGATGTTGCAGTACAGTTTTCTAGTGATGAATCGACCAAGAAGAGTAAAGGGGATTTAGGCTTTATTACCGCTTTTACGTTGAGTTATTCGTTTGAAAATGAAATTTATAAGCTCAAAGTTGGCGCTTATTCTAAGCCCTATAAGAGTTCTTTTGGGTATCATATTTTTAAAGTAACAGCCGAGAGACCAGCATTGGGAAAGCGTAGAATATCGCAAATAATGATTGCTACCCCTCCAAATGCTACTGACGATGTAAAGAAACAATACTTATCGCACGCAGATAGCGTTTATAAATTGATAAAAGCTGGAGAAGCTTTTGATAAAATGGCTACCGAATACAGTAATGATTACAAAACTGCAAATAATGGTGGTGAAATAGGTAATATAGGTATAGGACAATACAATGCTGACTTTGAGAAGCAAGTATTTGCCTTACAAAATGTAGGAGAAGTGAGCAAGCCATTTGCTTCGGCTTATGGATATCATATATTGAAACTATTAGAAATTACCGCACCACCGAAAGATCTTGAAGATGCAGCTGCGCTTGCAATTGTAAAACAACAGGTAGAAAAGGATGAGCGATTGGCTTTATTTAAAAAGAATTTATTGCATAATAAGTGGTTAAAGGTTACCAAATATACGCCTTGGGCTTACGATACGGCAGCTTTTAGGGCATACACCGACAGCAATATTTTGAGTAAGATTACTAATGGTATTAAAGAAGTTTCGGACACAACGGTACTGTTTTCTTTCGAAAAGAAAAAGATATATGCTGCTGATTGGGCTGTTCATATAGTTAAACTATTGCAGAATCCGATTGTGGATTACACTTCGATGATGAAGGACTTTATAGACCTTTCTTGTACACAGTATTATTCGTATAATTTGGAGTTGTATAGCGAATCGATGCAAGCACAAGTAAAAGAATTTGATGAAGCAAATTTGCTTTTTGCCGCAATGGATAAACATGTTTGGGGAAAGACGGGAACCGATATTGAAGGACTAAAAGAGTATTACAGCAAACACAAGGAAAGTTATCAGTGGAATTCAAGCGTTACGGCTTTAGTAATTAATGCAAAAACAAAAGAACTTGCTACTGAAGTGGCTAACAAATTGAAACAATCTATACAGGACTGGCATTCGATTACAGCTGCTTATGGGGCAGATGTAAATACAGATAGCGGAAGATTTGAGTTGTCTCAATTGCCGATAAAACAAGTATTTGCAAATAAAGATGGCATTGTAACTGAGCCAGAAAAGAATGCAAATGCTGATGGATATAGTTTTATCTATGTATTGAAAGCCCATCCTACTAAGGAACAGCGCAGTTTTGAAGATGCGAAAGGTGCAGTAACGAACGACTATCAACAGGTGCTGGAAAAAGAGTGGATTGCCTCATTGAAAAAGAAATATCCAGTTGCCATAAAGCAAGCCGTTTGGCAAACAATTCAATAGAATAAAGAATTGCAATGCTACTAAAAGAGCTATCACATTGGTTTGTGATGGCTCTTTTAGTAGCATTTGTTTTCATAAATAAACAACGTTAATTATTGATTTAAAGAAAGGTATAAATACAGTTTTAGAGAATGATGAATGGTATGATGAGAAGGTTTTACAGTGCTAGAGAAGAGAATGGGGGAGGAGCAACGGAAGAGAACAATGCGTTTGAATTGCACTATTGGTTTGATGATGAAACACATAGGATGGATGCCCTTTTGCAGAATAAATGTGAGGCAGAAATATTGGGTTTTATAAAGACTGTGGCCACTGAATTAGGTCAGGACGTGATAATAGAAACAGAACCCTTGGTAGAAGGTGGTTTGAGAAGGTGGTTTAAACTGACACCAAAGGGGAAAGTGAAGAATACGGACATTACTGCGTCGGTAATTACTTCTGTAGTAACTGAACTTATTGTAACAACTATTGCGGGTAAAAAGGTGAATGAAGTTGAGGTGCCTCTTGGGAAAACCACCAAGAAGAAGGCTTTAAAAGAGGGGGTACAAGTAGTTGGGAATACAGTTGATAACAATGGTGAAAGGGATATTCTGGAAGAAATATTACAAGAAAAACAACTGAACAAGAATTCGGTATTGTTGAAAAGAAGGTCTAATTTCTATGAGTATTTGGCAAAATACAAGAAGCTTACAAAGGTTTCTTTTGCCATTCAAAATGATAGAAAGGAAAGCCAATCCGAAGAGCAGTCCGTAGAAAAAAGCTTATTTAGCAGGTATATATTAACTAGTAATAAACTGGAACCATTAGAGATTGAAGGTGCAGAGGTAGAGATTGTTTCTCCGGTACTAAAGAAAGGTAATTATAAATGGAGGGGCATTTATAACGGGACTTCATCGCTGTTTGGAATGAAGTCGAACGAGTTTAAGGCAATGGTGCAGAGTGGAACTGTTGAGTTTAAAAATGGTACGTCTATAAAGTGCCTTTTAGAAGTAAAAAGGAAAATAAACAGTGAGGGAGTAGAGGTAGTAACCGAGCGGAATATTCTGAGTGTAAACGAGTATTACAATAATGATTTAACGGTACAAACAGTTGTAGAGGCAAAGAAAAAGGCAAAGAAGCCTTCTGCAAATCCACAACAATTGGGATTGTTTTAGACTCAGTTGATATTCAGTAAAATTATTCTACATCTTTATTAAAAAGGGGATAATAGAGGACACCTATTTTACCTTCAACTTGCTTACATTCGTCCCGCTGTATTATTTGTTCACTCAATTGCTAAACATGTTAAGATCTAAAGAAGCAAATCCTCTGGAAATATGGTTGAACAAATGGTTCAATTTGTTATTGGGCATAGGGATATTGGTAAATGCAACAGGACTTTTTATTACTATACTAGATTCTGATGGTACGCTTTATGCTTGCATTGCCAAAATAATTGCACAAACAGGCGATTTTATCAATCTGAAAGTACAAGGAAAAGATTGGTTAGATAAGCCTCACTTCCCATTCTGGATGGCAGCAATTAGCTACAAAATATTTGGCATTAATACCATTGCATACAAACTCCCCGCCTTTCTTTTTTGGGTTATGGGATGTGCCTACACTTATCAGTTTGCAAAGAAAGCTTACAGCAAACGTGTGGCACAATTGAGTGCATTGATGTATGTTACCGCTACCCATTTGTTCATTTCAAACAACGATGTCAGGGCAGAACCTTATCTGACAGGCTTACTTATTGGAGCTGTTTACCATTACTATCTGGCTGCAAATAGTAAGAATTGGATTAAGGATATGTTGATTGCCTCGCTGTATGCTGGGTGTGCCTTGATGACAAAAGGGCCTTTTATATTGATAGCGATAGGAGGTGGTTTTATTGTAGAATGGATAATAAAAAAGGAGTGGAAACAATTTTACAACATCAAATGGTTGGTAGCAATAGTATTGGTATTACTATTTACATTGCCAGAATTATATTGCTTATACTTACAGTTCGACTTACATCCAGAGAAGATAGTATTCGATAAAACAGGCGTATCTGGTGTACGTTTCTTTTGGTGGGATAGTCAGTTCGGACGCTTCTTCAACAATGGCCCTATCCGTGGCGAAGGCGACAAATTCTTTTACTTACATACTACTCTTTGGGCTTTTCTACCTTGGAGTTTATTGTTTTACATGGCCTGTGGATGGAAGATCAAAAGCATTAGAGAGCGCAGTCGTTTACATGAGTACATCACATTTGGTGGAGGAATGTTAATGTTCTTTGTATTCTCTATGTCCAAGTTTCAATTGCCACATTATATCAATGTAATACTTCCTTTTTTCTGTGTATTTACTGCGCAATATGTATTGCAAATTACCAATTCGTCGATAGTAACAGTAGTAAGATGGATACAATATGTATTGATAGTGGCCATGTTATTAGTGATGGGTTTATTGCTTTTCTTTTATCGTCCAGAACAATATTCTTTAGCCATTGCCATCATTGCCGTAACAGCAACAGGTAGTTTATTATTGTTTAATAAAGATGCACTTACTGGAGCCATTGGCAAGAGTTTTATTGCAGTTATCGGTGTATTTCTCTTTTTAAATACCTGTATCTATCCATCATTGATGCAGTATCAGTCTGGTAGTAAGGCAGCGGCTTATGTAAATGATAAGTTTGCAGATGTGGGCGAGGCAACCATGTTTGATGAAAATTCTTATTCATTTACTTTCTACTCACATAAGCCTATTTTCTTTGGTAATATAGATACGTTGAAAGCAAAGGCAAAAGTTGCTCCTGTAATAGTTTATACTAACAAACAAGGATTAGATTCACTAAAAAATAGTGGCTTTAGTACAAATATCCCAAAGGCTTTCAACTTCTTTCATGCTAGTGAGTTGACTGGGACTTTCATAAATTATAGGACGCGCGAAAACGAATTGAAGCAACACTATGTGGTAAAGGTTTCTTTTCGTTGACCGCTTTGCCGTTAATCGTTAGTTGCGAGAATCGAAAGTTGGTTGTTTAACATACTTACGATTATCGTTCCTTTCGTTTCTCCGATTCTAAATCTTAATCATGAACAAACTCAATCTTACTTGGATCTGTAAACCCTTCAATGAACTCACACCTCAAGAGTTATATGCATTATTACGTTTAAGAAGTGAAGTGTTTGTGGTGGAGCAGAATTGTGTGTTTTTGGATATGGATAATAAGGATCAGATAGCATATCATTTATTAGGTTATATAGGCGATGATTTGGTTGCCAGTACACGTTTGCTTGACAAGAATACCGCTTATAAATTGATGAGCATTGGCAGGGTAGTTACATCGCCAAAATACAGAGGAAAGGGTGCAGGTAAGGCATTGATGGAAGAATCTATCAAGCGGTGCTATGAATTGTTTGGTAAGGATGAGATTAAGATTGGAGCACAGCTTTATCTACGAAAGTTCTATGAGGGCCTTGGCTTTAAACAATCAAGTGAAATCTATTTGGAAGATGACATAGAACATATTGAAATGATAAAGCAGGTAAACAGTAATCAGTAATGCGGTCAACGGTAATAGGGTTAACGGTCTACCTCATACTCAATACGGCTCCTTCTGGATGCGCAGGATTTACAATTAGCTCTTGTCTTCTTGGATGAATCATCACATCCATTTCTTCCATCGGAATGGCGCCAAGAAGTGGATCACAATCTCCAGGAAGAACCATGGCACTACATATTGCCGTTCTGTTAGCAAACTTCACCATTACTGGACCAACAAAATCAAACTCGCCTACTCTTCCGTCAGCAAGCAAAGCCCTTCTTTTTTCTATAAATGAAAAGCCCATTTGTTCTTGGATTCGTTCATTTATGGCCATCTCATAAGCACCACTATCCACCATCATATTGATAGTTATTTCCCTTATTTCTTCTCTCCTAATGTAGTGACGTTTAGCCGATTCCATGTCACCAGCATTTATCAATTTTATATCAGCGTAAACAAGTCCCATAATTTTATTTTGAGTAAATATAAGGATTCCATTCGTTACGCTAGGTTTCGTATAATCAGGGGATTCATATCTTGAAGATAATCAAGTACATAGAAATGATAAAGCCATTCTTGTTCCCATCAACCAATAATTTTCTTTTAGTTCGGGTGTAAAATCCTCTCCTTTTGGAGAGGATTTAGGTGAGGTCTATCCTATTTGAAAACACCTCATGCTCAAACTACCAAACTCATATCCTTCATAAATATACTTGATGGGTTCATTAGCATTGGCCAATCCTAAAGTGTATAACATAGGTAGGTAATGATCGTTCGACGGCACTGATAGAATTGCTGCCTTACCATACTTTGCATATTCTACCAACGGTTGAAAGTCCCTCTTGTCAATACTATTTTTCACAAATAAGTCGAAGTCTTGTGCCCAGTCAAATGGTTTTCCGTAAGCATTGTTCCAGTCTAGTAAACGTAGGTTATGAACAATGTTACCACTACCAAGTATCAATACTCCCTTCTCTCTAAGCTTACCCAATTCTCGCCCAAGGTTGTAATGAAACGCAGGTGACTTCTCAAAATCTATACTCATTTCAAACACAGGAACATCAGCATCTGGATATATATGCCTCAATACGGTCCACGCGCCATGATCTAATCCCATTTCAATATTCTCCTTCACCACCACAGAAGTTACTGTGCTTATCAATTCCTTCGCCAACTTAGGATGCCCCTTTGGTTCATATTTCACTTCAAATAACTCCTTAGGAAATCCACCAAAGTCGTAGATAGTTCTTGGCCAAGGATTAGTGCTTACATAAGTGCCAATAGTTTGCCAGTGGGCAGAAATAACCAATATGGCATTAGGTTTCTCCAGTGTTTTGCCCAATTTGTTCAGCGATTGTGTAAAGCTATTATCATAAATGGCATTCATTGGGTTGCCATGTCCTATAAATAATACGGGCATCTTTTGGGTAGATTGAAACCCATCCGTGATTGTTTTTAGTTCGTTCAAATTCAAATTCATACTACTTGCTATTAATGGCATTGCTGCCAGATGTTTAATAAAAGATTTCCTATTCATGTGTGAGAATTCTTTTTACAACTGCAAAAGTCCATCATTAATTGGTTAACTATCTTGATGTAAGACAAGAAATTACTAGGGTATTAGAATATTGGGTTTAAATTATACAAATTATCTGTGATCTGCTACAGCTTATTAGTAATCTGCTGTAACTTATATCTCTGAAGAATGCTTCAATCTTATCATACTAAGCCCTTAGGAAGTGATGTATAAACAGGAAGCCACGTAAATAAGTGAGATAAGCTTTGAATTAGATTTTATTGACTTACATAATGTTATTATATCGGTTTTAGAATAGTAGTAATATTAAATCTTTGTAAGGTTGTTTTTTAGGTTTTTGCCAATAAGTTGTCTCTTAATAGTTCCAATTGTTCCGTTGCTTTCAAGTTACAGGAAAATGGTTTGAGAGTTTATCAACAATCAACTTACAGCTTTTTCAAGTATGCAAAAAGCGTTTATTTGCCATTCGAAAGCGAATGGATATTTATGCTATCACGTAATTCTTTTTCCCTTTTTGCATCCCAGTATGCACAATTCAACCGGATAAAAACAGAAGAGTAAGGTATAATTTGATTTGTTTTTAAAACCAATACTTTAAAAAGTTTAGTAGCCTCATCAATCTTTACAAATACTGAATCATGTGGAATTACTTCTTTTTCAGAACCCAATATTACATTCAATGAATCCCTATAACCATCAATTGTTGGTACTTGTTTTCTATTTATAAAACCCAATTCTTTGTCTGTATAGAATGCTGCATTCACATGTGTTGAGTTTTTAATGCCACTCTTTACATAATTAAGTACAGTCAGCAAGTCTTCGTTGGTATTAATTGTTTCAATGCCCGTCGTCGTTTGTTCGGGATAAGCTTTATCCACTACCAATATCCAGTTTCTATGTCCTAGTATTGGTAATCGCTTATCAAATTTTGTTTTCCAATCTTCCGTAGTTGTTTGTTGCTTGGGTTCGCAAGCATATAGAAATAATAAAATTGCGATTGGGATAATAAACTTCTTCATTAGTTATAATATTTCAATGTTTAATAATTGTCCTTTTAGAACAGTGATATCCTGATTTAATTTGATAGAAACACGGTTGCCTTCAACTTTAAATTCCGACTTTATAGCCTTACCTTGTAATGAAACTTTTACCATTGAGGGCTTAGAAATATCTTTTAAATGAAAGGCCATTTTTTCAAGTACAAGCTTTCCAAACTTCAAATCAAGGGTATGTATTTGTTTGTTGCTTGAAACAGTTTGTGAGTATTGTCCCCATCCTTCTGCGGCAGTAAAAGAAGCCTTAAAGTTGTTGAATCCCAACTTTGGATTAAAGGATATATACTTTTTAGGTCCGTGATATTCATATCCACAAGCCGAAATAAAAGTACCATAGCTAGCCATTGCCCGAGCATAGTGGTCGCTACATTCTATCTCGTTGTAAGGATTCCTTTTTGCAGCATGATATCTTTCGTGTATCACTCTTGTAACAATTAAGGCTTCATCTACCATCCCTTCTGCCATATAATGAGCAGCAACCTGATGTTCAAAACCTGTCATCGCCTCATGAAAGTAGCCTACTTGCCAATCCTTACCACTGTTGCCATAAGGTTTATCTTCATTTTTAGGGTTTGTATTCATTATCATACCTCCCTCTCCTGGCAATACGTAAGGTCTGCCACCAATATGTGTTTTTATATACGGTCCCGCATCCATCGTGAAGTTGTATTTCCACAACGATTTTAAAGCTGTATTTACAGAATCTCTATCCAATACTTGTCCTAAACCTACTTGATAAGCCCAACTCTGACCATAAACCTGATCTATATGGCAAGTATTATACGAACCAATCTTAGCCCTTCCTTGTATTGGGTCAGGGCGATGAATGAAATATTCCCCATTAAACAAATACTGCTTCATGTTACTACAACCTGCCTCTGCATATTTTCTACAAGCAGAAGCAAAAGCATCATCTTTTACTTCCAAAGCCATTTGTTCTGCAGCCCTCGCAGCAGCAACACAAAGCCCTACTATCCAGGCTATTTCCCCTTCCCATACAGCATCGAGCGTATTTTCTAGAGGCGTATCATTCATGCCGTCTCCATTTTTATCTTGGGATAACATAAATTGAATAGCCATTTTTATTTTGTCCCAATTCTTTTTAAGGAATCTATCATCTGCACTCATTTGATGCTCCCTATAAAAGCGAAGTATCGTTCCTGCCTGACCATCTATAGCAGCCCTCTTTTCATTTTCTCCCCTAAATAGTATTCCTCCGGTAGTTGAGATAAAACCTGTACCTAAATCAACTCTTTCCCTTGTGTCTCTTTCCAATGCAGGAAAAATGCGTCCCATTGCCTGTGCATATTGCCAAACATGCGTGCAAGTGCCCGCACATGCGCCTACACCTTCCCACGACCAAAAACGACCACTCTTGAAACGGTAGGTATTCGCGGTTGCCAAAGTATTAACGGGGATGATGGTACGTTCTAAAAACCAATCGGGCAGCGTTGACCCTTGCCATGTTTCTTGCCATAACCTTGTGTTCGAATTTAGATACGCAAAATTGCTAGCTATATGTTTTGTTACAGCTAATGCATCGGGGTATATTGAACTATAATAGAATCCTTCATTGGCATCAGCCACCAATTTTTTCAGCTTATCACATACATTCGGAAAGTGCCATCCTATTGTATAGTTTACAGAAGTAGTTTCCCCTTTCTTTAAAGTTTTGTGTACACCCAAACTGCCAACTAAGCGACTATTAAGTGTATCTTTTTCAGTTTCTTTATTGATAGTGCCGAATGTTTTGGCATCAATAGGCCAGATGTTTGCGGATGTATTTGCCCTTATGTCCTTTTCAGCAAACGCCCCATCATTAATTAAGGCAAAGGACATCGTACCTGCATCACCTTTGGTTTTCAGCAGTTCATTATCTGTTTCAAAGGAATAATGTAGAGCAGTAACTTCTTTTTCAGTCACCAATGCGTTAATTCTCTTACCGTCTGTTTCGGTAAGGGCAGATAGTTTACTACATCCATTTTCTAGCCATCCCAATACTTCAAACGCCACATCAAACTCAGCAATGTTTTTTACTTTTATAGACAATATAGTTGCTGGAAAAGAAGAATTAGTTTCATCCAATGGGATAAAGGGCGAAAAACATTCTAGCGATATCTCCACAGGAAGTTGCTTATCTATATAACTCACTTTTGCAATGGGATAAGTAGCCCTAAAAGCAACATCATCCCAGTCTTTTGCATTCAGTTCCTTTATGATAGTCTGCCCCTTATATTGTAACTTAATGGCAAAACCCTGTTCCAACATTCTTTTACTATCAGCTATTGAAGGCTCCACATAGCTAGCTCCATCCCTCGCAAATATCTTTTTATTTTTAGTGCCGTTATTATAAATAACCGCCTTAGTATCTATTCCTTCATTATTTACGCCGTCCCAAGTCTGGTTAAAAAGTTGCCAAAGCCACAATCTTCCATCTCCGCCTACATACAATGTACCTGCATGCAAACCACCACAGGGCATACCTATATATTGTAATTCGTTCTTAGATTTATAATAAGTAGAAGGCTCAGTTTTGGTAGCAATATCTTTCAACCATTTGGCATCTATTTGTTTATCTACGGGAATATTGTGTATTACTTTCAAGTCTTTTTCATACACCTCACCAAATACAGGTTTATTAACAGCCCACAAGGCCAACGAAGTAATACCAAGATTCTTAATAAAAACCCTTCTTTTCATACGGTAACATTAATGTATTCAAGCAAAATTTATTATTTGTGGCTTACTATTATTCTCAATTTGCAGCCAGTATTTTTATTGACTAACAACCATTAAAAACGTTTAAATAAATTACTATTACTTGTTTGTGATTAGAATCAGCTTTATAAGTATTTGGAGTTTGTTTGTAGTAGTTAAAGGATAGTACATCCCGAACAGCTAATTATAAAGTACCGATGATTCTTATTACTTTAACTTGGATTAAAAAAAACTACTCATTTGCAAGTTCATGATGCTTTGCCAAAATGATTGAACAATAAATGCAAACACCCCGACTAGCTGAAATTTTCTTCATATTGCCCCCAAAATATAAAACCGTAAATAAGCTTGAGTAATACTACTTTTTTGAATATTTTTTTCTATTGGAAACGCTGTTTTCTGAACTGATATTTATATAAAATAATGTTCCCTTGTTAGAGCTATTAGAAGTAAGTTGTTTGATATTCATTTCTTTTACAGATGTCAAATAAAATTCATTGTCAATGAAGGAAAATGATTGAGAATTTTCAGAAAATGAAAACGCCATAAAGTTTCTAAACTTAAGGGGCGAGTTATTATTATCAAAATTTATTTCATAAATATTTGTTTTCTTGTTTGAATTGTCGGCTCTGTCAACCGAAATTTTATTTACTGTTTTTGGGTTAAGTTTGTAATATGCAATTGGGAGTAAATAAAATTGTGTTCGATAATAGTTTGACTTTGGTGGCAAAAAGGTTACTCTTTCGGGCTTAATCGTAGTTGCCGAAGTATATTGAATTCCTTCATTAATTGCAAATCCCGGTTTTAGCAATGGTCCATTATAGTAATATCCCCCATAATAACTCGCAAGTGACGATTTTTGCTCCTCTATCCAATAGTTAAGTTTGTTGCTGTTGTAAATAAACGAAGAATTTTTCCAATCAATATAAATGGGCTTGTCAAGTTTATTATAAACTGCAAAAGACATAACACCTTTATTTGCCCAAAAACTATAAGTTACTTTAATGGTATCATTTTCGTACACCCATTTGTTGTTTTGTAATTGAGTGTTTATTGTTTTTGTAGTAAATACTTGTATATACTTTGGTGTGCAACTAACAATAAGTAATATTAGTGCTCCAATGATTAAAGTATGTTTGTATTTCATTTCCGCCCTTTTAGGTCTTTTAAATTGCCGATGTCGAGGTTCTTCACTAGCATCAAACAGTAGAATAGTTATTAAATATTTCTTACAAATATATAAGTTCTTCTCATAGTTTTCTCCCCTTTTTGGTGTTCCCCACAACACGATTCAAATAAAGTTTAATTAATGAGGTCATTTACAAGAATATAAGTTCTTATTACAGATGTGGAGTTAAAAACTCACCATCAGGGATAAGAAATGTTTACCAGTGTTGTTTGAATGAAAAGAATGATTGATTCCATTCACATCCAAAACTTCATACTAATTTCAACAGTCGATTTTACTCCACTAATACAGCCTTTCACTCATATTCGATGAAGAAGCAATAAACCTTGCGAGAGTAACCATAAACCTTACGAGAGTAACCATATACCTTGATGATGTAACCATAAACCTAGTTGATGTGACAATAAAGCGAGGTGATGTGACAATAAACCTTGATAGAGTAACCATAAACCTTGCGAGAGTAACCATATACCTTGATGATGTAACCATAAACCTAGATGATGTGGCAATAAACCTCACGAGAGTAACCATATACCTTGATGATGTGACAATAAACCTTGATGATGTGACAATAAACCTTGCGAGAGTAACCATAAACCTCACGAGAGTAACCATAAACCTTGATGATGTGACAATAAACCGAGATGAATATCGAATACTCGACAAAGAACGTCGATTTTAGGATAAATTGATAGTAGCTAAAGGGGTATCAAAACAAAAACGAATAATGAAAAAAGAGGCTGCCACAAAATTTACTTTTGAGACAGCCTCCTTATTGTTCACTTATTATTTAGGAAGAACTGAAAATATTGCCCCATTGGTTTGTGAGGTGTTTGCAACGCATACATAACTGTATCCCTTGGCGGTAATCCACTTTTTACCTGCCGCTAGCATTATGGGAGTACCACTCATGTCATTTCCTTTATAAATATATATCGCCTCTGTACCAATATTGCTAAATATGCTTCCAATGACTAACTTAATTTTCAATTTGCTTTGTCCAAAAGCCAATTTAATGTTTCTTGCCTTTGAAACTTTTTGCTTAATTTACCAAAAGATTTAAAACTTGCGTCATGACCCACCGCCAAAACACAATTGTCAGCATCTGTTGATAGGTTGATGCCTTTTTCTAACAACATGGCTGCCAATACACCATTTGCACTATCTACACCTACTTTCTTTTTAAGCTTATTAAACAATGTAACCTTGCCACTAAATGCTTATGAACTTCCCATGATAGGTTGTATTAAATACCAGAAA
>CANCVE010000104.1 GCA_947381435.1 Chitinophagaceae bacterium
AGATTGTAGCGGGTGGCTGTTTATTGGCTACAGGCGCATCTCGCGCAGGTCTGTTCGTAAATCTAGTCTAACGCAGGTCTGCTACACTGGCGCAAGTGTTGCGAAGTATCATTTATGCCTACCATTCGAACCAGTTTGTAACTGGAATACGCTTAGATAAGGTCATCTTGCACATAAATGAATAACCACATGTAGCACTTGAAAATTAAACAATAGATTTGTAGAAATTATTTACTGATGTTAGCAACAAACAATATTGATAAAAAGATAATCACGCTTCTTCCTGCATTGAGTGCACAACAGAAGAAGGCCGTATTGACTGTTGTAAAAACATTTGTAGAAGCCCATGCCGAAGCGTGGGATGAAGATGCCTACACACAAGAAATGAATAAAAGGTGTGCCGATTTTGAGAATGGCACAACAGAAACCTTCACTATTGAAGAAGCCATTGCGGCTGCCAAGGCAAGTTTCTCAGAAAAGCTAAAAAATACCAATGCCTTATAGCCATCACCTACACCCGTTGGCACACAAGGACATTATTGACGCTTATGAATGGTACGAGAGACAGCAACAAGGATTAGGTGATAAGTTTGCCAATGCTGTTGTTCAAAAGATTAAAATAATTACCAACAATCCATTAGCAAATAGTAGTAAAAGCAACAACAATTTTAGGGAAGCATTGATAAAGACATTTCCATTCATTATCGTTTACAAGGTATATGAATTTAAAAGAGAAATATTCATAAGTTCCATACATCATGTAAGCAAACATCCAAGACGTAAATTTAGGGGATAGTATTATTTGGCCCATTAATTATTGCACATTAGTTCATCTCGAGCAGGTCTGTTCGAAAATCGGCAACTAGCGCAGTGTCTCTGACCTGTGCTTGCGTATTACTTAAATTATGATTGTCTTGCTTTTTCGTATTACGTTGTTGTTTGCTAGTCATTTTCTTGCATTTGCTGCTCGTTCATCTCGCGCAGGTCTGTTCGAAAATCGGCAACTAGCGCAGTGTCTCTGACCTGTACTTGCGTGTTACTTAAATATGATTGTCAAGCTTACTAGTATTATGTTGTTGTTTGCTAGTCAGTTTTATTGCAATTGCTGCTCGTTCATATTAAACTAAGCTCAAAGCGAACTGGCAAATGAAAGGGATAATCAAAACCATAAAGGCTATGGAATCAGCGGCACTTCGCTAATTTTTGTTATTTAAACTATATAACGTTACTAAAAAAAACCTTTTATATGTAAACCCATCTCGCACAGGTCTCATCTCGCACTGGTCTGTTCGAAAATTGGCAACTAGCGCAGTGTCTCTGACCTGTGCTTGCGTGTTACTTAAATTATGATTGTCTGGCTTTTTCGTATTACGTAGTTGTTTGCTAGTCATTTTTTTTGCATTAGCTGTTCGTCCATATTAAACTAAGCTCAAAGCGAACTGACAAATGAAAGGAATAATCAAAACCATAAAGGCTATGGAATCAGCGGCACTTCACTAATTTTTGTTATTTAAACTATATAACGTTACTAAAAAAAACCTTTTATATGTAAACCTTGACTCGTATTTTTACTTTTTGTTCATGTTTGTACTAATGTTAAATCAATAATATTACGACCAAGTTTGCACTTTTTCTTATTCATAATTACAATCATTTGTTTTTAAATCACACTGTTACATTAATCAATAACTAAAATAAAAATGAATTTTAAATCAACCCACATCCTAGTAAGCCTAATAGTTTGCTGCCTTATTTCTTGCGATGATAGTAATGAAGATGTTGTTAATACGCCCAATAAGGACGGTTCTGTAGAAACGGTAATATCCACTGAACACAGAAATAGCTACGATTTATTAATCACCGAGCATAAGGTCTGGGTAAAAGGTTTACTCGATACGGTACTTACAAAGGTAGATACCTTGAAAAATTTAGGCTATACCTCAGAAGAAGCAAGTAGTGAAAATGAGGAAAATGATGGTAAACATGTTACAGTGCCTAAAGATTATGAAATTTACATTACTGTAAAATAAGAACCAGAATGAAAAAAAGTAAATCAATTAAGTTGGTACTAATTACGGCTGCACTTGCTTCATGTCATCAACACAAAAAAGAAGGTAGAAAAGTATATATGCGTTCAGATACAACTGCGCAATATTGCAATGTAAGCTCGCATGTGTATCATAGTGGAAGCGGCGGTGGAAGCGGCGGATGGTATTACGCATTTAGACCTTATGGTTATTACAATGGCGGTATTTATCATAGATCTGGGTTTTATAATTCTGGCATTGGGGAGCCTTCAAACATTGGCTCAAACTCTTTTAAAGGAGTTGTTTCTAGAGGTGGTTTTGGTGGAGAAGGAATGTCTGTATCATCATAAAAAATCAAGTTAGAAAATGAGAAGAATACAAATAAAACCGAGAAACAATTGGCAGGCAGCAGTTGAAAAACTTGGATTTGGTTTTCACTCTACCGATGTTACTTATTGGGACGAGAGTGCTTATTACGAGTTTACTATGGATGAAGTGTTGTTTATAGAGCAATCTACTGCCGAATTATGGGATATGTGTTTGGAGGCGGTTCAACATGTGATTGATAATAATCTCTTTGAAAACTTTAAAATTCCACAAAGTATTGTAGAGAATATAGAAACTACATGGAATGAAGATTACCCATCCATTTATGGACGATTTGATTTTGCATATAAAAATGGAACGCTGAAACTGCTTGAGTTTAATGCCGATACCCCTACAAGTCTGTACGAGGCTGCCATTGTGCAATGGTTTTGGTTGCAAGATTTTGATAAAAGTAAAGACCAGTTTAACTCTATTCATGAAAAACTAATTGAATATTGGAAGTTTTTAAAAGAGTATTTGTTTGAGGGCAATTTACATTTCACCTGTTTGAAACAAAGTTTGGAAGACCTTACAACGGTAGAATATTTGCGGGATTGTGCAATGCAGGCAGGGCTTGATACCAAACTAGTTTTTATTGACGATATTGGATGGGATAGAACTAGAAATGCTTTTGTGGACATGGAGGAAGACGAAATAAAAAACATCTTCAAACTATATCCTTATGAATGGTTACTAAAAGATGCCTTTGCTGAACAATTTATAAAAAATGGCACCAATACCATCTGGATTGAACCTAGCTGGAGAATGATACTTAGTAATAAGGCAATACTTCCTGTGCTGTGGAAATTATTTCCTAACCATCCCCTTTTATTAAAATCTTATTTCGATGAACCCAAAGGATTGATAAATTATGCAAAAAAACCAATACTATCCCGAGAGGGAGCCAATGTAGAACTTATTAAATTTGGAGAAACCATAGCAAGTTCCTCAGGCGAATATGGCAATGAAGGTTTTGTTTATCAAGAGTTATTTGAACTACCTAACTTTTCTGAAAATTATCCAGTAATAGGTAGTTGGGTAGTAGGACAACAACCTGCTGGAATGGGCATTAGAGAATCGAATGGTTTGATTACTGATAATAAAAGTAGGTTTATTCCACATCTAATAAAAGGTTAGTGAGGGAATTATAATAAATTGGCTTTATTGACAGATTGGGATATGCTGTTATATCGTTTTAAATAAATAGAATAACCACAACTTCTATTTCATTATTAGATTTTTGTATCCATACTTATTGATGGTTTTACGCATATCTTTGAATTGTAAAGCAGATTATGTATATAGTTGCTGCATCTAATAGCTTGACACAATTCGCCAACCTTTTAATACGTTCAAGTTATGAAAAATAGTAAAAATATCGTTTACCTATTTGGGTTGATAGTATTACTGTTTGCTTGCAAAAAAGATAATCGTAAAGCGCCCCTTCTAGAAATAGTTTCTCCTGCCAATAATGCCGAAATTTTTCAAGGACCATGGTATCAATTTACTATAGAGGTAAACGCTAATGACCCCGATGGATTAATAAGAAACGTTGACCTTAAAATTGATAACAACCTAATATGTGAGCTTAAATCGCCACCCTACACCTACAATTGGGAAAGTATGGTTGCTCCTGGTAAGCATACCCTTACGGCTATAGCAACAGATAATGATGGTCTTTCTACTTCCGCTTCCATTACCATTATAGTAAAGAGTATAACCCCTTCTGTTTCTACTTTGCCTGTATCGTTTGTTGGTACAACCTATGCTATTTGCGAAAGCAATCTGGTTTCTATGGGTATTCCTCGAGTTTCTTCCCGCGGAATTTGCTGGAACAAGTCCGGTTCTCCTACCATTTCGGATAGCATTATTATTGTAAAGACAGATACTGGCACTTTTGCCTCCCCCCTAAGTGGGTTGCAATTGGGTACTACCTATTATGTAAAAGCATTTGCACAGAATAGCAATGGCGTAGTATATGGTAACCAAGTGAGTTTTACTACAGCTGCTGCCTACAGTAGTGATACAGGCATTGTAGTTGATACCCGGGATCAGCAAAGGTATAAATGGGTAAAGATTGGCAAGCAGGTTTGGATGGCTGAGAATTTGAGGTATAATGACCCGAGTTCCATGTACTACCCTACTATTAGTGATACATCTTATGGTAGGTTTTATCACGATGCTAGTTCATCTTTGGCTATTCCCGGCTGGCACATACCTTCAAAGGACGAATGGCAGGAACTATTCAATTTTGTTGGAGGCAATGATGTTGCAGGTGGATTCTTGAAGGAAGCGGGGAACGCACACTGGATTAGCCCAAACCTTGGAGCTACAAACATGGCTAATTTTAATATCTTGCCCGCAGGGGATATATTTACTAGGTTTGGGGTATCTGGGGAAGGTGTAGGAACTATCGCTAGGTTTATGGTTAACGATCCCTATATTTCAATATTCGATTATAATTCCAATGCAGCAACACTTTTAATCCGTGGTACTGGTTCAGGTTGGTATCTTTACTCTGTAAGGTGTATTAAAAATTAAATAAGCAATCTCATTAACAGACTTCCTCCAGCTTATGCACAGTTTATTTTACGGCTAGTACATGACTATAGCATGTTGACTAAAAAATATTGCATTTTACTTAGTTGTTAGTTTTTTTGTTTAGTGTATCCGCACGAAGTTAATGTCCGCCCACTGTCAGCAATCCTAAAAGGGATTTTGACAGGTTTAATTAATAAGTCTTTGTTAATAGATTAAACACAATTACTTTTAGCAACTTTAAACAACGATATTATGAACAACAACAAAATAGTTCCTTGCCTTTGGTTTAGTACAGATGGAGGTAGTATCACTCCAATCATTAATTATTATAAAAACATCTTTGGTGAAGATTTGAAGCAAGGTCAAATTATCCCTTTGGGAGAAACGCCAAGTGGCAAAACCGAAATGTGTGAAGCACATATATTGGGACAAAAGTATGTGCTGATGAACACTGCAAATGAGCATCACCCACTAAATGATGCCATATCTTTTATGATTTATTGTGAAGATCAAGCTGAAATTGATCAATTCTGGGATTATTTTACTGCTGAGGGGATGGAATCGCAATGTGGTTGGTGTATAGATAAGTACGGACTTAGGTGGCAAGTACTGCCTAAAAACTTGGGAGAACTAATGAGTAGGCCAAACGCTTTTAAAGTAATGATGGGGCAAAAGAAGATTGTGATTGAAGAATATTTGAAATAAATACCTGTAGGGTATAGGTATGTTAGGGGCCTTTAAATGTGAAAAATGAAAACAGCAATATTATTGGGTAGCAGTGGATTGGTAGGTTCATTTCTATTAACTGAATTGTTAAATAATCCTGCATACATTAAACTAATAGTTGTGGTAAGACAGCCTTTATCTATTCAGCATCCAAAACTAATAACCTTGATTGGCAATTATGAAACCTTGCCAAGTCTGAAAAAAGAATTGGTGGCTGATGATGTGTTTATTTGTATAGGTACAACAAAGAAAAAAGAACCCAATCAAAAGCTTTATTATCTGGTAGACCATGATTATCCAGTGCTTTTTGCAAGGCTTTGCAAAGAAAATGGCGCTTCTTCGGTGTTTGTAGTGTCAGCAATGGGCGCAAATATAAATTCGAAAGTTTTTTATAGCAGAACAAAGGGCGAAATGGAAAGGGACATAATTGCGCTTGATTATGCCAGTACAAATATTTTTAGACCTTCAGTATTAATAGGTAAACGCAATGAAAAAAGAATAGTGGAACAGGTTGCAGCCACTGTCTTAACCATTATACAGCCATTGTTGGTAGGGGAACTGCTTAGTAAATACAGAGGAATAAAAGCTAACATCATTGCCATTGCTATGAATAAGTCCGCTACTAAATCAAATGACAAATTGAAATATTATTACTGGAAAGAAATGAATAATATGGTAGTGCAATAAGAACCACAAACTCTAGCAGTAAAAATTTAATTAATTACCATTTACTTATTTGTGCTGAATATTTAGCCAAATACTAAACCTTTTATTATTATTTGTTGTATTTAGTGTTGAAATGGATGAAATATTAGTTGACACACGAACTATTTTAGCTACGATAGCGTTTTCGCAAAATAAACATCCACGATTTTAGTAAAAAATAATTATAGTATCGTTACATTTGCCGCCGCTAAACAAAAAAATTGCTCAATGACCTGGAAAGAAGTCTTTACATCATCAGTTGGTAAAAAGTTGGTAATGAGTTTTACCGGAATCTTCCTGATATTATTTTTAATTGTGCACGCTGGTTTGAATGCCTGTATTTGGGCAAATGACGGTGGTACCATGTTTAATGCTGGCGCTCATTTTATGGGCAACAATGTAGTTCCTCGTATTTTAGAAATCGGTTTGTTTGTTGGTTTATTCCTTCATATCATTCAAGGGTTAATGCTAGAAATAAGCAATCGTAGTAAAAGAGGTACCAACTATGCTGTTAGTTATAGCAAGGGTAGTAAATGGTACAGCAGAAGCATGGGCTTGCTAGGTACAATAATCCTAATCTTCTTAGTCATTCACTTGTCAGATTTTTGGTTACCAAACCGTGCTCATCAAGGGTTCTTACTTGGAGAAGAAATTAACCTATATGCTAAAATGCAAGAAGAGTTCAGTGAACTTTGGGTTGTTATTGTATATGTTGCTGGTTGCCTTTCTTTGGGTTATCACCTAGCACATGGCTTTCAGAGTGCTTTTAGAACAATTGGTGTTCACAACAAAAGATACAATGCCATATTTAGTTGCTTGGGTTACGGATATGCCATCATCATCCCTCTTGCCTTCATCATGATGCCAATAAGTTTCTATTTTCATTGGTTGAACTAACTAGCCCCGGGCTTGTTGTATTACACAAAATAAATTTTCATTCTAAATAAGAGTACAATGTTAGATGCAAAAATTCCTGCAGGTTCTTTAGAAAACAAATGGACAGACTATAAAGGACATTGTAAGTTGGTGAACCCTGCAAACAAGCGTAAACTAGAAGTTATAGTGGTAGGTACCGGTTTGGCTGGTGCATCTGCTGCTGCAACATTGGGAGAGTTGGGGTATAAGGTAAAAGCATTTTGTTTTCAGGATAGTCCACGTAGGGCACACTCTATTGCTGCTCAGGGTGGTATCAATGCCGCTAAAAACTATCAGAATGATGGTGATAGCGTCTTCCGGTTATTTTACGATACTATCAAAGGTGGTGATTACCGCGCAAGAGAAGCAAACGTTCACCGTTTATCAGAAGTGAGTGGAAACATCATCGACCAATGTGTGGCTCAAGGTGTTCCTTTTGCAAGGGAATACGGTGGATTATTGAGCAACCGTAGCTTTGGTGGTACACAGGTTCAACGTACATTTTATGCTGCTGGTCAAACAGGTCAGCAATTATTAATAGGTGCTTATCAAGGATTGGAAAGACAAATCTCTTTGGGAAATGTTACCATGTATTCTCGTCATGAGATGCTTGACATCGTTATGGTTGATGGCAAGGCACAAGGTATTATAGCTAGAGATTTAATTACTGGTAAACTAGAGCGTCATTTTGGTCATGCAGTATTATTATGTACTGGTGGCTATGGTAATGTTTTCTATTTATCAACCAATGCTATGGGTAGCAATGTTACCGCTGCTTGGAAGGCTCATAGGAAAGGTGCTGCATTTGCTAACCCTTGCTTTACACAAATTCACCCAACTTGTATTCCTGTAAGTGGAGATCACCAAAGTAAATTGACTTTGATGAGTGAAAGCTTACGTAATGATGGTCGTATTTGGGTACCATTAAAGCAAGGAGATAACAGAAAACCAACTGATATTCCTGAAGAAGAAAGAGATTACTACTTAGAAAGAAGATACCCTGCTTTTGGTAACTTAGTACCAAGGGACGTTGCTAGCCGTGCAGCTAAAGAACGTTGCGATGCTGGTTATGGTGTTGGTACAAGTAAGCAAGCAGTTTATTTGGATTATGCTGCTGCTATTGAGCGTTATGGTAAGATAGAAGTAAGCAAAAAAGGCTTAGCTAATGCAACTAAGGAAGAGATAATAGTATTAGGTAAGGAAGTGGTTAAGGAGAAATACGGTAATCTATTTGATATGTATCAAAAAATTACAGGCGAAAATCCTTATGAAATTCCAATGCGTATTTATCCAGCGGTTCACTATACAATGGGTGGATTATGGGTAGATTATGAATTGCAAACCTCAATTAAGGGTGTTTATGCATTGGGAGAGGCTAACTTTAGCGATCATGGTGCAAACCGTTTGGGTGCAAGTGCCTTGATGCAAGGTTTGGCTGATGGATACTTCGTTATCCCTTACACAATTGGTAATTACTTGGCTGACGAAATTTACAGCAAACCAATTTCTACAGATCATCCTGCCTTCGTAGAAACTGAAAAATCTGTTAGCGATAGAATTGCTACACTTAAAGGTATCAATGGTAAGCAAAGCGTAGAAAGCTTCCACAAGCGTTTGGGGAAGATTATGTGGGATAAGTGTGGTATGGCCCGTAATGCACAAGGATTGACTGAAGCAATTGCAGAAATCCAAGCTTTGAAGAAAGAATTCTGGAGCGATGTTAAGATTCCTGGAGGTATAAATGAAATGAATCCTGAATTAGACAAAGCAAACCGTGTTGCTGACTTTATCGAGCTTGGTGAGTTAATGTGTAAAGATGCACTAAACAGACAAGAAAGCTGCGGTGGTCACTTTAGGGAAGAATATCAGACTCCAGAAGGAGAGGCTCTACGTGATGATGCAAACTTTATGTATGTTGCCGCTTGGGATTATGCAGGAGACAGCAACTGGAATTTGCAAAAGGAACCTTTGATTTACGATGTAATCAAACCAAGTCAAAGGAATTATAAATAGTATAAATGAAGGATAATACCTTCAAATAATAAACATATTAACATACATCTTTCCTTCGGGAATGGTAAATCGAGTATATGGAACACAAGAATATAAATCTTACATTAAAAGTTTGGCGTCAGCAAAGCACTGTTTCAAAAGGTGAGTTTGTAACTTATCAAGTAAAGAATATTTCTCAAGAGATGTCTTTTTTGGAAATGTTTGATGTATTGAACGAGCAGTTGATTCAAGAAGACAAAGAACCTATTGCTTTTGATCATGATTGCCGTGAAGGTATCTGTGGCATGTGTTCTATGTATATTGATGGTAAACCACATGGACCTTGGCAGGCGAATACTACTTGTCAGTTGCACATGAGAGCCTTTAATGATGGTGATACCATTACTGTAGAGCCTTGGAGAGCACAAGCTTTTCCGGTATTGAAGGATTTGGTGGTTGACAGAACTTCTTTCGACCGTATCATCCAAGCGGGAGGTTATGTTAGCGTAAATACTGGTAATGCGGTTGATGGTAACTCACTTCCTATCAATAAGAATGATGCTGATGCTTCTTTTGCAGCGGCAATGTGTATTGGTTGTGGTGCATGTGTGGCTGCTTGTAAAAACAGTAGTGCCATGTTGTTCTTGAGTGCAAAGGTTTCTCATTTGGCTTTATTACCACAAGGTGATCCTGAGCGTCAGAGCCGTGTTGTAAACATGGTGGCTCAAATGGATAAGGAAGGATTTGGTGCTTGTACCAACACTGGTGCTTGTGAGGCTACTTGTCCTAAAGAGATTTCTTTATCAAACATTGCAAGATTGAATCAAGAATATTTGTTAGCAAGTTTCACTTCTGCTGAGTAATCTTAATTAATATAACTATTAAAAGGTTGTTTCGTAAGAAGCAACCTTTTTTGTTTTAAGAAAGTATAGGCTTTGTGAAGATAATATTTCGATTGCTAACATTTTAATTAATCATTTCTATACCTCTTATCTAATTATAATAACTATAAATTAGTTTTGTCAAAATAATGTAATCAAACATGAATGTAAAAATTTTATCTCTAGTACTAATTGTCTCAGTACTTAATGCTCAATCTCAACAAGTAACACAAGGAACCAAAATTCAGGTAAACCAAGTTCAAAAGTTTAATAATTCCAGCACAATGATGGGGATGGATATGCAAACCGATATAAATGGGACTGCTGATATTGAAATAGAAATAAAAAGCGTAAGGGATAGTATTATTTCTCTTTCTGCAACTACTACACATTTTAAAGGCTCAGTAAGCATTATGGGACAAGAGAATAAATTTGATTCTAATGACCCAACAACAATGAATAATCCCATGGTTGCTCCTTTTTTAGTTGATTTGAATAAACCAAAAGAGTTTGTTTTGGTAAATGGCAATATTGTTTCGAACGAAAAAAGTTCAATTGATGCAATTGCATCAACGGGTTTACAGATTAACCTTCCTGAGATAGTAGGACAGCTTTTTGTTTCATCAACAATAAAAAATAAAGCCGAGGGTTTTAAGTGGACAGCAGAAGATAAAAGCGAGGATGGTAATCAGAAGTCTATATCTATATTATCAATTTCAAAACTAAAAGAATCAACCATTGAAGTAACTGTCAATAATTCATTATCAAGTAAGGGAACCACAAAGATGATGGGAATGGATGTTGCACAGAACATAAAAGGAACACGAGCATCTACTATTACCTACAATAGAGTAACAGGAATACTATCTTCTGTAAGTCAAAATATAGAATTGAAGGGTACAGCCGAAGTAATGGGAACTGCCCTCCCAATCAATACAAAAGGGACAATTACTACTAAAGTTAATTAGTGGTAATTGTCCCTTTTAGTAATACATCTTTCGATTTTAAGTTTATAAATTCAAGTTATCTAAATATTCTTCTAGTTCTGTATCGCTTTTAAAGAGTACTTCGCGAGCCTTACTTCCTAGGTTGGCTCCTACAATCCCTGCGCGTTCGAGTTGATCCATCAAACGGCCTGCACGGTTATATCCAAGCTTCATTCTACGTTGAATCAAGGATGTACTACCCATTTGGTTTTGAACTATCAATCTAGCAGCATCTGCAAATAATGGATCTTTCTCACCATTGTCAAAGTCTTTGCTTTCCATTTCCTTTTCATCAACATATTCTGGCAATAAGAATGCTTCTGGATAGCCAAGTTGATCACCTATAAATTCACATACTCTTTCCACTTCTGGCGTATCAACAAATGCACACTGCAAACGGGTGATTTCCCCATTGTAGCTAATAAGCATATCTCCTTTACCAATTAATTGCTCTGCACCACCCGCATCTAGAATGGTACGACTATCAATTTTAGAAGAAACCTTAAAGGCAATACGCGCTGGGAAATTCGCCTTAATAGTGCCTGTAATAATGTTTACTGATGGACGCTGTGTAGCAATAATTAAGTGTATACCAATGGCACGAGCTAACTGAGCCAAACGGGCAATCGGCATTTCTACTTCCTTACCTGCCGTCATTATTAAATCTGCAAACTCATCCACCACTAGCACGATAAATGGAAGATATTGATGCCCTTTCTGTGGGTTTAGTCGTCTATTGGTAAACTTCTCATTATACTCTCTTATATTTCTACAACCCGCTTCCTTCAGTAAGTCATAACGGTTATCCATCTCAATACATAGTGCATTTAAGGTATGGACTACCTTTTTAGTATCCGTAATAATACTTTCCTCTTCACCTGGAAGTTTTGCCAAGAAGTGCTTTTCTATTACACGATAAAGGCTTAATTCCACCTTTTTTGGATCCACCAAAACAAACTTTAGTTGTGATGGATGCTTTTTATACAGCAATGAAACAAGCAGTGTATTTATACCAACAGATTTACCTTGCCCGGTAGCACCCGCCATCAATAAGTGTGGCATTGTGGCAAGGTCTACAATAAAGTTTTCGTTATCAATTCTTTTGCCTATCGCAATAGGAAGGGAAAAAGCACTGTTAGCAAACTTGTCAGACATCAATAATGTCTTCATGCTTACCACCGTCTTCTTTATGTTTGGCACTTCAATACCAATGGTACCCTTACCCGGTATTGGAGCTATAATACGTATTCCCAATGCTGCAAGGCTCAAGGCAATGTCATCTTCCAAGTTTTTAATTCTACTAATACGAACACCAGGTGCAGGTACTATTTCGTATAATGTTACCGTAGGACCAACCGTTGCTGCAATCCGCTGAATGGCTATATCATAGTTCATTAAAGTAGATACAATCTGGTTTTTATGCATCTCAAGTTCCGCCGGGTCATGAATTATTTTCTCACTACCATGGGTTTCTAATATGTCTAGTGGAGGATATTTATAATCTCTCAGGTCTAATGTAGCATCATAATTAGTGCTAAGCCCCTGTTTCGGAACAATTGGTGGATTGAACACAAACGGTGTTTCCTCTTCTTCAATTAATTCTTCTTCTTCATTATTTGCTTCCGATTGTTCCTCTTCTTCCTCTTCTGGTTGTTGACTAATAATATCGTCTTCTACGGAAGGCTTTATTTCAAGCTCCATTCCACCAAAACCTTCCTTTGCTAAAGCGGCTTTTGCAATATCATGAACAGTGGGTAAATCAGTATCAAGTGGTTCATTAACAGTGAACGGTGCCTCAGGTGCAGTATTACTATTATCTATAAATAACTTTCCACCATCTTCAGGAGATTCTTCTGGTATTTGTTCATTTACACTAAACTCAATCAATGGATTTTCCTTAGTTTCTAATGGTTTAGGCATAATTACCGAAACTCCACTACCATCCCCCTTTAACCTGTTATTGTTTGTAGGTAAGGCAGGCTCGTCACCTTCGGATAACGAAAGTGCAGCTGCTTCATTGATGGTTAAAGCAAAATCTTCTTCAACTGGTGCTTTATGGGTAGGACTATAAAATAGATTTACCTCTTCCTCTTCTTCTTCGTCCTCTTGTATTGGAAGTATTTCTTTTTCTTTTCGTTTAAATTCTGGCCACTTGAATGTAGGGTTTACTCTCCATATAAAATAACTGAAAACCGAAGCTATTAGTAAGGCTCCTGTACCAAACTCACCAATCCATTTCACAAACCAATCGTTAATCATTTCGCCTACGGCACCTCCAAAGCTAAAATCGCTGAATCGGGCAAAGAATGAAAAGGATACACTGAGTACTATTAGGCCTATTATTACATAGCGAAGGTTTCTTATAAGGCTAAATATCTTTTTTCCGAATAATAAGTTTACACCCAGCACAAAAAAGAAGGTACAGAAAAGATAGGACGCAAGTCCGAAGCCACTGTATATAAAAATGTGCGCACTATAAGCACCTAATACACCCAAAAGGTTGTGTATTACCACATCGTTAGTAGCAAATATTTTAATGCCAAATTGGTGAACCTTGTCTTGATCATCTTGCCACGTAAATAGATATGAGGTGAACGCAATAAATAAAAATAAAGAGAATAAAAGACTTGACGCACCCGCTATTTTAGTGGTACGCTCATCTTTAACAACTTCGGTTACAGTAACCTGTACCTCTTTATCCGGATTAAGCTCTTCTGGGCTTGGCGCGGGAGGTGAGGTTTTCTTTCTGAGAAGATTAGCCATACTAACAAATATACAATTCGATTAAAAGAGGTTTTATATTTACAATGCCTTGTGGATTACTTATTGCAATGTGAGGATTCAGTGGCGGAGTGTTAATAACTAATTTTTAATTGAAAATTGACAAGTAATAATGGATAACGAAAAGGCGATTGTCAACTATAAATTGTCAATTATCAACTAAAAAAGCGTTTGTATTCCATTTGCCAATCTAAATTCATGTTGAAGAAGCCATTTTTTTCTTTGCATTCCGCCCGAATAACCCACAAGGCTTTTATCTGTACCAATTACTCTATGACATGGCACTATTATCGCTATTTTGTTTTTACCGTTCGTACTCGCTGCGGCCCTGATAACCTTTGGATTACCCAATCTCTTTGCCAGATCCATATAACTAATTGTTTTACCAAAAGGTATTCCCATTAGCTCATTCCAGACAGTGTGTTGAAACTCAGTTCCTTCCTGATGGATGGCAATATCGAATGTTCGTCTTCTACCCTGAAAAAATTCAATTAGTTGTTCCGTACAATGATGCAATACATCACTAACACCCGGGATGCCGTAAGCCATTTGGCTACTATTATCCAGAAAGCTTAGTTCGGTGATATAGCTGTCGGTGCCACCAATTTTTATTACACCTATCGGGCTATCATAATATGTGTAGTAGTATTCTTGCATTACCTTGCAATAAAACGAGTTTATGAGTCAGTTATTGCCATAAAGGTTATTTATTTGTAGATTTTGGTGTAAAATAAGGAATGGTTTGCGTTATTTGTGTATGTAATTTGATTGTCAAAAGAAGTACTTTTTATAACCTTTGTAAACAAAGTAACCTATCACCCGATGAAAGAGGGTATAAACATTCTTACAGATTTTCTAGGATTATTGATTCTTATCCCGCCTAAATCCCTCTTTATCCTTCCAAAATGTGTTCTTTTTTCCTAATAAAGTCTTTAAGTCAAAGCAAAACATACCTACTTCTTTTAAAAACATCCTTACATCTTTGTAAAATGTGTCTAAGTGAGACAAAAACATCAAGAGATTAGAGTCAAATGTCTTTAAGTCTTGTTCAAACATCAAGAGATTCGAGTTAAAAGTCTTTAAGTCTTGTGCAAACATCAAGAGCTTCGTCATGAAAGTCTTGATGTTTAAAGCAAACATCAAGACATTCGTAATAAAAGTATAGAAGTTTAAAGCAAACATCAAGACATTCGTGGTAAAAGTCTTGAAGTTTAAAGCAAACATCAAGACATTCGTCATAAAAGTCTTGATGTTTTATAAAGACTTAAAGAGATTCGTGATAAAAATCTAGATGTTTTCTGAAGATATAGCCAATAATTGGTTTTTTAAATCGACTTTCTTAGAGAACTTCTGGAGAGTATAAAGTAGTTTGTGTAAACTGGCTTTTTAAATATTACATCTTGCTTCAAAAATAATTAGAAATTGGTTTAATATTAATTGCCAGTTTGCAATAGGGCGTGTCCATGCTTTTTCAATGTTTTTAATAGCCATGAACAATGCT
>CANCVE010000105.1 GCA_947381435.1 Chitinophagaceae bacterium
CATTATTTTCAAATTTTAACCCCTTTTCTTAGACAAAAAAATACTTTTAACATTTCTGTTACATAATTCTAATAAATTCATATATTACTCGCATTTGTAATGGAGGGTAATTTCGTTAGTTACGTTAGTAAACTGACATAAAGTCTAATGCAAACTACCAATACTTTCTAACCAAGTTTGGTCAATACATAAGCCCTGTTTGTAAAGTATATGCTTATTGTTTAATGCCAAATCATTTCCATTTTCTTATTCAAATCAGGGATGAAGCAACAATAGAACAATTCTATACGGCTAAATTCCCTACTTCTATAACTCCAAGCAAAGATTATGGTAAGATAGTGATGCAACAATTTAGCAATATGCTCAATGGATATGCGCAGGCATACAATAAGATGTTTTACAGAAAAGGGGCATTGTTTATTGATTATCTACGAAGAAAACAAGTAACCGATGATGCCTATTTTATCAGATTGGTTCAATATATCCATAACAATCCTGTACATCATCATTTCTGTTCATCAATAGAAGACTGGACATATTCTTCTTACCAGACCATACTATCAGAAAAGTCCACCAATATTGAAAGGGAAAGCGTATTGCAATGGTACGGAGGAGCTGTAGCATATAAAGATTATCATATTCATACAGTTGAATTACAAAATGAAATTGAATTTTAATCCTCCACCCTTATAGGGCTCAAAGCCCCTATAAGGGTTTACAAAAAAGCCATCCGCTAGTTATTAATCAAATCTCACCTCCTCTCTCTAAAAAAACTTTTCCTCCCCCAAAATCCCCCTACCTTGCTAGTAATGAACTAGTTATATAGTAGCTATTAATCGTACTTGTAAATATTAAAAATAAATACAATTTTTAATTAGGAAGTTTGAAATATAAAGGTCTACCTTGTGCAAATAAAAAAGTAATCATGGCAAAGAAAAAGAAAGGAGTAATACCTCAATACGGCTGTTCGCAACAATCGTTATACACAGTGGCAGCAGTAGTTTGGGCAAATTACAATGCTAACCTTGCTCGCTTCACCGCCTTTAAAGGAAAATATAATGCAGCACTTGCTACCACTGCATTGGCAGACTTAGCAGCCGCAAAACTATTACCCAATTTAGGAACGAGAAATGCTTTACCAGAATCTGTAAGGATTGCCTTGCTACCATTAGGTTACACATGCCTTGCCAACCAACGTAAACTAAAAAGCTATATACAAGAAGCATTTCCTACTACTACCGTAGCCATGCTTAAATCGGCAGGCAATAGTTCTTACAAAAAGGCCTACAACGAAAGTTGGGAAGAAATGAATGTAATGCTAACAGATGCTGCATTATTTATCACTAACAATACGGCTGCTCTCGAAATGAGTGGTGCCAATATGCCTGCTGCATTTGTGGCAACTTATACCAGTGGTAAAACAGCTTTCGAAAATGTTTATAAAAGCTATTTACTCAATGTACAGGCCACACCAGGAGAGACAAGCGATAAAATGAAAGCCAATAATACAATCTATACCACACTTAGAAGCATGCTAAATGATGGACAATTGATTTTTGAAAATGAAGAAACCAAAAAGGCAATATTCACATTTAATACTGTTCTTGCAAAAGTAGCTGGTAACGGCACCACAGGAATGCGTATAACTGCCGAGGACATAGTATCGAAGGTAAACATTACCAGTTTTACTGCAGTTGTACAGCCTGGCGAAGAAGTTGGTACAGCAGATGGTATAATATTGGAACTTAAAATGAGCGAGAACTTGTATAACGTAGCTATTTCCGCACCGGGATACAACTCACTCCTAATAAACAACGTACAACTTACCACAGGTGTTATGCACCGCTTGGATGTAGAAATGGTAAAAACAATCTAACTTACAAAAGGCTTCAAACAAAAATAAAACGGGCTACTGCAACACTGCAATAGCCCGTTTCTTTTTACTTTAGACTTATAACTTACGACTTTCAACTTATGACTTACGACTTGTTTTAAACATTAAACCTAAAGTGCATCACGTCTCCATCTTTTACAACATATTCCTTGCCCTCAATCCTCAATCGGCCATTATCTCTACAAGCAGCTTCGCTACCATATTTCACAAAGTCATCATAAGCAATTACTTCCGCCTTGATAAACCCTTTTTCAAAATCAGTATGAATCACACTTGCAGCTTGTGGCGCCTTCCAACCCTTATGAATCGTCCAAGCCCTTACTTCCTGAACACCAGCTGTAAAATAAGTTTCTAAACCAAGTAAGTTATAAGCAGACAAAATCAACCTATTCAATGCAGGTTGCGTCATCTTATATTCATCCATAAACATTTGCTTGTCATCGGCATCTTCCAATTCAGAAATCTGAGCCTCAATGCTGTTGTTCATGATGATAACTTCAGCTCCCTCAGCTTTCACAGCTTCCTTAAGTGCTTCCGAGTATTTATTGCCAGTGTGCATACTCGCTTCATCCACGTTTGCAACATATAAAACTGGCTTATCAGTCAATAAAAACAAGTCTTCTGTAGAAAGTTTCTCTTCTTTGTCAAGGTTTAGCGTTCGAATGCTTTTGCCTTGCAAAAGGCATTCCTTGCAACGTGTAAGAATCTCAAACTCAGCTTTAGCTTTGGTATCGCTACCCACTCTCGCCATCTTTTCTACCTTACTCCACTTCCTCTCCACACTATCCAAATCCTTTAGCTGTAGTTCAGTGTCTATTATTTCCTTATCGCTCACAGGGTTTATTGCTCCTTCTTCGCGCAATACATTCTCATCCTCAAAACAACGGATTACATGTATGATGGCATCTACTTCCCTGATGTTTCCCAAAAACTTATTACCCAATCCTTCCCCTTTGCTCGCTCCTTTTACAAGACCCGCAATGTCCACTATTTCTAATTGGGTAGGTACAGTACGATTGGGTTTTACTAATTCAGCCAATTTATCCATTCTGGTATCGGGTACATCTACCAAACCTACATTTGGCTCGATGGTACAAAAGCGATAATTGCTCGCCTGTGCCTTGGCACTATTACTTACTGCATTAAACAAAGTAGATTTCCCCACGTTCGGCAACCCAACTATTCCTGCTTGCAAACTCATTATTTACTATTTTTTGAGGTGCAAATGTAACGGGCGAGAGGTTATGAATAAATAATTATGCTTTTTCTGTTTGAACAGAGGCTCTAAGGTATCCGATACATCTAAAACTACAGAGTGTTACTCATACTACACAATCTCAATTATCAATTATTAATTATCAATTAATTCTCAATTACCTCACCCTTTTCCAATTCAATCTCAGGCTATTAATTGCCAATACAACATCACTACATCCCATCAATAAAGCGCCTGCCGTTGGTGTAAATAGCCCAAATGCTGCAAAAGGAATGGCGATGATGTTATAAAAGAAAGCCCAGAACAGATTACCCTTTACTGTATTATAAGTATGTCTTCCTAACTGCATGGCCATTGGTAGTTTTTGTAAACCATTATTCATCAACACCACCGATGCACTTTGAATAGCTAATTGCGAGGCTGAACTCAAACTAATACTAATAGTAGCTTTAGCCAATGCAGGCGCATCGTTAATGCCATCACCAACCATAACGGTTGGCGTGGTCTTACAGAGTTTTTCAATGGCATCTAGTTTCTGTTGTGGCCTCTGCTCAGCAATAATTTCATCAATACCCAATGCCTCTCCTACTACTTTACATTTAGCCAGATTGTCTCCACTTAATAAAATTGTTTTAATACCTTCTTGCTTACAAAATGCAATTACCGCCTTAGCCTCTTCCCTTATTTCATCAGCAATATCTATCCACCCAATAAGTGTATCATTCTTTTTTACATACAAATGGTGGCTTTTATCAATGATGGATTCATCAATCTTTGCAGAACCAATCATGTAGTTATTGCCTTCCTTATCTGTGGCTTTCATCCCCAATCCCTTTATCTCTTCAATCTTTTTCCATTTTATTACTTCGGCAGTCTTCCATTCCTTAGCAATACTTTTTGCAATGGGATGATTAGAAAACTTTTCGAGGGAATAAACAATCTTTTGAAAGTCGGAAGTTGAAAGTTCTTGGCCGCTTACATCAACTAACGATTCTCGATTCCCGATTTCCGATTCTCGATTCTCGTTTCCCGATTCTTGCAACTGGTAACATGTAACCTGAAACTCAGAAATCCTAAAGTGCCCGGTAGTGAGCGTGCCTGTCTTATCAAAAACTATCTGTTTTATCTGGGCAAACAGCTCCATGCTTTCTGTTTGTGTGTACAATATTCCATGCTTTGCCGCCCTACCCAAACCCACGGCAATTGCCGCCGGAGTAGCCAATCCCATTGCACAAGGACAACTAATAACCAATACAGCAATACTGCGCATCAAACTTTCTTCGAATGAGTTGTGCATAAAGAAAAAATTAATGCCAATAGTTAAGAGGGCAATACTCACCACCAATGGTACAAAAATGGCGCTTATCTTATCAGCCAATAGTTGCACAGGTGGCTTTTGTCCTTGGGCTTGTTTCATCATAGTTACAATGCCATTCATCACGGTGTCTTTGCCTGTAGCCGTTACATAACACTTCACGGTTCCATTGGCCAATACACTACCTCCAATCAATATATCACCCTGCTTTTTTAACAATGGGGCACTCTCACCACTGATGATTGCTTCATTAACTTCTGCTTCTCCACTCAATATCTTACAATCCATTGGTACTTGTTCGCCCGTCTTTATCAGTATTAGGTCTCCTACTTTAAGGTGTGTATTCTCTACCGGAAAAATGTTTTCATTGTGTGCATCATCATAAGCAATCATGTTTGCCATTACCTTCTGCACTTTGGTCATTTTCTGAATAGCCTTTTCTGTCTTTTCTACCGAGTAATCTTCCATCCAATTACCAAAAAATACGATGGTGATGATTGATGCTGCTGTCTCGTAGAATATTTTATTCATATCGCCAGAAATCGTTCCTATCAGACTATAAACAAACGCCGCCGATGCACCCAATGCAATCAATACGTTCATGTTTGGAATTCCTTTGGTAAGACTTTTATAAGCACTCCTGCCGAAAAAGTTCATGCCTACTACAAACACAGGCAGACAAATAGCCATTTGCAGCCATGCATTGTGTAAAAAGTGGAAGCCGAATGACATAGCCCAATGTCCTACCATTAATACTAATGTGAATGGAAGGCAAAACCAAAACTTATCTAAATAGCTTTCGAGAAACTTTTTTTTCTCTGGCAGGCTGCCTAGAGTTTCATCTACAACCTTATAGCCAAGGTCAGAAATATTCTTTTTGGCAATATCAAGTGCAGATATAGCTTCAGGATTATCAAATATAACCTCACCCGTAATGGCATTTACCTGAACCTTCTGCATCCCTTGTTTGCTCAATACCTTGTTTACGCTCAATGCACAGTTACTACATGTCATCCCTTGTACCTTCCAATTTATCGTTTCCATTTCACTTCTATTTTTATAAACCAATAATCCAGACTTCACACCACTGATAAGATGGTTTTTCTATTCAAACAAAGTTATCAAAGTGGACTTGTGTACAAATTATTATTATTGGATTTATGTTGTAGTTAAAAGGGATGTATTGCAATGATTATCAGGTTAAGGAGGAAACACAACCAGATGCCACCAATAAAAACGCCCCTGCAAGAGTGCAGAGGCGTTTAATAATTTCATCAAATAGCAAACTTTAGAAGAAAAATTGTTCGCTAACAATCTTTCCATCTTTTACGCCAAATACAGCAATTTCTTCCATGTTCATTCTTGTACCATCTTTCATAGTGCAATCCATTCCCATGGCTACACTAAAGAAACTACCACCCACAACAGGCTCAGTACAGTAACCTCCATGCATTTCGGCTATTCCTTCGTTAAAAGCTTTGCCCTTTGCCTTTATCGCTTCCAACCCTTTTGTAATGGTAGGCATACCCATTGCTGCTGCGTGTTCTGGTTCAATACAAACCACGTCTTCACTGTATAGTTCAGCTTGTATCTGATCCCATTTACCTTGTTTTTCAAGCTCCATATAACGGCTTGCTACTTCTTTTGTTGTCATAATATTATGTTTTTGAAGTATAAAAATATGGGTATTTGATTATACATAAACATCATTTTACATAAAATATATCTATCAATAGAAATCTGTCGACTATTGTTTGTAAAATCTGATCAGTGATATATATGTATTGTTGGAATCGAAGGATGTTCATCTAAAAAAAGGGTGTTTTTCTGCTAGTTTTCTAATTGTAGGTAAAACGTTACACTTTCAGGGCGCTAGGAGAGCGATTCGAGAAATATGCTCCTTTTTGTTTAACTTTTCTTTCCTTTTTTCTTTGTGCTTCTTTGAGCCTTTGTGGCTTTGTGGGGAAAGAAATCCTCAACTTAACGACATTGCGCTTAGGGGTTTTCGGATATTCTAATACCCAATTATTTCAACAAATATTGCTTTATTTCTTTTTTAGAATCTCTTTCTTTAATGGTTTGGCGTTTATCATGTTCCTTCTTCCCCCTGCCTAGTCCTATCTCAATCTTTACTAATTCTTTGTCATTAAAGAAAACCTTTAGCGGAACAATGGTGAGTCCTTTTTCTTTTATCTTGGCTTCAAGTTTCTTCAACTCCTTTTTGTGTAATAACAGTTTACGATCGTAAACTGCAATATGGTTATTGGTAGTTCCTAGTTTATATTCGGCTATATACAATCCTCTCACCCAAAGTTCATGGTTGTCAAACAGACAAAACGCATCATTAAAGCTCACTTTCCCTTCACGAATGCTTTTTACTTCAGTGCCCAATAGTACTACACCTGCCTCTATTTTATCTTCGATGGCGTAGTTAAAATAGGCCTGCCTGTTATTCATTTCTTTTGCCATAGTGAAGTCGATAGTTGAAAGTGAAAAGTCGAAAGTGAGAAGTGTAGGTAAGGATGAATACTTACTTTTGACTAATCACTTTCGACTCTTGACTAATTATTTAATTCTAAACAATACTATTAATTGTGCAAGTTTATCTTTCAGTGTTTTTCTATCTACTATAAAGTCTAGAAAACCATGTTCCACCAAAAATTCACTCCGTTGAAACCCTGGAGGTAAATCTTTCTTAATGGTTTCTTTAATAACCCTTGGACCAGCAAATCCTATTAATGCGCCTGGCTCTGCAAAGTTTAAATCTCCAAGCATCCCAAAGCTAGCTGAAATACCACCAAACGTAGGATCGGTTAATAGAGAAAAGTAAGGGAGTTTTGCATCGGCTAGTTGAGATAGTTTACCACTTGTTTTGGCCATCTGCATTAGGCTGAACGCACTTTCCATCATCCTAGCACCACCACTTTTGCTGATAACCATATATGGAAGGTTGTTTTCTATACAATAATTAACGGCGCGACTAAACTTTTCCCCCATCACACTTCCCAAGCTTCCACCTATAAATTCAAAGTCCATACAGGCTACCACAATCCCCTCTCCATTTACATTGCCCGTAGCAACGCGCATACTATCTTTTAGGTCGGTTTTCTCATGAATATCGTCTAGTCTTTTTTGATAACTTTTTAAGTCGGTGAAATTAAGCATATCAACACTTTTGATGTTGTCAAACATCTCAGTAAACTCACCTTCATCAAAAAGTATTTCAAAATATTCGTCGCTGCCTATACGGTGGTGGTAATTACACTTTGGACATACATATAAATTCTCCTTCAAGTCGGCAGTGGTAGAAATTAGGTTGCACTCCGGACATTTATTCCATAAACCTTCGGGTGTTTCTTTCTTTTCTGCTGTGGTAGTTAAAATCCCTTTTTTCCTACGCTTAAACCAACTTCTCCTGCCCGAATCCTCTTGCTGTGCATCTCCCTCTAATCCTGTAAAAATATTTTCCATATCTTCTAAATGTAGCTTTTCTGTAATACAATGTGCTTTTTGGAAGCCGTGAAGGTAATGGATAATTTACAAAACCTAAATTTTGAACTTGTTTAAGCGCCTTTATTTAACACATGCCATGTATTAAGGTAATCTTGTTTTCGTTTGAACTGATTTTGGTTAATATAAAAACCAATATCTCTCCAACACCGTAATAAATAAAATGGGGTGCATAAAAGATTTTCGCTTTTAAGACGCATTGATATGCGTCTCTACATTCGCAACATAATTTATAAAGCGAAAAACTTTTGTGCGCCCATAAAATGGAGATAGTTATTAAATTTACAAAAAAATTATTATGGAAATTAAACAGTTTATATCCAATCAAGCTGCTGATAGACAGAATAATTTAACCCAATTGTATCAATTGATACTTGATAATGACACTTCGGTAGTTGCTGAAATTGAAGTGATGATGCGTATGGAAATGATTTTGTACAAAACTAAAGGAATGATGAAATATGGATTGGCGAGTGGAAAGAAGCACATGTCTTTACACATCTTACCTATCTATATGCAACCAACACTGCACGAAAAGTATAAGTTGCTTCTACCCAAGGCTAGCTTTCAGAAAGGATGTATTAATTTTATCAATGAAGATCAGATGCCTTTAGATATTGTAAAGGAACTGATAATTGATTCTGCAAAAGTTGATCTATTTAAGATTAGAGAAGATTATTTAAACTCGAAGAAGGCAAAAAATAAAAAATAAAACCCCATACCCGCCGACCTCATCCCCTGCCCTTCTCCAAAAGGAGGGGGTGGCAAGGACAATAGAGAAGGGCAAGCAATTGCAGCGATTTTCGTTCAGTCAGAGTGCAAAGTCCTCTCCTTTTGGAGGGGATTTAGGTGAGGTCTTAACAAGCATAAAAAAGGGTAATAGTTGATTAAGACTATTACCCCATATTTTTTTAAAAAGAAACATAAGTACTTATAACTCATATCTCATAACTAGCTTACGCGTTTCTATTAATACAATTCAAATCTTCGAATGCTATTTCCAAACGCTTGCTGAAGCTTTCTTCTGCCTTACGCAACCACACACGTGGATCGTAATGTTTTTTGTTTGGCTTATCGTCTCCCTCTGGATTGCCCAATTGACCTTGTAAATAACCTTCATTCTTCTTGTAGTTTTGAAGAATACCATCCCAGAAAGCCCATTGCAAATCGGTATCAATGTTCATTTTGATAGCACCATAGCTGATAGCTTCCCTTATTTGGCTTTGCGGACTTCCGCTACCACCATGAAACACAAAATAAACTGGCTTAGGTCCTGTTCCATACTGTTGTTGGATATAGTCCTGACTGTTCTTCAATATTTCTGGTCTAAGTTCTACGTTACCTGGTTTGTAAACACCGTGTACATTACCAAAAGCAGCGGCAATGGTAAACAGGTTACCTACTTTACCTAGTTCTTCGTAAGAGTAAGCCACATGCTGAGGTTGTGTATATAGCTTATCGTTTTCTACATCGCTATTGTCTACACCATCTTCTTCACCACCAGTTACACCTAGTTCTATTTCGATAGCCATACCCAATGGTTTCATTCTTTTATAGAACTCAACAGAGGTATGAATATTTTCTTCAATTGGCTCTTCGCTCAAATCGAGCATGTGAGAGCTAAACAAAGGCTGTCCTTTTTCTTTATAAAATTGTTCACCAGCATCAATCAAACCACTAATCCATGGCAACCACTTTTTGGCAGCATGGTCAGTATGCAACACCACAGGCACACCATAATATTTAGCTACATTATGAATGTGCAATGCACCAGAAATGCCACCCGCAATGTTGGCTTCGTAGTTACCGTTTGGCATTCCCTTGCCGGCTATAAACTGAGCGCCACCATTAGAAAACTGAATAATTACTGGCGAATTTACCTTTGCCGCAGTTTCCAATACAGCATTAATGGTGTTAGTGCCAATAGTATTTACTGCTGGCAATGCAAATTCATTCTGTTTTGCATCTTGTAAAAGAGCTTCTAGTTCTGCGCCAAAGAGAACCCCCGGTTTGTACTTTTTCATGTTTATAAATTATTAATAATTAGATATAAAAAACTGTAGGCACGCAAGATAAAGCAAGTTTATTAGTTATGAACGATGAATTATGAATTATGATTGAAAAAGTAGAGAGTCGTAAGTCAAAAGTGGAGAGTTGAAAGAAAAGAGAGAGAATCAAAAAATTAAACTTTCCCAATTACACTTTTCTTTATACTCCCTTACTTTTACGATTGTCGATCCACTTTCTACTTTTTACTTTCAACTTATCTCACTAAACCACCTTTTTTTCCATCACTACATCCACTGCTGTTGCAATGCCGTCTTCTTTAAAAAAATCTGTAATATTATCTTCGTAATTACCATAAGTGGCTACCAGTTCCAAGTCGTCGTAGAGGCTAGTATTTAGCGAAAAATTGCCCAACTCATCCGAAATCGTGCTATGGCTAGAACCCATTATACGCACTTTAATGCCACCCATCGGCACACCAAATTCATCCTTGCACGTACCGGTTACCACCGATGGTAAGCCAGTACTCATAAACCGCATACCCCACAATCTGCCAAATCCCCTGCGCGCAATTGCAGTGCTTAGGCTATAATGCATATCTACCTCGTCCCATACGTGTTGTAAGAGGTCTCTTATTTCTGGTATCTGTTTCTTTAGGTTTTCAATGGCAGTGTTCAAAGCCGTCTCAGCCGTGCTTACGGCAACAATACATGGTTTTGCAGTGTCCAATATGGCAGTAAACTCTGCAATAGTAGGCTCCGTCATTTCAATGCCAACCGCATTCATACGCAATATATCGCCACTAAGCACCATCGCTGCGGCGGCAAGCATCAATGCGTCCGATGTTAATTTGGGTATTCTTTTATTGGTAACCCCCAATTCATAATACGCACGTACCGCAGCAAGCATTTTACCGTTCTTTATGTGGTAATTTATTCTCTCAAAATAATTGCTAATAAATGTTCTCAGCAGCATACGTTGTGGGCGGGCATTCTCCACTGCAGTATGGTAGGCAGCTTGGGCTATTGTAATGGCCGCTCTTCCTGTCTTGTACGCTGCTTCGCCCATATCAAGTCGGGCAGATGTTTCGTCGGATAATATATTTTCTGAACGAGTTAAAGCAGCATCTTTCTTTATTTTGGCTGTGGTTAATGCCTTCTGGCGTCCAAAAATAGTGTTGGGAAGTTGTCTTGATGTACCCATTGGAAATACATTTGAAGGTGATGAAAAATGATTAATAAATCTATTCAATCAACCATCGCGATATCCCTTGTTGCGGCTACACTTTTGTTATAGTGTAGTAATAACCTAATAAAAGCGACAATAATTTTATCTACACACCAAATATACCACACATTCAATACCTTATTTTTATTTACCCCTAGTTATTTTAGCTGAATGATGGGTTATTTTTTATTTATGCCAGATAAATCATAAATAAAGTGTCCCTCTAGAAAAATGAGGTGCCTTTTTTCGCAAATAAATAGGCACTCCAGAGATGGCGTGTGCCTTTCTTCGCGAATAAAGTGGCACTCCAGCGCTAGCGTGTGTGTTTATTTGCGAAGAAACACATACCAATTTTTCAGTAACCTAGTTTTTGAAGGTAAATTGGGATACAGAATTATTGAAAAGGGTATATAAGAGATTTCTGGAGGGATGTGATTTGAATAATAAGAATCAGGATGTATATATTTGTATAGAACATTATTTAATGATACTTCTTACTTGATTGTTGTTGGCAAAGAACACCCAACATCGGCGAGTGGGGAATGCCAACAATGACATAAAAAGATTATGCAATCAAAAATTCATAAAGTAGGAGTAATTTTTTTCGTCTTGTTTTTTTTATTACTTTTCGCAAACTGTACATTGAAGGGTGATATGGATAATCAAATCACAATCAAAATAAATTCAATTGATGAAAAATCCAAGAAAAGAAGAATAAATATGTTCGATACTGTGGAAGTTCGAAAAGAGGGGTTTGGATGGTTAATGAAAACATTTAATGTAGTGGGCGTTTACAAAACCGATTCTACAGGTTCAGTTAAAATAAAAATAGATTCAACCAAAATAAGTGAAATACATATACTTGGTTTACACGAATTTGGAATCGATATGTATTATCCAGGGCATTTAAAGAATAACCAAGAGGTAGATATAGAAGTTAGGTCTTATAAAGAGTATTGGAAATAACTTGAAAAGATTATTGAACAAAACAAGATTGAAAATGAGGAACAATTTTATGATACTGTCCGTATGATTCATAAGCTTAGGCAAGAATATGCAGATGAAGATAAAATTAATGTGCTGGATAATCTATGTCGTGACTTTGCCAAGCTAAGAAATAAAACAAAAGTTATAGAGGATCGTTATATTCCAAATGAACTTTCTCATGTTCAATCACCAAATAAAAAATTTAGACTGATAGTATTAGAAAGCGAACAGAATGGCGAATATGGGGTAACAAGTGTATGTGTTACTGGTAAAAATGGTGGAGCAAGTATGTATGACGTGGAAAGGATTAATTTAGATATTAAAGCTTATTGGAAAGACGATAATACAATAATCATAGAATCGAAAAAAGAATACAAGGTTATTTCAAGGCACAATCAAATTCAATTCGGCAATGACGTTATTGATGTTAATTTAGTTGAAGTATAATGCTCTATTATGCTTTTTACCAAGATTGCAAAAAATCTCTCCCTCATCTATCTCATGAATACCCCAATAGTGCAGCGCTAGTTAATTGAGAAGTGCGGACACCGTTTTACGAGACGTGTTTTATGTAGAGACAAGGCAATGCCTTGTCTCTACAATGCGAAGATTGTAGGGGATATTTATGGGATAGATGCGCAGTTTTCAACTTAAATCATCACGAGCTAGCTTATTCTGGTATTTGGAAGGTATTTATTTTAGCCATTGCAACTGCTAGGCTGTGATTGTTTCTATAAACATGTTTAAGCTCTTTTAGGTTGGTGTTGGCAAAATTGATGAATGTACCTTTTACAGCTTCCATTTCCCCTTCTTGTTCTTCACCATCACCTTCCGCCAAATTGTTCAATAATAAATCAGTTTCCTTTTGCGATACCATCACAAGGTTGGTAAAATAGATGGCAGCATACATCGTGATAAAGTGCTTTTCATTCATAGCCACACTTTTATTTCTTTTATTAGTTACACGTTCATTCAATAATTTAAACTGTTCGGCTGTAAAACACCCCGTTTCTTTAATAAATTGATGTACACTTGATTCCTCCAATAGTAGCAAGTAATTTATCCAAGTGAAAGCCATCCCAACAAATAGATTCCATGGTTCCACATTTTGTAATGTAAAAACAATAGGAGAGGGGCGTGTATCTTTGTGCATGTTCAAGTATAATATTAAGATGAAACACTAGTATTTACTCAAATGAAAACTATTTATCCCATACTGCCTAATAAAAATACAAAGTATATCAGAACGAGTGATATACTTTATGAAAATCTTTTCTCTGTCTAGTCGTTCTCTAGCCATCAATTCCTGTAGAGTTCTTAGTGATAGCCCATATACCCACTTTGTGCAAATTGCTAGCTACAACTATATTAGACCTCTTCGACAATTGGTTTTCGTGAATAAAATAGAATAAATATTTCTTTTCTCTGTTCTTTCTGTGTCATCTGTGGCAAATGGAATACCCATAAGTCAAATAAAAAATGCCACAGAGGCACTGAGAAAACAGAAAAGAGAATATGAAATGAATTGTCGAAGAGGTCTATTTTTTAACAAACTTGTCATCAATTAAATATTTTATATCAATTCATTCAGTTTAAAGTTCCTCTAGAGTTTCATTGTTCATTAACCTTTAGTACCATTTTTAAGTGTCAGCCTAACACCAATTGATATAAGTACGTCAATCTAATGTACTCATCAAGCATAATGAAATTTTATAATCTATCCATCGTTATTTAGTCGTGAAATTAAATTTAGCACACTAAAAATTGCTTGTATGGAAAAGGGAATATTGGGTTTTCATGAGTTGTTACGTTGGGCTTTATTAGCATTGTTGGTTGTAAATATTTTCAGAAATCTTATACCAACGGCAAAAAATTATAAAAGGGAAGAACAGAACTGGGTAAGATGGTTATTGTTGGTATCAGGTGCTAATTTTTTAACCATAATCTACATTTATTTATATGGAAAATATGGGTTGCTAATACTAAAAGACCAAGGGTACCAAATAATGGATATTTTTCAATTGACTTACCTAAGGTTTTGGCTCATTGAATATCCTATAATGATGTTAATTTCTATAGGATGTATTGTATTTGCCTATAAAATATCCGTTAGGTCTACATTATGTAATAACAAATATCGAAAGGTTAGTAAGCTTTATATATTAGCACTGCTTTTTATAATTACTGCAATTCCTTGGAAGTTTAGGAATATTGAAATTACTAGTTTTAATGCACCAATTATTGAGGATATTCAGGTTAAGTAAAAGATCTAAATCAATGCAGTTTAATTTATTGAGCATACACTTTTAGCGAAACCTACATAATTGTATAACGCTTCGCTTAAATAAACCACGTTGAAATGTAAATAGCTATTCTCATTTATTTCCAGCCGTAAATCTGTTTCGCAATTTATGCGTAGGACTAATTTAAGGCATTGCTAAATCCCAAAAAGATCTTTATTCATATAAAATTCTGTGTCTGAAATATATTCAAAGTGTTCATCGATTCCACCAGCTATAAAGTCTCCTTTTTCAAATAACATTGGCTGAGCACTTTTTCAACAACCACCACTCAGATGAAACACTAGCTCATCCAATTTTTCTTTCAAAACAAAAACATTATGTTGTTCTTCTACTGTTAATGAAGAAGTAATAAGAACCAAGTGGATTTTTACAATAAAATCTTTTTTTACAATCCTCAATATACATTTATTCAATACTCAAGGTGTCATCAGATGCACTTGGCGTCAATTTTACTTTTTTTATTAACTAAATCGAATTGGTGTAAATATTTCAATTGCCAATATACTCGTCCCAATCAGGTTTGCAACAAAACTGAGGGATGTTTTATGATATGAAATTTGGTATTGATTAGTGACTCAAGCTTTTGTTTGTATTGTTCTATATTTTCAAAAAAGTTCCTTACATTTTGCTTAAATACATCTGTGTCTG
>CANCVE010000106.1 GCA_947381435.1 Chitinophagaceae bacterium
GAGTTGACAATCCAGCAGCATTAATTGTTAATGCTGCATTGCCAGATGTTGCCGCACCACAAGGTGAGATACCTGTAACAACACATTTATAATAATCATTTGTTCCAACTGATGCTGTTGCCCCAGCTGTAATATTTAAGGTAGCAGTTGTATTACCAGTGTAAGTAACTCCAGTTGGTGTACCATTTACAACATTTGAATAAATACCCCCAGCAGTAGAAGAGCGCTGCCACTGATAAGTAGGTGAAGTCCCTGTAACAGATGATACAGACATTGTAACTGCAGACCCACTGATTGTTGCAGAAGCTGCAGTTGGGTCTGTACCTATAACGATGGGTTGTGCAATGGTTAACTGTACAGCACTAGAAGTTTTAGAGCTTGCATCACATGATACGGATGCAATACATTTATAAAAATAACTTGCTCCTGCTGAAGCCGTTCCACCAGCTGTTATACTTAAAGTTGCATTTGTTCCTGAACCACCATAAGTAACACCTGTTGGTGTTCCATCAGCAACATTTGCATACGTTCCACCTGAAGTAGCAGAAGATTGCCATTGATAGGTTGGTGAAGAACCAGTTGTTGATCCAGACATGGTAGCCGCGCTTCCGCTGATACAAGCAGTAACTGCTGATGGTGCTGGAGTGCCGGCAGTATTACAAACAGCTGGTGAGCCAACAGTCCAATCTAAAGGATTTGTAAGTGTTGTACTAGACACTGTAGTACTATAATTTGTGCTACTAGCAGAAGCAGTAGTACCACCTTGAGCTACCCAAGTACTACCACTATATGCAACTCCAGCAGTTTGAGAGGTTGCTAATGTACCAGAAGCGTCTGCTGTATTCCAACCAAACACCAAACCACATGTACCTGTTGAGCCACCTATCACCCACATATAACTCAGTGCGTTGCTTTGTGAAGGTGAGATAGAAGCGGTTGAAACTGTATATGTTTGTGAGCTACCTGCTGTGTTAGAAATAGTAACAGGCGCATAAATGCTTGAAGAATTACCAACAGGGAAAACATAAGCAGAACTATTTGCAACTGCACAGCTTACAACTCCAGTGCTACTTGCCACAATATGTTTTGTTGTACCCAATGTTCCTCCTACAGCATTAGCTGCTGCTAATGTCAAATTAAAAGTACTTAAAGTAAGATTTGCCGCTAATGTCAAGGTACCAGTTAATATAATTGACTTATCTAAAGTAGTTGCCGCATTAACGGTAACATTAAGTGGATTTCCTATAGTATTAGATGAACCAAAAGGGGTAGTAGTTGCTCCACCAAAAACATAGTTAGCACCACCTGTGTAAGTTTGTGTACCACTAGTAGTTATTGCAGAAGGAATACCACCGGTATTACTAGTCTTTAAAGTTGCTGCGGCAGCAAGTGTAAATAAAACGCTTGTTCCTGATAATGTAAATGTAGAGCAATCTAATGTTCCATTACTACTGATAGTTTTAGCAGCACCAAAGACAGTATTACTAGTCATTGTAATTGTTGAACCTGATGCAAAAGAAATATTAGCCCCAAGTGTAATAGTTTTACCGTTTGATCCTAAAACAGCAGTTGAAGAAGTATTTGTACCATCACTTCCAATTACCCAAGCACCAGTTCCTGTTGTAAACCCATTAGTTGCAGCTGAGGTACAATTAATTCCATCCCTTATATTGGCAGCACAAGCACCAAAAGACTTAGAAGTAGCAAAATTATATTCCAAAATACCATTAACAATTGCTGTACTAGAAGAGCTACTGATAGATGACACGTTGGATATTCTAAAAATTGGGGTTGTTCCAACTGCAGCACTTGGAAAAAAAGTAACACCCGCAAAAGTCATTGAACTAGAACTAGCATTATAATTGAATATAGAACCATTATTCCAAATAAAAGTAGAACTAGTTGCACTTGCATAACTAGTCAATGTGGCTACTTGTACTTCTAATGTACCTCCATTTTGAATCTCAACTGTTGCTGGAGATGTAAGCGAAAAGGCACTTCCTGCTGTTTGCCTAAATGTACCACCATTCTTAATAACTACATCATTACCTGAGGCAACGCCATTATTTACTGTGGGCGTACCACTAGAATGCTGCCATACCCCTCCATTCTCGATCGTAACATTACCTACCGTCGTATTAGCAGTAGAACTAAGTGTACCAAAAATATCAAAAGCACTAAGCCCAGTAGAGCCTGTTTTATTTAAAACTAATGTACCATTTGCATTAATAGTTATACTACCCGTAGATGCCAAGGTATATACACCGCCCATAGAAAGCGAACAGTTTGCGTTGATAGTAAGTGCTCCTGTACCGTTTATTGCAAATGTGCCAGTTGTTGAATAGGAAGTAGCATCAAAAGTAATATTTACACCAGTACTTATTACAATATTGTCATTTGTTCCTGGCACTCCATTAGTACCACTACCACCACTCCAAACACCAGAGGCGGCACTCCAATTACCGCTTGCTCCAGCTGTAGCAGTATTGACCGCATACGAGTAAATTGATATAAAACTTAACATCATAATAAGCATTACTTTTTTCAAATTACTAATTTGACGATTGACTATGCCGCAATTTTCAGGCACTGATAAAGAATCATTGTTCATGAGGTAAGCTGCTTTTTTCATATAGTTGTTGTTGTAATCGTTATTTAAAATTGGGGAAGCGGCATTTTTTTCAGCCATCAAGAAGTGACGTAAATATTTTTTCATTGTGCAATCATTATTTTTATACTTTCTATTATTGTTAAAACTGCTTTAACAATAATAGATAATCTTTAATCAGCAAATATATAAACCCAATATAAACTTACTATCCTGCCCTATCCTGCAAACATGTTGCCAATTATACCACTGATTAAATGATTTGAATGACAAAAATGATTAATTCCATTGATTTCAAAGGATTTCAAACATTCATTTTTCGCAAACCAATTTCTGCTGAATATAAATAAGAATTGTCTACTTGCTTCTTTAACTTGTCATTACCTTGAGCAAATAGCTTGCTGCAAATGAAAACTGCTCTCTTAATTTCATTTAACTGGCATTAGAAAGACATTGGGAACACATTAATTTCTTTACATTTGACTAGTTACATATAATTTTACGCCTTATGTCAATATTAAATACATCTGAAACATTTAAAAGGCTGCGAAACCGCTATCGGTTAGTAATCATGAATGATGACACTTACGAAGAGTTGATTACTTTTAAATTAGATAGGTTTTCCGTTTACATAGTGATGAGTTCTATATTTGTTATTCTTGTAAGCCTTACTGTAGCGCTTATAGTACTTACACCCATGAAGTATTACATCCCAGGTTATGGCAGCAAAAACAGCGAAACACAATTTAAACTCTTAAAAATACGTACTGATTCTTTAGAACAGGCTGTTCGGTTTAATGATCAATATATCACTGGCGTAAAAAAAGTACTGAATGGTACAAGCCCGGGCAAACTTGATACAGTACCTATTAAAATACCTGCTACAGAAATAACAAACGACTAAACAGTGAACAGTTATCAGTGAACAGTGAACAGTGAACAGTTATTAGTAAAAAAATGTTTAAGCTGCCTACTGTTTACTGATAACTGTTCACTGTTCACTGATAACTGTTCACTGAAAATGAAATCTAACAAGGACTTATTATTACAATATGCTGGTTTTGCTACACAATTGGTAGTGAGCTTGGGTATAACTGTATATGGTGGTTTGTGGCTAGACAAACATTTCCTTGGTTCATCCCCTATACTTGTTTGGGTATTGCCTATGTTTGTCATTGTGGCACTCATCATAAAAGTAATAAAAGACACATCTAAATAACCTTATTCAATGCAACAAAACTTTATTAAATTACTATTACCCGCCTTTATAGTTTTCATTTTAGTAACTATTCTATGTATGGCATTACCCAATTTGTGGGATAGTTATGGTATTAACCATACGGTAGTTGCAGTATGCAATCTTTTACTGTTTATACTTTCTGCCGTCATACTTTCTATGCACTTCAAAGCAGTAAAGAACCCAAACCCTAATGTATTTTCGGCAAGTGTGATGGGGAGTACCGTACTAAAACTCTTTGTATTGGGCATTGCCACCGTAATATATCTGGTTATTGCTGGCAAAGAAAAAAGCATCTTAGCCATCGTGGTCGGAATGATATTGTATGTTGTTTATACAGTATTAGATGTAAAATCTGCTTTATTATTGAATAAAAAACAGTAATGGCTACTACAGAACATCCTATGCAGGCATTGGCAGCCTATCTGCCCGACAACTCTTTCGAGCCTGTGGTGCAATACATTCATCATTATAAAATACATCTTACCGTTACCCGTAAACGTAGGAGTGTATTGGGAGACTATCGACATGCAGCAGGTTGGGGTAACCATAAAATCAGCATTAATGGCAACCTAAACAAGTATGAGTTTCTAATTACCTTCCTGCATGAATTGGCACACCTTTTTACTTTTGAACAATATAAAAACAAGGTTGAGCCTCATGGCATAGAATGGAAGAATCACTATAGTTTATTGCTCATCGACTTTGTAAATAGAAAGGTTTTTCCTGAAGAAATAGAAAAGGCACTACAGAAGTCTATCAGAAACCCTTCTGCTACTGCCAATGGAGAAACAGAATTACTATCGGTATTAAGAAACTACAGCGAAAACCTTAGACCCGGCTTTACCATCATGGATAAAGTACCCGATGGTGCAGAGTTTATTACCGATAATGGAAGACAATTTAAAAAGGTAGGCAAACGTAGAAAGCGGTATGAATGTATAGAACTAGCAACAGGTAGACATTATGCCTTTAGTGGGCTATCGGAAGTGAAGTTGCTTTAAGCAAAAAGCTGTAGTGTCTCCGTATGATTTCTAGTTTGATAAGTAGTGTTTTACTGGAATAATAACTAACAAGAAAGAGTTATGCTCGAGTAACCTAATTTTTGAGCAATACTTTATTGGTTGTAAATTCATCGGCTTAAGCGAAATAACTATTTATTTTGAAGAAGCAATGAACTTCGATTAACTAAATAAAAGAAGCCAAAAGTAAAAACAGACAATCCAAGACTTGCATGGCTGTTATATATGAAACTATTTGGCAATAGACCAATTATATTCATGAAAAGCCTAATAGAATAGTAAAGGATTACAAATGAATAAAGAATACCCCAAACTTGAAACAGCCATTTATACATCTCTTTCTTAACGTACATTCCACCAACCAGCGCGTTTATGATTACCAAAAATAATAATCCAAACTTTACCAAACCGTAAGCGCCTATTATTTTACCTGTCCATCCTAATTCAATTAGTAAGTTTCCCAATACGTCATTAAACAAAATAACAAGCACTGGCACCAATAAGTGAATTCTCATATTGCAAATATTAAGAAGAACATAATTTTCTAAATCATACATTTATTTTTCAATTCATCATCGTACTTTTTGGCTTCAAATACGCAAAGAATAGACAAAAAATAGCAGAATACACAATGAATGTAAATGCATAATGATGAGCAAAATTTGTAAAGTGGGGCATATTCATGTTCAACCATGTAAGAGCAAAGCACCTAACAATATTTAGTAGAAAAATTAATGCAATACCAATTGGAGCATAAATTATTTTTTTTAACCATTTACCGGGCAGACATATAAGAAAGCCCAAATAAAAGATGTACAATTTAAAAGCATTGCAACCATCTGAAACTAATAATACATGTTGATTAGCTAAATAATAAACGTCACACACACCTTCAGAGAAGTTGGGCTTTAGGGCGAATCCTGTTTTATAAAAATAATTCAAGGATTTAGTTGTGAGGCTAGTTGTTAATAGTGTTAGGTCATTATTCAACCAAAAGTTTGTATTGAAAAGAAAGAAATTGCCAATTAGGTATAGGCTTATCAGTATTAAAGATTTTAAAACAAAAGATCTTGCATTTAATGGCATTTGTTTGTACATCGAAACCAGTATTTCGAAATTTAATATACCTCCAGATACCAAAAGCCTGCTCTTTTCCTGAACAATAGGGGTAGAAGTAATTATTTCACTATTCTTTTCGAATATCCTTTCCTGTTTTTTAAGCTTAATAAACCTTAGTACACTTGCTAAAATTAAAAATTGGGAAAGACCATGAGCCAAAGCAATTATTACGAATAATTGTTGAAGTTTATTTATTGCTTTAAAAATAGTGAAGGCATAGGTAACATTTGCAACAATTGCAAAGAATATTGCAAATGCCAAAATTATTACCGTCGATTGTAATCGTTTGATTTTAAACATGGATATAGCAAAAGACAAAAAGGACACAAGTATAACTCCGTTTAAATAAAGAGGAAAATAGATTGCCTGAAAGTCAATTTTTAGAACATCATCAAAGAAGAACACAAGCGCCACTAAAGAAGAAACTAAAGTTAAAACCCCAATATAATTAGACTTAAAAAGGACTTTTATAGATTCAAATCTTTGCCATAGACGAATAAAGAGCAATAGATAAAGAGGGTAAATAACTAAGTATAAAACTAGACTTGAGGTGAGTAACCAAAAATTTGATGTAACGGCCAATATATCCGAAAACCAAGATATAAAGAGTATAATTAAAAGCAAAGAAATATCACGATCTCTTATAATTGTACCCACCAATCTGGTTTTCCTTATAAAAAGATATATAATTAAAACCGGCATTAGAATAGGTTTGGAAAAAAATCTATCACTAAAATTCCCTTTGTACAATAAAAAACAGTCTGCAAATAGAAAGAGAAAATAAGCTATCACTAATATCCTCCTCTTGAGTATTTTTCTATCACCGATTTCCCCTTCTATTATCATTGGTATATATTTTATTTAGCAGAAAAGTAAATTTTATAATTTTTAATTTAGAAGATTGTTTATACATTTCTAAAGAAAGTGAATAAATAAACAAACAAAAATGAGTAGGTTTCTTGAGGAAACCTACTCATTTTATCCAAAACTTATTCTCTTAAACTAGGCGTTTAATACTTTTCTACTTTTTACAAGCTTAACGCCTACATAAATAGTACTAACGGCAAATAACCAAAAAATGCCACCATCTATTGGAGCACCTGCACTACCACCAGAAGGAGTTGGGGAAGATGGAGAACCGTCTGCCTTTATTCCACTACCACTTGTACCTGGCCCTCCGGGGTTCGCTTGTGCATTAGCATTTACTATACATATTAACAGAAGGACTACTAATATTATAATTTGTATACTTGTTTTCAATATATTTTTCATTTGTTTACTTAGTTTATGAATACCTTTTTATTTTAACTAATAACACTTTTACCAGAACCTTAATTAATGATTACTTGTGTAGTTACTAATTTACCATTGGCATCAGTGGCACGAAACGTGTAGCTACCGGCTGCTAATTTGTTAACTAATTGTATACGTTCCATACCACTTGCAGAAGTGTGATTTACATTAGCATTGTATACTACCTTACCTACACTATTGATAATGTTTAATGTGTATTTACCAACTGCTGGCAATGTATATGTGATAGTATTATTTGTAACAGGGTTAGGGTAAACGGCAAAAGTAGAAAGGTGAGCGTCGGTTGTAGTAAGTTTTACAACGTTACTGTAACTCACCATACCAATATTGTCTGTAGCCTTTATACGGTAATAAACACCATCGGTAGCTGTAGCATCTTGGAAACTGAAGTTGCTTGAAGAACCGGCATTAACGATGGTAAGAGTTGTGAAGTTTATGCAATCCACAGAACGCTCTACTTGGTAATTACTCACACTATTTGCACCTACCACACTCCAATTAATAGTTGCTTGCTTATTGCTTGACTGAGTAGCAGAAAGGGTAATACATTTTACTGACAATGGATTTTCGCCAAATACGATGCTGAATCTACTGGTGTAGTTTGCAGAATCTGCGCTGAAACTTATAGTATTAGAATCAGTCAATAAAGTTTGTGTTTGTAACAAATTGTCTTTTAAGTAAGCTTTTACTCCATAACCTACAAATTGGCTTGCATTTAATTTAAGTGAGTAAGTAGTTCCTTTTACTAAATTGTACAGGTGCATTTGCAATACATCTGCAGGTTTTGGCATAGACCAAGCATTTGCACAAAGATCTTTGCTTCCCACTTTGAATGTTAGGTTCTCTCCATTATTGCTAAACTTAACACCATCATATTGATCAAAATCACCAGAAAAACTACTGTTGAACACTGCAACTGCGCCATCTACATTTTTACCGTCTTTAAAAAGCCCTGTTGTAATTCTGTTTAATGGCGCCGAAGTACCAAATACATTATATTTTGGTTGACTATTATCTATAGCACTTATAGAAAATGTTAGAGAGGAAGCTGAATTATTATTTTGATTCTGAACAAAGAATCCTTGTCCGGATTGTATGTATTTTGTAGGTGAAATTCCGTCACTGAATGTGTTTGATGCCCCTGTAAGTGTACCATAATATTTGTAGCTTTGGTAACCAGACACTACGTTACTAGGGTCTAAATACCAATAACCACTTTGTAAATTTGTTGTAGTTATTTTTTCAAAATCTAATTGACTTACATACGGGTTAGCTACAAAACTAAAAGCATTAGCACCTTGAGTGATGGGAGGACTCACACTAGATTTTACTAAAAAACCAGTGCTTTTGATATAAAAACTATCTATCTTGGCCCTATATCCAGTTCCAGGAACTAATAAAGTATTGGACGCAAGCTTTGAAGACCAAATGCCATTGGAATAGCTATAAGTTTGACTACTAAAGTTGCCAACAGCAGCGCCAGTAACAGGAACACTAAGATCTCTAAGAGCAGGGGCATTATATTGAGGTATGTTGATAATAACACCTACTTTGCCATTAATGTTGCCTGTGATAGGATATGAAACTACAATTTCATTTGATGCATCACCTATATCTAAACAATTATTTGTATTTATAGTGCCACCATTTGATGAAAAACGACCATACACACGCATTGTTTGAAAAAAATTACGGCCTTTTAAAATATTAACGGTTCCCCCATTTATTGTAAAATTCCTTACAGCACCACCAAATCCTCCAGCATAATTTTCAAATTGAGATAAATTCATTGGATTATTATGAAATATGTAATAGTTTTCAGTATTGAAAGTAACAGTTCCACTCTTGATGGTTATGTCATCTAAAATAAATTCAGTAATTGGCAAACCAATATTACCATCAACAATAATGGATCCATACATGAAATAACCATAACCAAAGACTGAATCTTTGAGGGTTAATGTAGCCTTTGCAGGGGATGTGTTAGTAGAAATATTTCCCTCGAGTTGTATTTTGTATAAAGTTGTGTCACGATAGATTATTGGGCTGTAGCAAGTTCCATAAGGTATAGTTATCGTTGCATGAGGGGCAGGTAAAACCCCATTTGACCAATTAGCCGCCAAAGAGAAATCATCAGATAGCCCCCCTGTCCAGATATTATTTGGTTGAGCATCAACTGTAAAACCTGAAATAGTTGCAGTTCCCAAAGGGTTTGTAATACTAATGTCTCCGGAGTTATTATTATTGCCTATAAAAATAGTCATCTCTGTATCATAAGGGGTAAGATATTGATTGCCCTGATTGGCGTAAATAAATGCGTAGTGCGGGAAATAAAGTACAGATACGCCACCAATTTTAATATCAGTTGCTGATTGAAATCCTGACCCGTAGATTTTAACTGCCCCACCAATTGTTTGATGAGAAGTAGAGATAGACGTGATATTGGGTTGGACTACATATACAAAAGCGGTGCTGCTGTAAACAATTCCTTTGCTGTTGGTAACAGATATACTACCACTTTGTCCTGCACCAACTATTGCGGTAATAGTATTGTCATTTACAACAGTGTAACTAACTGAAGGTGTTCCAGTTCTTAAATTACCGTATGCACCAAAATATACCGACGTTGCCCCTGTAAAATTGGATCCCTTAATAGTAACGGTTTGGCCAGTAGCAGCTGCTGTTGGTGAAAATGAAGTAATGGTTGGTATCCCCACACTTTGCGCTTGTGCTTTTAAGCCCAAAAGTAGTATTAATAGAACCAAAATAATGTTATTGCAGGGAACTATTTGTTTCATTTATTTGCTTTTTTATTAAAATAATTAAAGATGAAAATTGTTTTTGTTATTGAAATGCTTAACTATTAAAACCGACGGTGTTTAACTAAAACAGTTAGTCTTGGTACTTTGGGTTAGTACCATTCAGATTTTTAAAAGTAAAGGGATTGGTAATTGAATTTATATTTTGAAGGATAAATCCATAATAATGCATAATGGATTACAAAAACGTTGATTATATCAACTTTACACTACTGATTAAATGATTTGAATGATAAAAATGATTGATTCCGTTGATTTCAAAGGATTTCAGACATTCATTTTTCGCAAACCAATTACTGTTGAGTATAAATGAGTAGAGATATTAAATATCAGTTAGCACATTTACTCAGATGACCAAAGGTTTGTTTTTAGCAAATATTACAATAGATTACTCAACTGTAAGATTCAAAACTTTAATTCATTCATTCTATTGCAATAAAATATATTTTGTCTTCAGTCAATAAATTTGCATACAAATTTCTATTTTTTGAATTTATAAATTTAGTTACGAGTCTATTTCGTGATTTAAGTTGAATATTAATACGCCATTAAAAAGTACTTTTTGAAGTACACACTGCTGTTGTTTTTTCACTTTTCATCGAATGGTAAAACTCTTTTTAAATACATGATAACAATCATAAGGACAATACCAACCTAATGAATTACCCTTGCATCAATAAAGCAGGTAGATAAAACGCTTCGCTTTATAATGGCGTTATTGATTATATAGTTTGAAGTTAACAATTGCTGTAAGAGGCATCCACTTGAAACAAAGCCTATTAGCTCGTCCTTGGTCTTAGTTTTTAGTTTATTAACTTTTAAATTTAATCATTATGCAATTTATTCCAGTTACAGCATCGCTTACACCTTTACTCAATACGAGTATTGATACACAAATTACCACCACACATGGCATTATTGATGTACTGAAACATGTGTTGACGCCATCGCAAATAAAACAGGTATTGCGGGTTGCGGCAAAGAATGAGGCAAAAATTTCTGCCATCTCCTCCAAATTGATGAGGGTTCATGCTGAAACCATTCCTACTGGTTTGACAATGGCGGGATTTGATGCACTTACCCAAGAAAAAACGGATAGCAACAATTTGGAAGCATTGTTTTTGGCATTGGCAGGGATTGCATCATCAAACTCTAAAGTGGTACAGAATAATAGAATGTATTATGCACTGCAATGTTTGAACATTGCAAGACAACTGGGTAAGACAAATGAAACCATTGATGCCATTGTAAAGGAATTATCTACGGAATTTTCCTCAAGAACAAAGAGTACCAAGGTGGAAACGGTATTCACGATAGCTAACGGCGCATCTGTGACTGTGAGCGGCGTGCAAACAAAGAAGTATTTTGTAAATACGGGTAGCACAGTACTTACTTTTCTTAAACTAAATGGGCTTCTGGCTCAAACAATAACTGTAAATCCGGGTTCGGGGATTGCAGTTCCGCTGCAATGGACAAAGATTGTAGTTACCAATGTTAGTACGACGGCTGATGGTGTTTTTAGTGTGTTTATTCAATAGTTTACAGTGAGCAATGAACAGTTAACAGTGAGCAGTGAACAGTTTATTAGTTGTAATGTTAAAAAAGACTGGAATATTCTTTATGTTAATTCTCTTCAAAAGTAGGGGCTTGACAAGCCGTCTAACTGTATAATATCTTTTGCGGGGGCTGATTCAATGGATGAATCAGCCCCTTTTTATTTGCCCTTAACTATCTTTTCTCCCCTTAAAATATTTATTATTTATGGCAAACCTTTGCCATGATGTGGCAAGACTTTGCCATACACTTAGTGAACCTTTGCCATAATGTGGCAAGACTTTATTATACATGAGGCTAACCTTTGCCATGCACATAGCTAGTCTTTGCCATGATGAGGCAAACCTTTGACATACATGAGGCGAGACTTTGCCATACACATAGCAAACCTTTGCCATGACGTGGCAAGACTTTGCCATACACATAGTGAACCTTTGCCATGCATATAGCAAACCTTTGCCATGATGAGGCAAACCTTTACCATACACTTAGTTGTGCTTTGCCATAAGGTGGCAAGACTTCACTATATATGAGGCAAACCTTTGCGACACTCATAGTTAGCCTTTGCCATGATGTGGCAAGACGTTACTTTACATGTGGCAAACCTTTGCCATACATATAGGAGATTAATTATTTGCTAAGCGTTATGTAAGCCATCGGTATAACACCCCAATTTGCAAATGATACTGATACTATTTCGAATCCGTCATTGACTGCTTCATCCAGTATTTTTTCTACTTTCTGTTTTAATCTTTTTCTGGTCCAAAATTCTGAAACTGATAGTACGGTATATTTTTTCATATCAAACTTTTAAATTTCCTACTCATAAGGCTTTTCGGGGACGCCCCGTTTTTTATAGTGGTAGCTAGTCTCCACTTTTTCTAAAACAATATTTACTTTGTAAGCTAAAAAGTATGATTGTAAAATTTTTTATTTTTTACTATTTTGTAAGTCAATAAGTATTTAGAAGCGTTAATAGAGAAAAGAGGTACTTGACAATACTGATGGTTTTTATACTTCAGTTATTAGGATAACTATCGTTAATTACTTTCTCAAAGCCCTAACCTTGAAATTAAATGTTCCTGTAACATTCTTTTTATTAAATATTGTTCCGTATTCATACATAATCATTTTATACCTACATTTTATATTAAACAAAGCATTTACAGAATCGGAACTTATATAAGTGATTTTAGAAACTTCATTGTAGGAGCTATCAGATAATCCTTTGTAACTTCCTAAAAAAGTACTACTTCCATCTGTGATGGGCAATCTTTGAGAATATTGAAATGGAGAAGTATTAGTACCGTAATCACAAATTGAATAACGTTTTAAGTTTGAGGTCGATGTCATTTTACTACTATCTCTGGGAATTGAAAAATACCAAATAAGTTTTGTAGAAGCTGAAGACGCATTGATAAATGAGGTACTATCATTCAATGGATAGGAGATAAAGTCATCTAATAAATCACATGGAACAAATCGGCTCCAATCAGGTGTAGAAAAGCTAAAATGTAATTGATCGCTAATGCCATCAGTATTGGCACTATCAAAAGTGGAAGCAGATTTAATGCAGGAAGAAAAGAGTAATATAAATCCTAAAAGGTGACTAATATTCTTTTTTATTGGTAGTGAAAGCTGATTTGTCTTAAGTGAAAAGATAGAATTAGATTTGAAATAACCAATCATCTTTAATTTTTTATTACTATTCATTATTCAATTATTGTACATAAAACTAAGAGTTTAAAAATACAAATCATGACTTTTGAACAATAAAGACATTAGATTGCTTATAATTAGCTTATTTATTAATTAATTATACGTAGTGAACCAATCAATTAACAATTTACTAGTCTGTTATTTTTAAATTGTCTTTCTTAATCCCCGTTTTCTCAATTTTCAAAACCGATAAAGAAGAAAAAGGCAGGTTATCAGGTATATTAATCACAATACCGTTACCTAAACTTGGTTTATACGAAACGGGTTCTTCTCCATTAGGTGTTTGTAAAGTAATTTTACCAATAGACTTTGGATTGATACGCATTAACAAGCTTTTTTCAGTCGATTTTTTAATGAAAAGGAATATATGAGTCTTATTTTGAGTTAAATAAGTGTTGTATATTTTATTAGATATTGGTGTGGTGTTGTAAATGGCCTCCGAATTTACAGCCATCCACTTTGAAATATCGTTCATTCTTGCCTTAGCCAATTCAGGAACTACTCCTTTTGCATCTGGACCAACATTCAATAAATAATTGCCTCCTTTAGAACGGATTTCAACCATCTTTTCTATCAGTTCGTTCGATGATTTCCAATATTCTTTTGTATCTAACAAACTATACCCCCAACTTTCTGCCATCGTAGCCGGACATTCCCAAGGCTTTACACTTCCTTTTTCTGGGATTATATTGTCTTCCATTTCGATAATATCTCCAACATCATTTCCTGCTCTTGTATTAATGATACAATTGGGTTGAATTTGTTTTACCAATAACTCTAAAGAAATACTCTGCTTAAGGGTGGTTAATTCGGGTGTATCAAACCAAATCATGGCAATATCTCCATAGTTGGTTAATAATTCTTTTAGTTGTGGTTTCACTTTTTCATTCAAATATTTGTCGTAAGAAAGTCCGGTAGTATCTGGAAAGTCCCACGTGTTTCTTCTTGGTTCTCTTGACACTGCATTTTTATTTTCCCAATCCCTTCCTAATGAATAATATAAACAAAGTTTAATTCCTTCTTTTTTACAAGCTGATGCCAATGCTTTTAGTGGGTCTTTTTTATAAGGCGTTGCCTTTACAATATTGTAATCCGAAACTTTACTGTCATACATGGAAAATCCATCATGATGCTTGGTTGTAAAGGCAATATACTTTACCCCTGCCGACTTTGCCATTTGTACAATTTTATCGGCATCAAAATCTGTGGGATTAAAGCCATTGGCTAGAGTAGCATACTTTTTTAAAGGTATTTTTTGCAACATCATAATGTGTTCTGCCAATGGATTAATATATCGCTCATCACCAATAGGTTTATTTTTCCAAACACCTGCCGGAATAGAATATAATCCCCAATGAATAAACATTCCCAATCCCGCTTCATTAAACCACTTCGTATTATCCGGCACTTCATTTAACTTTTTCAAAGGCACACACATATTCCAAGAATGGGTGTTGTCTTTATTTTTAGTAGCAAAATACGCATGGGTAGCTATACCATTCTCTATTAAAACCGAAGGACGCTCCATTGCACCATGCCTTGAAATATTCCCACCTTGTAATTTAATGTTTTTTGTAATAGCCACAGGATTGCTTTCAACCTCCCACTTAAGCCCATCTTTCGATTGAGCATAGTAGATTTCCTTATCCGAATATTTGA
>CANCVE010000107.1 GCA_947381435.1 Chitinophagaceae bacterium
AGGAACTGCCACCACATGAAAACTCGCCGAAATATCAATGCCCGCAGCATCAGGATTGACCATCGGGAGACTGACCGCTCCCATTTGCTTTTTTGTTTCCTTAATCATAATATAATAGTTTAAGAAAGCTTCTTGCCCGGCCACCTAAATATCTGTACGCTACTATACGGGCTTGGTGTCCCAATTGGTAACAAAAACGGTAACCGGAATCAGACTTAAAGATGAACTTTAAGGTTCAGTGACACAATGATTTTAACTGCAAGATGCCTATACGCAAGTTATATAACTTGGAAACAGTAACCCTAATTTTTTACTTAAAGCGAAGCGTTTTATCTGCCTGAAATAATAAAAGCTATGTGCCTACTGTGGCTATGTGGTATAAAAAAAATTAAATGCGTTTGCCCTGGCTCATAGACTCGATTAGAAAAAAGTGAAACTTTTTTCCTATGTGTTCTTTTCATTTTAAATAAACTAGACTATGTTTACTTCGTGCCTATGTTTCTATGTGTTGAAGCCTTTACTTCTCCATAAAGTTATGTTAGCGGTTAATATTAATACTGGGAGATAAAACTGCGTAACATCAGTTACTTAATGAAAAAGAACGGCAGATATCTACTCATATATAGTTAGTGTTGCCTGGGATTGTCAAAACCTTTTAGCTACAATCAACCTTTACATTCAAATGCTGTTAATAAGATTCTAAAATAATTACTATGGCAAAATATTTAGTTGTGGGCGCCTCTTCGGGCATTGGTAATGCATTGGCTACCCAACTTTCAGAGAGTGGGCATGAAGTATATGCAACTTATTTTAAGAATGAAGTGGCTGCCACGAATGCTAATATTAGTTTTCATCAAGTAAATGTGTTAGACGAAAACATATCGCTAGATTTTCTTCCAGATACTATTAATGGTATTGTATATTGTCCGGGAAGTATTAATCTAAAACCTTTTTCTAGGATTAAGCCAGAAGACTTTGAGTTGGATTATAAGCTACAAGTGGTAGGGGCTGTAAAGGTTATTCAGGCAGCATTTCCAAAGTTGAAAGAAGCAGAAAACGCCTCTATCGTATTATTCTCTACCGTTGCGGTACAGTCAGGGTTAAACTTTCATTCATTGGTTGCCTCTTCTAAAGGTGCAATTGAGGGATTAACAAGGGCCTTAGCTGCAGAACTAGCACCTAAAATAAGGGTTAATTGTATTGCACCTTCGTTAACGGATACCCCTCTTGCGGCTTCACTACTCAATACCGATCAAAAGAAGGAAGCCAATGCATTACGCCATCCTTTAAAAAGAATTGGAACAGCAACAGACATCGCTAACATGGCTGCATTTCTTTTATCTGATAAATCTAGCTGGATTACAGGGCAAATATTACATGTAGATGGTGGCATGGGAAGCATAAAACTATAAGTATGGACTTTCTGAATGCACGTTGGGAGAATTTAATCATGGCTAATTATGCAGTAAATCCTTCAGTTCTGTTACCTTTTCTTCCGAAGGGAGTAGAGTTAGATACTTTTAACGGAAAAGCTTACGTGAGTTTGGTTGGGTTTATGTTTAAGAATACACGTTTGTTTAAAGTACCCATACCACTTCTTGGAACCTTCGAAGAAATTAATCTTCGGTTTTATGTGGTGCATAAAGTTGGTAATGAAAGTAAGCGAGGAGTAGTTTTTATTAATGAAACTATTCCATTTAAGCCCGTAGCATGGGTGGCAAATTGGTTATATAAAGAACACTACATCTCCATTCCTACCAAACATAAATGGATTATTCAACCGGATAGCAAAGAAATAAAGTATGAGTGGAAGGTAGGCGAGAAGTGGAATACAATGAAGGCAGTTGCAGAAACTAAGCAAGTTCCGATGGAAGTTGGTAGTATGGAAGAGTACATTTTCGAACATTATTATGGTTATACAAAGGTTGATCAAAATAATACACTGGAATATAAAGTAAACCACCCGAGATGGGAAACTAATAAGGTTACTGACCATGAAATAAACTGCGACTTTGGTAAGATGTATGGAAAGCCATTCGAATTTCTGAATAACCAACAGCCAGATAGTGTTATTATTGCCGAAGGATCGGAAGTATCTGTAAAGTGGAAGCGAGAATCTATCACTAACCACTAATCTCTAAACACTACCTACCTCCTCCCAGTAGGTAATCCCTTATTCTTTTCTCTGATAATTTCAGCGGCGATGCTTACAGCTATTTCGCGGGTGGTTTTGCTGTAGATATTAATGCCAATGGGGGTAAAGACACGGTTAAGACTAGCAGCACTATAGCCTTCTGCTTCAAGTTCTAAGAAGAGTGTTTTAATTTTATTCTGACTTCCCATTAATCCTAGATAAAAGAAATCTTTATCTAATAATTGTTGCAACACAACCTTATCTGTGCGGTAGCCTACCGTCATTATGGCTACATAGTCGTTGGGGTGATTGGTAAATAGTTCACCAATGGTGGCATAGTTTACCGAACGTTTCTCATAAGCAAATTGGTTATCATTCAGGGTGGTTAAATCTGTCCGGTCATCATATATTATTACATAGAAACCAAGAAAGTGCATCATCTCGCTTAATGCCAATCCAACATGACCACCACCAATAATATGAATGACGGGTTGATTGTTTACTAATTCTTGATACAACCAATCAGTTGTAGATTGATACTGCAACAATGGGAGAGGAGTAGTATTTATTTCAGGCAAAATAGAGATTCCTTCGGGGGATAACTGAATTATTTGCTTAGTTCCATCCCGCTCACTATTGGTTATGGCTTCAATGATGGGTAATTGATGAATAGTGAGTGGGATAAAAGCATTTAGTTGACTACCCGAGCAAATCATGCCCGATTGTTCACTGCTTTTCTTATCATGGTGTTGCCACATAAGCAACGTTTCGGATGCACCATTAGCCAACATTGCTTTGGCTTTCTCTACCAATTTATACTCCATGATGCCGCCGCCAATGGTGCCGCTAAAGCTTCCATCGGCGGCAACAGCCATATTGAAACCCCGTCTTCCAGGCGAACTACCCTCACTCTGCAACACATAAAGCAGCATTACCGAGCGATTACTTGAAAGATGGGAGTTTATAAATTGCCACAAGGACATGTTATTTTAAATTTTGTGTTTTAAATTTTGAATTAAGAACTTAAAATACAAAATTCAAAATTTAAAACAAACCTTATTTGCCGCTTCTATTCTCCAATATCTTCTTGAAAGAACGACCACGTATTTCATCCATGGTAAGTCCTGTTCTTAAAACTTCTTCTTCGGTGATGGCACCGCTGTTTAAGGCACGAAGGAAGTAGTTTAATAAGCCTTGTCCAGTTGCCGCATCATCAAATACATCACCTATCAACGTTGCCCTTGCTGCTTTCTCCACAAATGTTTTCAAGCGATCAACCGCGTCATCATAACTCTCTAAAAAGAAGGCAAACACGGCAGCATAACGCATAGGCAACTGCGCCGGATTCAAATCCCATCCCTGATAATAACCATTCCATAATGAATGACGAATATGGTCGTAACCCTTTCTCCAAGCACGGTGAACGGTGTCAGTATTTTCTTGTTTTTGAGCCTCTGTCAATTCTCCTCTGTGTGGTCCAATCGGCATTGTGTTGGTAGCACCATCCGATAACCAGATGCCAGTATGTGCCAACGCAACCTTAGTTACATGATGGGCAAAGTCGCACACCGGATGATCCATCTCCTGGTATTTTGCCGTAATGCTACAAGAAGCAGTATAATCGTACGTGCCAAAATGGGTAGCAATGCAACGCCCACGACTAGCTTTTATGAATCGGAATAATGGGTTTGTACCCTTATCATCCATTACAGCCTGTGTGGTTTCCACCATCATTTCCATCTTCAAAGAGTTAGCTGATAAGCCTAATTCTTCTTCCAGAATCTCGAATAAATCTATTAACGTAACTACTTGTTCGGGGATGGTAACCTTGGGCAACATCACCACAAAGTTATTAGGCAATTTGCCTCCTGTAAGATTAACAAGGGTAGAGACAAATATGTCTAGCGTGCGCAAACCTCTTTCCTTCATTTCTTCAGTAAAGGGTTTAATGCGGATGCCAATAAAAGGAGGCAAAGTATTATCAGCCATGCCTTTTGCTACTTCAGTTGCCGCTTCTACAGCAGTTGCATCCTCCTCTTCATTACTACGATTACCGTAGCCATCTTCAAAGTCAATCCTAAAATCTTCAATGCCTTCAGTCTGTAGTTTCTTACCTACCTTATGATAAACTTCATACGCCAAACGGGCTGGATGCTTCTTTTGTTCTTCGGTAGAAAGGGCTTCGTAAGCCTTCTTTATCTCTGCTGGAGAACCATTTCCTATCTTGTCAATACCTTCAAAGTGGAACACTTTACCAAAGGTTACAAAGTCAGGTGCATAAGTGGTCAATGTTTCATAAGCGCGCATACCCATTTTATGGGCGGCATCGGCCTTAAACAAATTAGCACCACCATAAACTGTATGAACTGGTTGACGGTCGGGTCTATCGCCAGGATAAATCTCTTGAAAAGCAGTATTAGCTTCTTTCAATCTGGCAAATAATTGCTCCTTTTTACTAGCTGGAATCGTTGTTGTCATATATATAATTGTGAATTTGAATTAATAATAAAACTGATAACTATTACTTACCACTTCCTAACTCCCCCTATATGTAGAATATCCAAAAGGGTTAATCAACAAGGGCACGTGGTAATGAGTGGTATCAAAGACCGTAAAAGTAATTGAAACTTCTGGATAGAAAGTCTTTGTATTTAGCTGCTGATAGTAAGTGGCAGTATTGAACAACATTCGATAGTTAGCAGGTTTCAGCCATCTCCCCGAAGCTAATAAATCGCCAATTCGTCCATCAATATTCGTAACACCTTGGGTAATTGTTTGCCAGTTACCATCAATGAATGATTGTAGTTTGATGGTAATGTTCTGTCCAGGCTTGCCAACAGAAGTATCTAAAACATGGGTAGTGATATGGCTAGGTTTCAAGCTACTCCAATCTGCATTTGGCAATAGTTTCTTTAGTCTGATGACCGTAATCTTTTGTTGCTCGCCCATTGCAATTGCCAATTCTTCATGGTAAGAATTGGTTATTCTATCTAACAATAATCGAAGCATTTCATCGGCAGATTTACCCGTAGCACAAACAATAAAGATGAAACCAAACTTGGTGGCATAGTCCTTATTTGCTTGAGCTAGTTGTTCCAATACCGGTTGAGTTGCTACATTAACGCCAGCTTGTTCATTACCCGCCAAGTGTTGGGTAGATGCAAACTTCTCTGCCAAACTTTTCACATCACCAATCTTTGGATGATGGGTAAACGATTCCAACCAATCGGTTTCTGCACATTCCTCATACCATATCTCCGCAGCTTTCGTTACTAAATCTACTTCACTGGCAAAAGGTAAAGCTGCCAACATCAATTGCACCCATTTACTAGAGCCACAACAGGTTAATAGTTGTTTTACAGCCTCTTCTTTTGGTAAAATATTAAAATCCTTTACAGTCACTTTCTATATTTTATATTAATGCTTTATTCATATTGCACAATCAACTCATAACTTATAATTCATAACTCATAACTACTTCAAAGATGCTCCTTGATTAATCCAGCAGCCAATCATATCCCTTTCCTTTTGGGTAATATTCGTCTTATTATTCTGCGGCATTGTCTTCGTAATAACTACGCGCTGCATAATCTTATCCTTCAATTTATAAATTTGCTCAGGTGTATCATACATAACTCCATTGGGTGCTGCCTGATACACATCATCGGTAGGGTGAGAGGAATGGCAAGCAACACAACGCTTCTGAACAATCTTATTTACTTCCTCAAAACTAACATCTCCTTTGCACTCTCCTTCTTTTTGAGGAGAGCTAATGTAAGCGGCAGATAGTAATATCAATACAGAGATAGGCATCACCCAATAAGTAAGAACGCCTTTTTCTTTAAGGTTTAGGTAGTGTTTAACGCCTGCTGCTCCCAAAGAAATGATAGCCAGAACTAACCAAGGATGTTCATTGCCAAATGTACTTGGGAAGTGATTACTAATCATTACAAACAATACGGGTAACGTGAAGTAGTTATTGTGCAATGATCGCAACCCCGCATGTTTTCCTAATTCTGGGTTTAGCCATTTACCTTCCTTAGCTGCTTTTACCATTGCCTTTTGAGCCGGAATAATGATAAAGAATACATTCCCCACCATCAACGTTCCTAACATGGCACCTAAATGAATGTAGGCAGCGCGACTATTAAATACTTGTGTATAGAAATAGGCAAAGCCAGTGCAAATCAAGAACCCAATTAAAGCAAACCAAACGCCTTTCTTAACCAAAGGTGTGCGGCATAACGTTGCATAAATGCCCCACGCAACAACGAAAGAACCTATACCAATCAATACACCTTCCCAAGCGGGAATGTCTAGTATATTTTTATCTATCAACATGGCTGATGCATTAAAATAATACACCACAAACAACAGTGTGAAACCAGAAAGCCAGGTGAAATAAGCTTCGTATTTAAACCAATGTAAGTCTTTCGGAATTTCCTTTGGTGCAACTTTATATTTTTCTACATAATAGAAGCCGCCACCATGTACTGCCCATAAGTTGCCAGCTAATTCTTCCCGAACATCTTTGGTTCTATTTAAAGCATTCTCTAAAAACACAAAATAGAAAGAAGCACCGATCCAAGCAATACCAAACGTAATGTGAAGTAGACGCACCACAATGTTCATCCATTCCATCACATGGCCTTCATAAATAGTTCCTTTTACGCCAAAGTAAAGGGCTGCAATCATGATAATTACTGTCAATATTATAGCAGCATAAATAAAACCTCTGATCAATGATACTTGCTCAACTTTTTCTTCTTGCTGTGGTTTTCCTTCTGCTTCAAATTCTTCTACATGATGCTTCTTGATGGTATGTAGGTAGTAGGTCATTGCAACCAACATTACCAAAATGCCCACCAATACAGCTATTAAAAATCCACTAATCATACGCTTTTGTTTTTTTATTTACCACAAGGAACACTAATAAGGAATCACAAAGGACACCAAGTTTTAGAACATACCTATTTTTTCTTTGTGTTCTTTGTAAAAACCTTTGTTTGCTTTGTGGTTAAATCTCTTTATCATTTTACTTAGCTATACAACGCCATCAACACTTTCTCCGTTGTAATAGGTGCTTCATATCCCACTTTTGCCTTTGGATTGAATGCCAATATTGCATTTCTTATAGCAAAATAAGCCCCGATGCCATACATTAAAGGAGGTTCGCCCACAGCCTTCGATTTAAAGATGGCCAATTCACTTCCATCGGTATGCAGAAAATCTACTGTTAGTTGCTTAGGCACAGAATAAATGTCAGGAATCTTATAAGTAGATAAGGCATTACTCAATAGTCTTCCTTCCTTGCTATAAACCACTTCTTCCATCGTCATCCAGCCAATTCCTTGCACAATCCCTCCTTCAACCTGACCTAAATCTATCTCTCTGTTAATGCTCGTGCCAAAGTCGTGCACCACATTTACTGCGTCAATCTCATAAGTACCACGTAAACAATCTACTGTAACTGTTGTGAGTGCCGTTCCATAAACGTGATACGCAAATGGATGACCTTTTTCTTTTGTTTTATCAAACTTAATGATTGGCGTTGCATAATGTCCCTTGGCACTCAGGTTAACACGCTTCATAAATGCTTGAAGAACCAAAGATTTCCAGTCAAGGTCACATGCTTCATCATTCACAAATACTTGCTCGTTGATGATTTTAATACTTGCATCTTCGGGTAAATCTTTAATCTCTTTCACTGTTTGCACTAGCCTTTCCATTATCTGCTCACAAGCATTTTCTATTGCTTTACCATTCAAATCGGCAGTGGCACTAGCTGCAGTAGGCGATGTGTTCGCTACTCTTGTAGTATTGGTCGTCTCTAATTTTATCCTGCTTTTGCTAACGCCCAAACGAGCAGCAGCCACTTGCATCATCTTCGTATTAAGGCCTTGCCCCATTTCTACACCGCCCGTACTTACGCCCACACTTCCATCACTATATACGTGTACCAAAGCCCTTGCTTGGTTCATCATGGTATTGGTGAACGATATTCCGAAGGCAATTGGCATTAAAGAGATACCCTTTTTAAAGAATTCATTCTCCTCATTAAAGTAAGCCAACTCTTTTTTAACGCTTTCAAAGTTGTATTTATCCGTTACCTCATCCCAACAATTACTCGCTTCACAGCCGTCAATTATTTGACCATAACTAAGCTCATAACCATTGTCCATCAGGTTTTTCCGTTGGATGATAGTTGTTTCAACACCTAAACTCTTAGCGGCATGGTCAATTGCACTCTCCATTACAAACATCCCTTGTGGTCCGCCAAAACCACGGAAGGCAGTATTGGGAGGAAGATTTGTTTTGCAGGAATGTGCCGTTACAAATACATGTTCTACACCATAAGTATTGGTAGCATGAAACAGGGTTCTTTCCAAAATGGCAGGAGATAAATCGGCCGCAGCACCTCCATTCTGATAAAAAGTAGCTTGATAGGCAATGATTTTGTAATCTTTATCCAAGCCAATTTTATAATCGCTGCTGTAGGGGTTTCTTTTACCCGTAATGCGCATATCTTCCATTCGATGTGGAATACATTTAGCAGGCTTTTTAAGTACAAAAGCCACCAAAGCTGCCATTGCTCCAAAAGTAGATGCTTGATCCTCCTTGCCACCAAAGCCTCCGCCTAATCTTGCCACATCAACTTCTACTTGGTTCATTCCTACACCTAAAACCCTAGCTACAGTCCGTTGCACAGCCGTAGGTCCTTGTGTAGAAGAATACACTTTTACACTGCCATGTTCGGTTGGGAAGGCATACGCACCCTGTGTTTCCAGATATAAATGTTCTTGCCCGCCCGATTCTGTTTTTCCTTCAAAAACGTATGCACAATTAGCAAAAGCTTCTTCCACATTACCCTTCTGAAACTTCCTTGTGCCACTCAGCAATTTCCCTTGTGCAAAAGCAACTCTTGGATCAGTAATAACAGGGAGTGGGTCTATTTCTATTTGTATTAAATGTAAAGCATCTTCTGCCGCATCTTCATTTTCTGCAACAATTAATAGAACAGGTTGCCCTCTGTAATGCACTTCATGGTCTGCCAAAAGTGGTTCATCTGGAATAATGCCGCCTATTTGGTTTTCGCCCGTAATATCCTTATAACTAAATATCTTAATGATTCCTTCAACCTCTTCTGCCTTGCTATAATCGAGCGTTTTTATGATACCATGCGCAATTGGCGAGTCGAAAACCTTCACAAAAAGTGTTCCTTCCATCACCGGAATATCATCTGTGTAAACGGATTTGCCAGTTACGTGTATTGGGGCATCCATATTTGCGTAGACAAACCCCTCCGCCCCTAAAGGGGGACTTTTGAACCCGCCGATTAATTCGGATGTTGCAACTAGCTTGGGTGTTGACTCCCCCTTTAGGGGGTTGGGGGGCGTGGGGGTGCTGTTAGGGTTATGTGCCCTAAATAGTTTATCCAATAAAAGCCTTTTGTAGGCTTCCGTTCCCCTTGCATCGCTAATTGGGGCTACTTCTTTATTGATTATTTCAATCGCTTCTTTAATAACATCTTCTGTTAAAGACTTACCAGTTAAAAAGGCAACGGTATTAAATAAATATTTAGGAAAAGGAGCAACGCCACCTGCAGATAGATGCACCGACGTGATGATGCCTTCTTTATTTATGTCTATCAGACAAGCACTATTTACGCTAGCAATGTCAAGATGGGTTCTTTTACAAACTTTTTCGAAGTTGAAATATGCTTCTTTGGATGGTGCTTTAAAAATGATTTCTACAATCTTTTCGTGAGCAGCTTTATCCAATTGTTTATAGCCTTTGTAGAAATCTTTTAGGGAAATAGTTCGTGTATTGCCTTCTTTTTCTAATGCAATTTTACTATCCAATGCCAATAAAAACACACTCATATCTCCAATTGGGGAGGCATTTACCAGATTTCCGGCAAGCGTAGCCATATTTCTGATAGGCGTAGATGAAACCAGTTTTACATGCTTAGCTAAATCGGGAAATAATCCCTTAATTAGGGTCGATTCTGCAAATGCCGTCACTGTAACCGATGCCCCTATATGCACTTCTCCCTCTTGTAAGCTTATATTTTTTAAATTTTTATCATCAAACAAATGAACGGTGGTCGCTTTTTTTACTGCATAATGTTTCTGAACCAACAAATCGGTTCCTCCACCCAAAATTATTTCTCCATTAAATGGTGATTCTTCTTTTGGCGTTAATTGTTCACGCAGTTCCTTTAATCGTTGCTCAATATTTAAGAAATAGTCAGGGATAAAACCATTCTCTACCAACCATTCAGTTGTTTTATCAGTTGGTTTTTCTGCTACTTTTTGTGTAAGCAGGGCTGCTGCACGCTCAATAGATTTATAGCCGGTACATCTACATATATTTCCATCCACAGAAGCTATTGCCTGACCGTATTCTTTCGTTTCTTTTCCTAAAACAAACCCAGTAAGCGACATTACAAAGCCTATTGTGCAAAAACCACATTGGGTGCCATTGGTAGCAGCCATCGCATGCTGCACAGGGGTAAGTTCTTTCATATTAATACCTTCCACCGATACAATATGTTTGCCTTCTGCATTGCCCAAAGGCATTAAACAGCTCGTCATGGAGCGATAAACCAATTGTCCATCTTCAAAGTCGCCCACCAAAACAGTACAGGCACCACAATCTCCTTCTCTGCAACCTATTTTAGTGCCTTTAAGCTGTTTAAAATAACGTACATAATCAAGCACCGTACTCCCGCTTGCCTGATTTGCCGTTACCAACTGATTATTTAAAATAAACTTCATCTTTTTGTTGTTTTAAATTTTGAATTTTAGTTTTTAAATTAGGTCAATAACAAAAATTTAAAACTTAAAATTCAAAATAGCTTTTCGCGTTACTCTCTTTGTGTTCTTTGCCGTTGTTTTTTTTAAATAACCGACCTTAATTTAAAATTCAAAACACAAAATTCAAAATAACTTTTAATACTCTACTTTGGCATTGCTTTCTTTCCAAAGATTAAAAGCTTCCATTGCTTCATCGCGCAGCAATTGTTTTGTAAAAAGTTTTCGTTCATTCACCGGTCTCGCTATTTCTTCATAAATAAATTGGTCATCAAACTGAATATCTGCTGCATCTACCTTAGTATTTGCATAAAATAACCTGGCAGGACGTGCCCAATAAATGGCTCCCAAGCACATAGGGCATGGTTCGCAACTGGTATATATGTCGCAATCATCTAGTTGAAAAGTATTCAATTCCTTGCAGGCATTTCTTATGGCCACTACCTCTGCATGTGCTGTTGGGTCGTTGGTACTTGTTACGGAATTAGCCCCGCGAGCAATTATTTTTCCATCTTTCACCACTATTGCCCCAAAAGGTCCACCTTTTCCTTCCGTTACATTCATTACAGATAGTCGGATGGCTTCCTTCATAAATACTATTTCTTCTTGACTGCTCATTATGTGTTGTTTGTTTAAAATATTTTTATTTAAAGATGTCTTTTTCTAAAATATTGCATCTGATTGCGCCCGAATATTGCAAAGAAGTCAAATATAAGGCGAAAAAATGAAAATTATTAAGTAAAAGTGTGTTTTGGTTGTATTAATTTCCTTTAATCACCAACACTTTTATCATCCAAAGTGCTCCCATTTATTCTAATAAAAAGATAAATGATTCGTTATGGATTAATAGTGGGTTCTTTACAAGAAAAAATGAAGAACGGAAATACTCCAGTTTACATAATACCAAAGGATGCGCCCGAAATTGATACTTATAGGGGCACTTTTAAGTACTTGGATGATAACAAATGTCAAGGATTAACCTTGTGCGTACACCAGGATATGGTAAAAGATGGACAGGTGGCAATGCTTCAAGAAATGATTCCAGCTATGCAGCATTATCCACAAATCATTGAACAGATGATACTTGGTTTTGAACTAAAATTTACTGAGATTGAGGGCAGTGAAATATTCTTTCCAGATACTTATTGGAAGCGTGAGGCGCAATATTATCGTTGGTTTCATAAGATGTTCAATATGCCACTTGTTCTATTCTATTTGCATGATGAAGACGCCCGTTTTTATTGCTTGGCAGGGGATATGTTGGCAGACAAAGCAGTAACTATAACGGAAGGGCTTGATAGGGGAGGCAGATCAACACTTGGATTTACCATGGCACAGGTAAATATATTGGCGGCCAGACTACATAATGCTTGCTGGTTGATGTTGGTGTATTGCCATGCCAGTGGTTTTGACCCCAAAAGTTATATTGAAGCAATGATTGCCAATTTTGATTTACATAAAAAGCTCTCTTACGAAACAGTATATAAAGCTTATAAAAAAGATATTGAAGGGGGATTGAATTTGATGATAAAACCAGCTGGACCTAAACGGTTTTAGTGTTTGAAATGTTTTTTTAATTGTGTAATTGTAAAGTATTGTCTTTTCATTCCTATTTTACAAGTAATTGGATAGTTGGCGGCTTATAATTTGTCATTTCTTAGAAATCTCTTACACATAGAGGACGCTTCATTTTATACGAGATTTCTTTGCTAGGAGGTGGTTTAATTTCAAGAAAGTACTCCTCAAAAATATACCTATCAGCCTTAGACATTAATTAGTGTTCTCAAGTTTATTGAAAATGACAAATAGTTCACTTCGAATATCAACCTGATTGTCACGCTGAGCCTGTCGAAGCGCAAACAAGCTATATTATCACTATTCATTTTCAACCGTTTATCTATAAGTCATTAGCAGTCTGTCGAAGGCGCGATGATAAGTTTAAACGGTTTGCGCTTCGACAAGCTCAGCGTGACAATCATCCTGATTTTCGATGTGATTGGTTACGTCATCCCTTTTTTTTCTGGTGCGTCAGATGCGACATTTGGAATGACAGCAATACCATTAAAGGTTAAATTAAAGGAACCTTGTTAGTGAAATCTAGCTATTAAACTTTGTTTTTGTACCCATCATCCCTCTCCCTCGTTTACCCCATTTTAATAAAGAATGCGCAGGTTTCTTCATTTGGATTATAAACATTCAATTGTATCATGCCCGTGGTAGCATTGTAGCCTAACTGGGCGGCAGTTTTCTTTACAAAAATGTTTGGATTCGGCAAAACGGTCAATGCATCTGCCGGCGGCGCATCACCTTTTAGCAGGCTGAAATAGTATTGCAGACTCTTGCCCATTGTGGTTCTTATTCTAAACCTTGTGGTATCCTTTACGCCCTTTGTTTTGGGTGCTTTGAACGAATGTGCCACTAGTTTTCCTCTTCTGTCCACCAATTTTGCCGCTATATCATACACCACATAGTCGTTATATTTAGTTCTGTTCCTTTCGTAATAATAGTTTTTTGCTGTTTCGCACATATCCCTCAGCATGTCGAAAAAAGCATTGGCTGTTTCTCTTCTTGTACCCGTTAAAAGGGTGGCACTACTCACCAAAATAGGTGTGGCGGCTATCAATACCAACAATTCTTCACTGAGGGTAGTAATGTTGGTAAGCATAATGGGTTTTAAACCCTTGGGGCCCATTGCTGCCATGTTTTTAGTACCCCTAAAAACTACATTGCCGGTTTTATTATATAATTTATTAGGCGTCAGGGCACTTAGCTCCTTAATGCCAAAGCTCTTGTAGATGCTCGATTTTATTCCGAATGTATTTTTAGCAATTCCTAACACATCCCGGAAGGCAATACGTAGTTCGTTTGCCTTACTATCTCTGTCGTTAAAGCCTTTGGAGGAGTCGTGTACTTCGGTTACGTTGCTCGGAATATCATTAAATGCCAATCTTAAGGCTTCTAGTTCTTCAATTTTTGCCAAGGTGATTCCGCGATCTTCCAGTTCGGCCTGATCACGAAGTAGAAAGGCAATTTTTTCTATTCCTTTTAGCTTTAGGTAGTCATAATTGCAAGCAAAATGTAACGGTATCATCGGTCTTCTAGACATAAAACTATGTTTAAATGGTGATTGGCTTTTTATTGATACAAGATTACGTCCTTTAAATGGTTATTCAACGTTAATTTCTTCTTTTTTATTAAATAAAATAAAAGTATTTTTAAAATTTAATTTATTCTTTTTCAAATATTTAATTTCATTTTGTAAAGCCTGTTTTGTACCCTCTATTTTTCGAGCATTGAAGTCTATTAATGCTCCTTTAATGGTTGTTTTTACAACTACTTTTTGGGTAGTTTATCTATTATTATCTGGTTTTTTAGGTTAACAACACGAGTTAATGCTTTTACAACCCGATATTACCTGTTAACAGCCCGAATGAACCTGTTAAGAGCCCAATAAAACAAGTTAAGACCCCAATAAAACACGTTAACACTCCGAAAAAACCTGTTAACACCCCGAAAAAACATGTTAACAACGCGTTCTTTTTAAAAATTCGGAGTACCATGAACAAAATTTGAAAACAGTAAAACAGCAAAAAGAAAATAATGAATTGGCTAAAACAAATGATTGATAAAACCTAGGGAAAGTAAGCCCCCAAATTGAGAATCAGGTATATAAATCCTTTCGCCAGCTAGTAAAAAGGGGAAGCGAAATCAAGGAATTTGCCGGAAGAAAACAATTTTGGGATGAAAGGAGAGAAATTGGGGGGAGGGGAGAAGGGGGTGATAGGGTAGAGGTGGTGTTTTTCTGCTATGTTTTAAACCACCCCGGCCTTTGGCCACCCCTCAAGAGCTACCGTGTACACACATCTTTCAAGTTCCAGTTTGATAACGTGTTTTATGTTTGCGTTATCATCTTTTTCAAGGTCCATCCTTTATAAATAGTGGAGAATTCATCCAATCCTGCTATG
>CANCVE010000108.1 GCA_947381435.1 Chitinophagaceae bacterium
ACAACGAACCTGCATCTATCAATTGCACCTTGCCCTTTCGGTTTGCCGCCTTGTTATTGCTCAATATCCAGATATAGGTAGTGATGCCCGTATTGTAAAACAGGTTATTCGGCATTTGAACAATCGCCTCCAACCAATCATTCTCAATGATATAACGACGGATATTGCTCTCGCCACCACCCGCATCGCCCGTAAAAAGGCTGCTTCCATTGTGTACCGAGGCAATCCTCGACCCTAAAGGACTCTGCGACAGAGGCTTAATCTTATTCACCATCTCCATCAAAAACAACAGCTGCCCATCCGAAGAACGGGGCGTGGCATCGGCATCTTCTTCGATGCCCCAATAGTTTTTGAGCTTTATCTGAAAACGGGAATCTATAATATCCTTCCCATCCTTGATATACTTCTGTTCACTCGCCCACGACTTTCCATAAGGGGGATTGGACAACATAAAATCGAAACGGGTGCCAGCAAATTCATCCGTACTCAACGTAGAACCCACACGGATATTTTCGGGGTCATTGCCCTTAATCATCATATCACTTTTGCAGATAGCGTAGGTTTCATCGTTTATTTCCTTGCCATACAGATACACATCGCCCTTTGCCCTAATTTCGCCTTCCTCGTCCTTCACAAAATTTTGCAATTCGGTCAGCATCCCACCACTACCACAGGCAGGGTCATAAATGGTCATTACAGGGGGCAACTTGTCCTTTACAGGTTCAAAAATAATGTGGGTCATCAGGTCTATCACCTCACGGGGCGTAAAGTGTTCGCCCGCCTCCTCGTTATTGTCCTCATTAAATTTGCGTATCAATTCCTCAAACACATACCCAATCCCCAGATTGGTTGAGGGCGCCAATTTTCGTCCATCGGGGTCATTCTTCTCAAAAGGGGTCAGGTTGATATAGGGGGAGGTAAATTTCTCCAATACATTCAGCAACACATCCTTCGATGCCATGTGCCGTACCTGACTCTTGAGTTTGAATTTTTCGATAATCTCCTTTACGTTTGTGCTAAAGCCATTGAGATAGTCTTCAAAATTAGCTTGCAGAATCTGCTGATTATTGGTAGCGGTATCATGCAGCCGTTGCAATGTCCATTCGCTTGTATTGTAAAACACATAACCACTCGCTTGTCGGAGACCGTTTTCGTCCCACTCGGTAAATTTTGCTTCATCCCTCTGAAACACCAATTCTTCTAAAACGGCTGCCTTAGTAGGTTCCAGCAAGGCATCCAAACGGCGTAAGACCACCATAGGTAAAAATTACATTGCGGTATTTTCCTCTCACATACACATCCCGCAAACAATCGTCGGCTATAGACCATATAAAGGACACTGATTTATTATGCACTGCTTGGTTCATGAAATAAGTATTTAGCAAGTTGATTTAAAAAATAATGGAAAAATGTAAGCCGTAAAAATAAGTGAACATAATGGGAAATGTAGATTATTAATATACAAATACTGAATTATTGCCATTTAATTAAGGCCCGCCTGATTCACTAAATGAATGAATCGATTCATTAAATCAATGAAGCGATCCACTAAAACAATGAATCGATTCATCTAAAACATGAATCGATCTATCTAAAACATCAATCGATCTATCAAAAAGATGAATAGATCATTCAAAACAATGAATCGATCTATCTAAAACATGAATCGATCCGCTGAAATCATGAAGAGAACCACTAAAAACATGAATCGATCCATTAAAACAATGAATCGATTCATCAAATTAATGAACAATCCATTAAAAACATGAATCGATTCATTAAATCAGTGAATCGATCCACTGAAATAATGAATCGATACATCAAAAAAATGAATTATCCATCCAAAACATGAAGCCATTCACTAAAAACCTGAATCGATCTATCAAAAACATGAATCGATCTATTAAAAGAATGAATCGATTTATCAAAATAATGAATCCCCTCAATTATCGATAGCATGTTTCATACACTATATCCGATTGATCTATAAACAGCTTGCGCTACAGTCCTTTTAACTACATTTAAAACTATAAATTACTATTCATAAACGAGGGGTTTCCATTTCCCCTATCTTCGCCGCCGGATAATCAAAGTTCTTTTTTGAATGATAAGCAGACGGAATATTAGGGTTAAAGTGATGCAATTGTTATATATGATGGATACCTTTAAGGGTGAAGTCAATATGAAAAATTCAGTTGTAGAGCTTCAAAAGAGTTTTGATAGTACACGTGAGTTGTTAGTTTACCTTCTCTTTTTTATAACAGAAGTAGCCAAATACGCTGAGACTGATGCGTTAAATAAGGCAAGTAAACATTTGCCATCGGCACAAGATCTAAATGTGAATACCAAACTTTCGGGCAATCAGTTACTGTGGCAGATATTAGAAGATGCATCGTTTGTTAAGGCAGTTGAACGCCTTAATCCAAAGAAGATGATGGATGCTGCTATCCTTAAAAGAGCATACCTTAAGCTAGTAGAAAGTAACGAATATCAGTTGTACATCAATACCCAAAGCAGGGATAAGAACAAGGAGAAAGAAATACTGAGATTCATTCTCACCAATATTTTATTGCCCGATGAAGTATTTACCTCTCATCTTGAAGAGTTATTCAACAATTGGGATGATGATTGTGAAATGATTGATCAATTAATCAATGCTTATCTTTCTAAGCCTGTAGGCTACAATTTTCAGGAAGTTATCTCACCCGATAAATGGTCTTTCGCAAAGAATTTGCTAGTTTCTACTTACGAAAAGCGGGAGTATCTTTTGGATATCATCAAACCCAAACTTCAAAACTGGGATGTAGAAAGAATTGCTTCGCTTGATATGGTGCTTATGCAAATGGGCGTTTGTGAGTTCTTGTATTTCGAAACTATTCCTACCAAAGTAACCATCAATGAATACATTGATTTGGCAAAGGAATACAGTACCGAGCAAAGCGGACATTTCGTAAACGGTATATTAGATAATATTCATAAAGAACTAGAAGCGGAAGGCAAACTGAATAAAGTGGATTTTAAACAAAGAAGATAATATTTTAATAAATATCTAAAAGTGTATAAAATGAAGACTCCATTAGCTATTATTTCTCTCTTTTTGGTAATTATAGCCACCTCTTGTAAGAATGGCGATAAGACTGCAATACAGTCTAAGGCTGCAACCGATACTGCAAACTTTACAACTGTGCAGTGGTTAGATACCCTGCTCTCTATCGGTACTATCAACATGGGGGAAAAAGCTCAGGTGAAGTTTAGGTGTAAGAACACGGGTACCAAGCCATTAATTATTACCGATGCTAAGCCAAGTTGCGGTTGCACGGTAGCAGATTACACCAAGGAACCAATAGCGCCAGGTGCAGAAGGATGGGTTACAGGTGCCTTTGATAGCAACAAGATTCATGGTGGTGGCGATATTCATAAAACAATAATAGTTAGCACAAATACCCCTAATGGCGCTTATAAATATTTGGTATTTACCGGCATAGTTAACGGTGCTCCTGGTGATAAGGTGGTGATGCCTAAAGAAAAAAAATAAAATTAGTTAAACAATAAAACAAACAATAATGACAATTGAAAGTGTAATGTTACTCGCTGCTGGCGATCCAAAAAATGGCGGGATGATTCAAATGGTTTTGATGGGGGGGATAATCCTCGTTTTCTGGTTCTTTATGATCAGACCACAGGCACAAAAGGCTAAAGAACAAAAGAAGTTTATCGACGAATTACAAAAAGGAGCAAAGATTGTAACCAATGCAGGTATACACGCTTCCATCTTTAGGGTAAATGATGATGGTACTTTGCAAATTGAAGTAAACCCTGGTAGTTATTTAAAGATTGAAAAGAGTGCTATAAGCATGGAAATGACAGTAGCAATAAACAAACCTGCTACAGTTACTGTTTCAAAGTAGTCGGTAGTAGTCGTTAGTTATAAGTCGAGAGTCGTAAGTATGATACTTGATAATCAATTAATAAACTAATGAATTAAACTAACTGATAATTAACCCATTAAATATCCCAAATTGCATCTGTAGTTTGGGATATTTGTTTTAGTGATAATTTTAAGTCGAGAGTCGTAAATAAAAGAAGATAGTTAGTCGTAAGTTAATGTTGATACTTTCTACTCAATTCAATAACTTACGATTCCCGTTTTCTACTATCGACTCACGACTTTTAACTCTCAACTTTCGACTAAGTAAAATGCTTAAAGTAGGACTAACAGGCGGTATAGGTAGTGGTAAAAGCACTGTGGCGGCAATATTCAGGCTGTTAGGCATTCCTGTTTTTGATGCCGATGTGGCGGCTAAATGGATAATGGAGCACGATGAAGCATTGATCGATTCGATAAAAAAGACTTTTGGCGATGAATCATATTTGGGCAATAAACTCAACAGGAAATATATTGCCGATATTGTTTTTAAAGATAAATATCAACTAGAAGTATTGAATAATCTTACACACCCGGCTACCATTAAAGCTGCGAATAATTGGATGGAAAAACAAAATGCACCATACTGTATAAAAGAAGCTGCGCTTCTGTTCGAGGCGGGTACTGCAGATAATCTCGATTATGTAGTAGGTGTTCAAGCACCGGATACACTTCGTATTCATCGGGCAATGCAACGTGATAATGCCACCAGGCAAGAAGTTATTGCCAGAATGGATAAACAAATAGACCAAACCATAAAGATGAAATTGTGCGATTTTTTATTAAATAACAACGAACAAGAATTGCTAATACCCCAGATTTTGGAAATACACAGCACTTTAGTTGTTAGTGGTTAGGTATCAGTGGTTAAGTATTATAGTTGCGACTCTTAACGATTTTAAAATTACTTTTCACTGCTCACTGATTACTGTTCACTGTTTACTAACCACTAATCACTAACAACTAACCACTAAAATGAAGCCTACTTTCAAAGTCACACTCGCCATTGCCATTCCGCTCATATTGGGCAACCTTACGCAGGTGGCTTATGGGTTGATAGATACTGCCATGATTGGTTTTTTGGGATACAAACAATTGGCTGCCGCATCGTTGGTGGTAAATGTAATTGCTATACCATTTGTAATCGGCCTTGGACTCATTATGGCGGTAACGCCTTTGGTTGCCATTGCAAAAGGACAAGATAATCATCATAAGGTTTCTCATGTACTATATAATGGTTGGATCATCAGTGTTTTAGTGGGCATATTGTTGGCAATAATTGTTCATTTGCTATCTTATTTCCTTCCGTTAATGGGGCAAGAACCAACGGTGGTGGCTTATGCAAAAAGTTATCTGATTATAATGGGGTATTCGCTCATACCAATGATGGTGTTCTCTGCCTCCAAGAACTTTGCCGACGGATTACAATATACCCAAACGGCAATGGTTCTTTCGTTAATATCCCTTCCGCTAAATGCACTGCTTTGTTGGCTATTCATCTTTGGGCATTGTGGCTTTCCCGCCATGGGCGTTAGTGGGGCAGGAGTTGCCACACTTATTACGCGAATCCTATTAGCCATTGCCATGATTGTAGTCATTGCCAAACACAAAGTATTCCATCCTTTTACCAGTTTGCGCAAAGATGCGTGGCAAATAAAATCAGCCACCATCAAAGAAATGTTAGGTATTGGTGTGCCTAGTAGCCTGCAATATTGCATGGAGGCTGGTGCGTTTTCGGTTTCGGGTATCATGGTGGGATGGTTGGGTGCTGTGCCTCAAGCTGCACACCAGATTGCGCTAAACTGTGCGTCTACTACTTTTATGGCGTCGTTAGGGTTTTCTATGGCAGGATCTATCCGTATTAGCGAAGCTTATGGTAAGGGTGAGGCAAACCAGTTGGCATTAATTGGCAAAAGCACCGCCATTACAGGGTTAGTATATGGCTTTATTTCGGCGATACTAATGATTGCATTCGGACATTATCTTCCTTATATATTTACCCAAAACCAAACAGTGGCACAGGTAGCGCAGGTGTTATTGGTTTATGCGGCTATTTTCCAGATTTCCGATTCTACTCAAGCAATAGGAGTAGGGCTGTGCCGTGGCGTAAAAGATGTGGTAAAACCTACTATTCTTGTGGCTATTGCCTATTGGGGCATTGGTATTCCGGTGGGCTATTATTTGGCTTTCCCGTATCACCTCGGGGTTATTGGTATCTGGATTGGCTTTGTAGTAGGGCTATCCTTTTCTGCAGGATTATTAAATTATCGCTTCTTCAAGAATCTACATAAAACAGTGGCTGCATTAAGTTGATGGTAGTATTGATTTTTATATGTTCATCGCCTCATTCCGTTACGCTCCATTCGGCGATGGACCCCTAAAACTAATTACTACCTGTTTACACAAACTACTTTATTCGCTCGGAAATAAAACCTATGTGATCTATGTTCCTATGAATCCTATGTGTTTAAGCCTTTACTTCTCCATAAGTCATATAACTTGGAAACATTAGCCCCATAATTTTTGACTATGTGATAGATAAAAAAAACTTTGATAGTGTGTTAATAAATACGCATAAGGTCATTGATTAAGCTTTGTATGCCAATGAAAGCTTAACACATACCAATGATTAAGCTTTGTATGCCAATGAAGGCTTCACACATACCAATGATTAAGCTTTGTATGCCAATGAAAGCTTCACACATACCAATGATTAAACTTTGTATGCCAATGAAGGCTTCTCACATACCATTGATTAAACTTTGTATGCCAATGAAAGCTCCACACATACCAATGATTAAGCTTTGTATGTCAATGAAAGCTCCGCACAACTGTTTATCACATTTTATAGTAGTCAATTTGCTTTTTTATAACCGAACTAGTAATGCTTAATTCTGTACTATCCACTACTTTCGCCCGCTAAATAATTAATTATGAGTAAAGTATGGTTTATAACAGGATGCTCTACCGGATTTGGTAGAAACCTAGCAAAAGAAGTTTTATTAAAAGGATATAGGGCAGTAGTAACTTCTAGAAAAAAAGAAGATGTTGAAGACATTACTGCAAACTATCCCGAAACAGCATTGGCACTACAACTTGATGTTACTAAGCCAGACCAAATTGCTGCATCTGTAGCAGCGGCAGTAGCCCATTTTGGAACAATAGATGTATTGGTAAATAATGCTGGTATTGGTTATTTTGGAGCTATCGAAGAAAGCGAAGAGGCAGAAGTGCGCAAAATGTTTGAGATAAATGTGTTCGGATTGGCAAATGTAACAACAGCTGTGTTACCTATAATGCGCAAGCAAAGGAGTGGGCATATACTAAATGTGGCTTCTATTGGCGGATTGGTTTCATTCCCCGCTGTAGGCTTTTATAATGCAACTAAGTATGCGGTGGATGGATTGTCGGAGTCTCTCGCCAAGGAAGTTGCACATTTAGGTATTAAGGTTACCATCATAGCGCCTAGTGGTTTCCGCACAGATTGGGCAGGTCGTTCGGCTAAGAATAGTGCTATTGTGATAGATGATTATGCAGCATCGGCACACCAAAATAAAAATAGCATCAGGGGATACAGTGGCAATCAGCCCGGCGATCCTGAGCGTGCGGCAAAAGCTATTATTAAAGCAGTAGAAAGCGAAAATCCACCATTAAGGTTACTATTGGGAGCTGCGGCATTGAAGAATGCAAGACTAAAACTTGATCAACTTAAAAACGATTTTGATACTTGGGCAGATACAACTGTTGGGGCCGATTTTCCTGCTGAATAAGCGACGGAGTAATTTGGTAAAAATATAAATAGCCTTTTAATAATGTCCGCCAATATTGTGAAGTAATACAATGTTGGCGGACTTATTAATTAATGAATATCCAGTTAATACATGATACAGATACCAACGATTTCAAGAGTATTATTGCATTAATGTAATCCTACCTAGTGGGCACTTTATAATTCCCTGAAAGGATAATCATACTAATCATCTTAATAGAACTTTTGAAGTAAGATTTGTCTTCCATTGGTTGATTTGTCACATTCATCCATAACTTATTCAACCATTCTTGGTTAGACGGTGTGGCATCTTCTGCCATTGCGGCTACTGCAAGCGGAGCCACAAATAGTAACGAATTGGATTTGTCCCTAAGCTCATTTCCGTTCAGTTTATATCCTTCTACTATTAAATCAGGATTATTTTTTGTCTTTTCTTTCATGAAGGAATTCAACTTTTGGACAATGTGTTTAGAGCGTGCATCTCCATAAATAAGATAGTCGGTTGCGATTCGCCATGGAACCCTACAAGCATTATAACCAAAGGATGAAGGAGTATCTTCATCACTCAAATCTGCTTTTATGGCAGTTTGCTTATCCATCGGAACAGGCTTTTGAACATCACGAATAAAGTCTGGTACCAAACCTGCATTGGGAGAATATTTATGCTGCATAAACTCAATGGTGGAATAACAGGCGTTTATAACTTCTTCCCAACTATAATTAACATCAAAGGCCTTAAATAAATGCAGATGTGATGGTATGAAATCGGAAGCTCGCATATCATTATAACCATTATATCCTTTTTTGTTGCGTTCATTCTTGCTGGTATTGCCCAATAGAACTGTTTTAGTTTTAGAATTTATTTCTTGATCTTTAATTGCCGATAGTAAGTTATTAGCCATAGTAGTGTAGGGTAATGCGCCGTTATTTCCCCATTTGGCACTTGCACAAATTAGAGAATAAGCAATATCCATATCCCCATCAGTAGCCGAACCTCCGTCCGAACTATTGCTTGCATCAATCATTAGATAAGGATATTTATTCGGAATGACTTTATTTGTTGCATCATCCAAATCTGATGAGAAATGACTAAGGTGCGCCAGATAAAACCGGCAAAGGCTATCATAAGTAGCATGTGCAGAGGGAATTTGTTCAGACATCAATACGGTAATAATCATACCATAACCATGTCCCTCCGAAGTCCATTTTCTGCCACTCTTTTGGTCTTCAACAAACTTTACAAATAGTCTGTTCGAATTATTGTCTCTAATTAAATATCGTCTCCACTTCTGATAGAAACTGCACAAAGTCGCATTCATTTCTGTTTGAGAACAATTGCTCGGTTTGATACCGTATTGATAAGTAAGGTTTGTATTTGGTAATTGAGCAATATTTATTTGTTGTGCCAATAAGAATACAATTAAGACAGTTGCCTTTATTATGGAATTCTTAAAGCAAATCATGTGTTTGAGTTTTAGACGATATTATAAAAAGACTGCTGTAGCTCTTATTGCTTCACAAAAGAAAGTACTTTCTCTTCTCCCATTCTTGTTTTAATATGAAGAAAATAAGTGCCAGCAGCAAATCTACTTACTGTTATTGATGGATTTAAAGCATCATTAAACTGTGAATTAGATACTATTTTGCCAGTACTATTGCGGATAATAACAGAAATAATATGATTGCCATTAATTGTTATCTTATCTATACTTGGATTCGGAAAAACTGATAACTGTTTACTGTTCACTGTAAACCGTAAACTGACAGTCATGCTAAAGCTGATACTTCCTAACTTATCAATTGACTTTATGCGGTAATAGTTAATGCCCAAAGCAGGAGATTGATCTATCAAATCATAAATATTATTTCCTATTCCTACAGCGGCTCTTGTGTTGATGTCGTCAAAGGTTTTGCCATCGGTACTATGCTGAATAGTAAACGAGGTGGTGTTTAGTTCGCCCATAGTTTGCCATTGAAGTTGTACCAGACCATTGATTTCTTTAGCGCTTAGAGCAATAGATTTAATGGGTAAATTGGTAATAGTTATGGTGTTGCTATAGAGCGTAAGGCTTGTGGCAATAGCATTGGTAACAACCACATTATATTGTGCATCGCTTTTGATGGTGTAGGTACTATCCCCAGTTTTAGTAGCTACCAAACTTCCATCCTGATACCATTTATAAACATTATTAGCAGCTGTTCCACCCACAGAAACGGAGAGTATATTTCCATTCTGGACAATTGGAATAATAGCTTGAGGAGAATAAATTCTAGAACTATCTGCAAAGCTAGGATTGGCAATTAGTTCCATTCCATCAAATGTAAATTTGTTTTGTGAGACATTAATTCTAAGTAAATTAGTCAACGTTGCCAATGACGGAATGCTGCCATCCAATAGGTTATTTTGTAGATTAAGTGTTTGTAGTTTGGTGAGATTCTTAAAAGTAGATGGGATACTCCCCGTAAGCTTATTATTATCCAAATACAAAAATTTCAAGGTAGTTATATTCCCAATAAATGCGGGTATATTGCCTGTTAACTTATTTTGACTAACATCCAATGTAATCATTGTTGTTGAATTGCCAATTGTTTCAGGTATTGCGCCAGTTAATTTATTACCATTTAGAAAAAAGAAAATAAGCCTAGTTAGGTTGCCAATAGAAATGGGTATATTACCACTTAATTGATTATTATCAAGATACAAATATTGCATATCTATCAAATTCCCTATTGTTCCAGGTATACTTCCAGTAAATTGATTATACGAAATATAAAAAGATTGAAGGTTGGTTAAATTACCAATAAAGTCCGGTATAGTGCCACTTAGTTTATTGTTTGCAAGTGCTAAATAGGATAAAGCGGTTAAGTTACCAACCGAAGCAGGAATCCCGCCAGTAAATAGATTTGAGGATAGATTAAGGTATTTGAGATTTGTAAGGTTACTAAATATATCGGTAATAGTACCTGTCAGGTTGTTGCTTTCTAACCACAGTCCAATTAGGTTTGTTAGGTTGGCAAAAGAGGAAGGTATATTTCCACTCAAATTATTATTATCCAATGCAAGCCGTTGAAGTGTTGTTAAATTACCAATTGATGATGGAATGGAATCGGTTAGCAAGTTGTTGTTTAAATATAGGGTCTGTATATTGGTAAGATTGACTATTGAGGATGGGATTGAACCAATTAATTGATTGCTGGAAAGATCAAGGTTAATTAAATTTTTGAGATTCCAGATGGTGGTAGGAATAGAACTATTTAGCTTGTTCGCCGTCAGGTATAGGGTTTGTAGATTACTAAGATTGCCAAAACTATATGGAATGCTCCCAACTAGTGCATTAGTTTTACAATCCAAATAAGTAAGACTTGTTAATTTCTCCAATGAAGACGGTAATGTGCCACTCAGGTTATTTTTCGATAAAACAATTTTATATACCCTACTATTTGCATCTAAGGTTACACCATACCAAGTACTTAAAGGTGTTGTCGTTAACCAATTGGTATGTTTTGTCCAATTTGGTCCGCCTGTGCTATTGTATAAGTCCACCAATGCGAGGCTATCTTGTTTATTTGTTTGAGCTTTTATATTCAAGGAAAGTAATGTAAGCGAGCAGAGAACAAATAATATGGTAGATAGTTGTTTCATATAAAGTTACTTGAAGTCTAAAACTATTTGGTGGCTAATGTAGCCTTATAGCCCGAGTCTGTCAAATATAATTGATAAAAATTCAACAATCATTAGTAATAATATTTCTAGTCAATAGTTGCAAGTTTGGCGGCTTTAATAATTGAGTTTTACAGGACTAACAAATGATTAAACAAAATAAAATAGCCCCCTCGAAGAATCGAGAGGGCTTTTTACTAACAAAGAAACCTACCTATTTTATACTTTTTATACTCAACAGAAATTGGTTTGCGATAAATGAATGTCTTAAATCCTTTGAAATCATTGGCATCAATCATTTTTATTATTTCAATCATTTATTCAGTGGTATAATCAGTGGTATAAATTAATCTTAAAAACTAATTTGTTAACCTGTCACACACCATTAGTCCCTTCCTTTTCCTTGTTTATCACCTTTGTTATCTCCATACCCTTCTTCCTTGCCGCCATGCTTATTTTTATCCCTGTTGTCATGTCCATTTTCTTTCCATTCGCTATGCCTTGGGTGTTCTTTATTTTCATAATAACGGCTGTCTTTACTGTCCCTTATCACATGCTGATCGTGTTTGTTTTTAAAGCGTGCATAACGTTCACGGTTTATAGCATCATGATCGTATGGTCTTGCTCCATTCATTACCACCTTATGGCCTGCATATAAATCATAATCCTGATGGTTTGGTGGTAATGAGAACGATGTTATCCACTTGCCATTCAATTGATAGGTATATTTTTTTTCAGATAAATTGTAATAGGTCTCAATGTCTGGTAAATAATAATAATCAACTTTGTCATATCCTACTGGCCCCCAAATGGGTTGCATGCCAAAATTAAATCTAAAGCTAATCTGTGCTTGTGGCTTTGTTAGCACACAAACGCTAGCTACTAAAAATGTCATCAAAAATTTAAAAATCATATTTTTTGTTTTAAAAGCGAAGATGCAAAACTAGCCATACCTATGCCAGCAAGTATTTCAGAATCATGTGTATAGTTTATATAATTACTAGATTGCAAATAACTGTCTGCATGAATGCTTTTAGGGGTTTAATGTGTTGGCTCATCCTTTTGCAAACAGTACTGGGCGCATAAAAGTTTTTCACTTTATAAATTATGTTGCGAAAGTAGAGACGCATATCAATGCGTCTTAAAAGCGAAAATCTTTTATGCACCCACAGTGCTTTCCGAAAAATATGAATGTAGAGGATGCCTTACTTTTACGCCAAACAAATACTTAATGACATCCACAAAGAATATAGTTGTTAATGGTGCAGCAGATAAACCTATGTTGATTGATGTATTTCTGCCAGAATCATCTCATAATTGTCCGATACTCCTTTATGCACATGGCTTTTGTGGTTTTAAAGATTGGGGAAACTTCGATTTGATTGCTAATAGGTTTGTAGAAGAGGGCTTCGTGTTTATCAAATTTAATTTCTCGCACAATGGCACTTCGCCCGAATATCCAGAAGACTTTGTTGATTTGGAAGCCTTCGGCAATAATAACTATTCAAAAGAATTGGAAGATTTGTCAATAATTACCAATTGGATAGTCGATGCCAACAACAGCTATTTGAAGGATAATGCTAAGGATAAAATTTATTTGATAGGGCATAGTATGGGTGGTGGAATGAGTATTTTGCATTCTGCAAAGGACAACAGAATTAATAAATTAGCTACTTGGGCTTCCATAGCACAATGCAAAACTCCTTGGGGTAAATGGGATGCCGACAAACTTGAATTATGGAAGGAAACTGGCGTTCAATTCTATCCCAATGGACGAACTAAACAAGAATTACCCTTATATTATCAGTTATACCAAGATTATCTACACAATGAAAAGGAATATAATATTCCCCACAAAATCTCTACGCTTACTATTCCTGTATTAATATGTCAGGGTACAAATGATACTGCCGTAACGTTGGAAAATGCATTTATGCTTCATGAAAGCCTACCTAGTTCAACACTTTTTACGCTAGAAACTGATCATGTATTTGGAAGAAGTCATCCATGGATTTCTCATGATTTGCCAGATGCCACTAAAATAGTTGTTGCCAAGACAATTAAGTTCTTCAATGAGTAGGGGGAATGGACTTAGCCAAAAAAATACTTATTTATAGAAGAAATAATTGCATATTTGTAATAACTTCTAAATGAACATTTACAATGAAAACGACAATCCCTTTGCTACTTTTTGCATTATTATTTATCATTACTATTAACTGTAATGCCCAAAGTAAAACTTCCGACCAATTTAAAGACTATGATATGTTTTCAGCTGGAGTTGGGGCTGGGCTAGATTACGGAGGATTGGGTGTAAACCTGTTGGCATATAAGGATGAGAAACTAGGTGGCTTTGTAGGTCTAGGTTATAATATAGTAGGTGTGGGGGTTAATGCAGGAATAAAGTATCGCTTCCTGAAAGAAGAATCTAAAAGCAGGGTAATCCCTTTTGTTACAGCCATGTATGGCTATAATGGTGTAATAAAAGTAACATCATCTGCCTCGGGTGGGTTCTCTTCCTCGAACACTATTTACGAAGAAATTTTCTATGGCCCCTCCTTTGGATTTGGGCTCGACAAGAAACGCTATGAATACAACATGGGATATTGGTCGTTTGAAGTGATAGTACCTATCAGGCCACAATCATTTCAAAAACAAATAGACCTGCTAAAGAAACAAGGAGCCAACATAACACAACCATTACCTATTGCACTTTCCATTGGCTATAAATTCATCATTAAATAATGTTTAATGACTATCCGCTATTTGGTAATTCGCTTATCTCTTCTCCATAATATTCTCGTCATTTCGAATGTCTCATCTGGCGCCTGAAAAAAATGTGAATGACTTGACCAATCACATCGAAATTCAAGACGGTTGTCACGCTGAGGCATTAATTAGTAATTCTCAAGTTTGTTGTAAATGACAAAAAGCTCATTTCGAATATCACGATGAATGTCACCCTGAGGCATTAATTAGAGGTTCTCAAGTCTGTTGAAAATGACAATATTTTCACTTCTAAAATCAACCTGATTGTCACCCTGAGGCTTAATTAGAGGTTCTCAAGTTTGTTGAAGATGACAAATAGTTCATTTCGAATATCACGAGGTTGTCACCCTGAGCCTGTCGAAGGGCAAACATCTTAAATTATCACTATTGATTTTCAACCATTTCCAAACTTGTCATTAGCAGCCTGTCGAAGGGCAAATGGGTTAAATTATCACTATTGAATTTCAAATATTTACAAACTTGTCATTAGCAGCCTGTCGAAGCGCAGACAGTTTAAACATATCTTCCCGCCTTCCTTTAGTTTTGTTTTATTGATTTATCAATAAAAATACTATTACTACTATAGTTTCTTTTTTGCTTCTTTTTTCTTTGAGAATGATGTGGATTTGTGGATAACGTA
>CANCVE010000109.1 GCA_947381435.1 Chitinophagaceae bacterium
TCGTTGCCTAGTGGCCTAAGTATAAACAGTGCTTCAGGAGAGATAAGCGGTACGCCAACAACAGGTGCTGTTGCAACAGATTATACGGTTACTGCAAGCAATTGTGCAGGTAATAAAACGGCTATTGTAAATATTGCTATTGCCTGTGCTCATCCGTCACCTGCCACTGTAAATGTAACAACTTGTGCTAGTTATACCTGGCATGGTGCCACTTATACTGCAAGTGGAATGCATACGTTTGATACCTTAAGTAAAGCAGGATGCGATAGTTTAACTACTTTGAACCTAGTTATTATTCAACCAACTACTGCCACTGTAAATGTTGCAACTTATGGTAGTTATAGCTGGCATGGCACAACTTATACGGCAAGTGGAACCTATACTTTTGATAGTTTGAATAAAGCAGGATGTGATAGTTTAACTACTTTGAATTTGACTATCAATCAGTCAACAATGACTACCATTAACCAAACAGCCTGTGGAAGTTATGCCTGGAATGGCATTAGCTTCTCTAAAAGTGGTACGTATATTTACACCAATAATACAGCTCCTTCCATGCCTTCTACTATTACCACAAACGTAGCTGAGCGGATGATTACTTACACGGGTATTTCTATCAATGGAGGTTCCAATGCAGCGGTAGTAACTGCGGGTGCTACTGTTAGCTTATCGTATAATCTTTCTGTTTCAACTAATTATTCTTATTGTCCGTCATGCATGGTACAATCATACATTGGCATAGGAAATACGGGTAATACCATACAATGTGAAAACACCATTTATAATGGGTATTCAAGAAATTATACCTCCCTATCTTTTACTGCACCCACTGTTCCGGGTATTTATTATCTTACGCAGGCAGGTTCTTTGCAAGTAAGGTGTGTGGCAGTGAATTTTAATAACGACCCTTCCAATGCAATTGCGGTTATAAATGTAGTGCCGGTAGGAGGTGCTTCCATTTTAGAACAGACCGTTATCAATTTAACCATCAATCAACCTACTACGGCAACTATTTATGAAACAGCTTGTGGAAGCTATAACTGGCATGGTACTACTTACACGGAAAGTGGAGCATATACTTTTGATAGCTTGAATGCTGCGGGTTGTGATAGCTTAACAACATTGAATTTAACCATCAATCAACTAAGTTCAGCAACTTTAACTATTAATCCTGTGGATTCTGTAACTATTTGCAAGGGAGGTTCCGTTACATTAACGGCAAGTGGCTCTAGTACTTACCAATGGTACGCTGCTGAAACAGATCCTTTAGATCGGGTAGCAGTCGCTCCCTCTTTGGCTGTTGGTTTAAGAAAATTGAGTTCTACCTACAATGGGTATGCGATAAGAATAAGAAGATCGATTGATAATCTAGAGCAAAATTTTGGTTTTGTGGGTGCCGATTTAGATGTTGTATCTATCAATGCTTTCTTAGGGAGTGCTACTGGTTATATTACCACCCTATACGATCAGTCGGGGAATGGTAGAAACTTAGTTCAGACAACTACTGCAATGCAACCCACCCTTTTGATGAATGGAATGAATGGGAAGCCAGTAATAAAAGCAGAAGCGGCGCTAACACAAAGTATTGCAAATGCGACCAATTTCCCTGCGCCGGTAACTGTCGTCTATGGAGGACAGCAAACGGGTGGTACAAGGCAAAGAATGTTGACTGGTAAGGATAATAACTGGCTGCTGGGCTGGTGGGGTGGCTATAAAAGTGAAGCTTATTTTGAAGGTTGGGTGGCTAATGGTACTATAGCTGCCGATAATAGGCCATTAGTTTATTCGGCTACTATCCCTGGAGCTGGACAGGCTTCAACTGTTTATGAAAATGGAAACAACATAGGAGCAGGAACAGGGGGCACAACAGGGCCAAATGGCATTTCGATGGGTGGTGCTGGAGGTGCATTTACCGGGGAGGCTTCTGATGGTTATTTTACGGATTTATTTATCTATAATTCTGTATTGTCCACTTCAGACCGTCAGACTTTAGAAAATAGTACAGTTTTTTATTATGGTATTTTACCTAGTAATGGATTATTGGCTACTAATGCGAATGTAATTTCGGTATCACCTGCTGTTAATACAGTCTATTATGTAAAAGGGGCTGGTGGATGTGGCTTTTCTGAAGCAACCAGGGTAATTGTTAAACTTCCTACTACAGCTACTGTAACCACTTCAGCCTGTGGTAGTTATAATTGGCATGGTGCCAATTATACAGTAAGTGGAACTTATGCTTTTGATAGTTTGAATAAAGCGGGATGTGATAGTTTGATTACGTTGAATTTGACAATTTTACCTGCATCAACTGTTCCTGTAACCATTAGTCCTTCGGATACCGTAAATATTTGCAAAGGGGGCTCCGTTACCTTAACAGCAAGCAGCTCTAATAATTACCAATGGTATTATACTATAGGGGGGGGAACTGTTGCTACCTTGTATGGGGGACTACTTCCTTTAGATAAAGTAACAGCCCCTCCATCTTTGGCTGTAGGGTTAAGAAAATTGAGTTCTACTTATAGTGGGAATGCAGTAAGATTAAGAAGATCGGCTGATAATGTAGAACAGGACTTTGGTTTTGTAGGCACCGATTTAGATGTTGCTTCCATCAATACATTCTTAGGGAATGCTACCGGCTATATTACTAAGCTATACGATCAGTCGGGGAAAGGTAAAAACCTGGAACAGACAACTACTGCCCTACAACCCACCCTGTTGATGAATGGAATGAATGGTAAAGCAGTAATAAAAGAAGTAGCTGCACTTAACCAGAGTATTGCAAATGCTACCAATTTTCCTGCGCCGGTAACGGTTGTGTATGGAGGACAAACAACTGGAACTAAGAAAAGGATGTTGACCAGTATTAACAACAACTGGCTATTAGGCTGGTGGGCTGGCTATAAGAGCTCGGCTTATTTTGAAGGTTGGGTGGCAAATGCAACAATTCCTGCCGATAATACGCCATCAGTTTATTCAGCTACCATTCCTGGTGCTGGGCAGACTTCAAATGTGTATGAAAATGGAAACGTTTTAGGAGCAGGAACGGGGGGTACAACAGGTCCAAATGGTATTTCGATGGGTGGTGCTGGAGGTGCATTTACCGGGGAGGCTTCTGATGGATATTTTACCGATTTGATTATCTATGCTGCTGTATTGTCTGGCAGCGACCGACAAACATTAGAAAATAGTACGGGTAATTATTATGGTATATATAATACTAATAGCACTCCTGCACCAAGTAATGCAGATCCGATAACTATTACACCTTCTGCTACCACTTCTTTTTATGTAAAAGGTGCTGAAGGATGTGCCATCTCTGGTACCACTACCGTAAAAGTAAATATCCCTTCTGCTTCCATTCAGACAAGGACAATCTGTGCTAGTGCCTTACCGTATAGCTGGGATGGATTGACCTTTGTTGGAGCGGGTACCCAAATTAAAACGGGTATGACAAATGCTGCTGGTTGCGATAGTTCGGTTTACTATGTGCTGAAATTGAATGATACTTATGCAGCCACGCTAACATCGGGAGATGCCACCATCTGTGCAAATTCAACAGCCAACATTAAGGTAGACATTTATGGTGGGGTATCGCCATTTACGGTGGTTTATTCAGGTGGCACCGTTACCAATTATACCAGTGGCAGCAGCATTGCGGTTAGCCCTGCAAGCACTACCACCTACACCCTTACTAGTGTTACCGATGCCAATGGCTGTAAGGCTTTGCAGGATTGGAAAATGATTAGTGCAGGCCCATACCACACGGTAGGCATTAAGGCAGATGGCAGTCTGTGGGCATGGGGTTCTAATGTATATGGTCAAATAGGGGATGGTACAACCACTGATAAGAATAGCCCTGTGCAAATAGGTAATGCTACAAATTGGTCGTCGATAGCCGCAGGTATTTATCACACTATAGCTACACAAACAGATGGCAGTCTCTGGGCTTGGGGATGGAATGCGTATGGTCAACTAGGAGATGGTCGCAATTATAATAGGAATAGCCCTGTTCAAATTGGTAGTTCTATGAACTGGTCGTCGATAGCCGCTGGTTATTATCACACCATAGCTACACAAACAGATGGCAGTCTGTGGGCCTGGGGAAGGAATAATTTTGGTCAGCTAGGTGATGGTAGCACCACCAACAGATATACGCCAAAACAAATAGGGAATGGTACTAGTTGGTCGTCGATAGCTGCTGGTAATAATCATACTATTGCTACGCAAGCAAATGGCAGTCTGTGGGCATGGGGGTATAATGGATCTGGTCAATTAGGAGATGGTAGTTCCACGAGCAGAACAAGCCCGACACAAATAGGGAGTTCTATTAATTGGTCGTCGATAGCTGCCAAAGGGGCTACTTCCACCACTATGCAATCAGATGGCAGTCTGTGGGCATGGGGGAATAATGTATCTGGTCAATTAGGAGATGGTAGCATCACGAGTAGGACAAGTCCGATACAAGTTGGGAGTTCTACAAATTGGTCGTCGATAGCTTCTGGTGGAAATCAAACCATCGCTAAGCAAACAGATGGCAGTCTGTGGGCATGGGGAAGTAATTTATATGGTCAATTGGGGGATGGCACTACTACTGATAAGAATATCCCTGTACAATTGGGGAATGCTACAAATTGGTCTTCGTTTGCTGCTGGTCCATTTAATACCATCGCAACGAAAACGGATGGCAGTCTCTGGACCTGGGGAAGGAATAATTATGGCCAACTAGGGGATGGTACCACAATTGATAAGTCTATTCCTGTACAAATTTTAGCTGCAAAAAGCAGTACGATTACGGTCTTGCATGCTAGCCGTATGGATACAACAGTAACTGCATGTGGTAGTTATAGCTGGCATGGTAGTAACTATACAGCAAGTGGTGCGTATACCTTTGATAGTTTGAATAAAGCAGGTTGTGATAGTTTAACTACTTTGAATTTGATTATTAAGCAACCTACCTCTGCAATCTTAAATGTAACTGCTTGTGGTAGTTATAGCTGGCATGGTCAAAGTATTTTTATTCCTTCAGATGTAATCATTATCGGTGGGATAGATGTAGGTGGTTCAAATTTCATTAACTATACCACCAGCGGTGTTTACACTTTCGATACACTAAATGCAGCAGGTTGTGATAGTCTGACTACCTTAAACTTAACGATTACGCAACCTACCACTGCAACTATAAATGTAACAGCTTGTGGTAGCTACATTTGGCATGGCACTACATATACCGCAAGTGGTCGTTATACCTTTGATAGTTTGAATGTAGCAGGATGCGATAGTCTGACCACATTGGTATTAACTTTAAATACCTGTACCAACACTTGGACAGGTAATGTTTCAACAGATTGGTTTAATTCTGGCAACTGGACTATCGGTATTCCTACAATTACTGATGATGCCACGATTTCAGTTACAACTAATAACCCTACGATAGGCAGTGGTTCTGCTTTGGTTCGTAACATTACAATTGCAGTGGGTGCAACGCTTACTAATAATGCAACACTGAATGTGTACGGCAATTTGGTTGATAGTGGTTCAATTAATAGCGGTATCAATAGCAATGTAGTCTTGAATGGTTCTGGAACAATAACAGGTAACACTACTTTCCGTAACCTAGAAGTGAACGGAGATTACAGTGTGGGTACTAGTGCAGCTGATAAAATAAGAGTTACTGCTGTTCTTAAAAAGACAAGTGGTACCCTAACAACTTCCAATAAGGTAACCCTAGTATCAACCGCTACCGGTAGCGCTTTAATACAAGAAAATGGCGGTAGCCTTACTGGTAAAGTAGCTGTTCAGCACTATACAGGTGGTAGGGCAGGTTACCATCATTACAGTACTCCTGTATCCGATGCTACCGTTTCTTCTTGGGCAGCGTCGTTCCCTATTACGGGTCCGGATGGCGTGGGTGCATGGACATCTAAATGGGGTACACTTCAAAAATATGACGAGGTGAATAATAAAACGTCAGTTTTAGATTCCAGCTTTTATAATTACACAGGGTTGGCAAACATACTTTTACTTGGTAAAGGATACACGGCATGGTTAACAACCTTGCCAACAATAACTTCATTTGGTACGCCAAATAATGGTGCCATTACCTTACCTGTTACTAAAACATCGGGTAGCAATGCACCACGTGGTTGGAACTTTATAGGCAATCCTTACCCGAGCCCAATAAGCTGGAGTGCCTTAAAATCTTTAAACCCAGGTTTGTTTGCTGATGCATCTTGTTATTTATGGAAGACATCTGGTGGTAAAAATGGTAGTTGGGTAGCCTACAATGGTACGGTAGGTACTAATGGTGCAGGCGACATTATTAACTCTAGCCTTGGTTTCTTTGTATATGTAAAACAGAGTGGTACCGTAACGTTCGATAATACCGTTCGAAAATATAACTACCTGTCACCACAAATATTTGGTGTACAGCAACCTGTACAAAAGATTAGTTTAAAGGTGATAGACCCAATAGCAAATGAAGAAGATGAAGCGGTAGCTTACCAAACTGTAAATGAAAGTTCTTCTAGAAAGATGATTCAGCCAATGGGTGCAACTAACCCAACAGTAGCTTTTAGAAGTAAAGGCTTAAATGCAGCCATAGCTACCGTTGCTAGCATTGATAGCAAAACAGAGTTGCCAATAGTGGTTACTACACCAAAAGCAGGAAACTACACGTTGAAGGTAGAGGTTGGCAACATCAGCTTACCAGTGTATCTGAAGGACAAACTAACAGGTACATTTACCGATTTGCAATTGAACCCAACAGTAAGCATCACCACAACAGGTACAGAAACAGAGGGCAGGTATAGCTTGGTATTTAGCGAAGCAGCATCAATGGCCAATGGTAAATTGTCAGTTTACCCTAATCCAGCAAAATCGATTATCACCATCAATGGTAACCACATTGCACAGATAACGGTGGTAGATAATCTTGGCAGAACAGTCGCTTCACAATTTGTAAAAGATGCTACTAACCCAACTGTATCAGTAAGCAACTTAGCGCAAGGTACTTACCATGCAAGGGTACAAACAACAGATGGCAAGGTGAGTACGGTAGGATTTATTATTAGATTTTAGACATTAGTGGTTAGTTGTTAGTGGTTAGTTATGATTAATACTCTAACCACTAATAATTAACAATTAATAATTAACAATTATCAATTAAAATAGAAGAGCAATGAAAAAGCAATTATTACAATCAGCCTTAATGATGGGCGGTATGTTATTATCGGCAACTGTTGTATTAGCAGATCCTCCCGGTAGTGGTGGTGGAGCAGGAGCGCCAATTGATGGAGGCATTAGCCTATTAGTAGCCGCAGGTGCTAGTTATGGCATCAACAAACTTCGTAAAAACAGAAAAGCTAAGAACGAAGGAATAGAAAAGTAATGGGTGATTTATTAAAACCTGCTATACTATTTGCTAGATGTAAAATGGAATGGCAGCAAGCACCAATAGTAGTAAAGCGATTTATAAAAAGAGCCTTACTACTGTTGGTTTTTTGGAATTTAGTGTATCTTAATTTCATTAAACCAGATAGGCGCATTGATGATTCATTAACTTTCATAACTACTAAGGCAACCGTTAAATGCCTTAATGATTGGTACTGCACAGGGTTTAGCCAGAAGCCATATTATTCAGTAGGAAGTGGATACTTCGGAGAAGAAATTTGTATTCAAGGAAAACAAGTTTTAATCATTCTACAGCCTTGCAATGCGCTTTCACTTTTTGCACTTTATGTTAGCTTTTTAATTTGTGTGCCAGGTAAAAAGTTAAAGATGGTGCTTTATTTGATTAATGGCATCCTAATCATTTTTTGTTTAAATGTAATTAGGCTTTATGCTTTGGCATGGTTAAATATGAATCGCCCTCAATGGACATATTTTGCCCATCATTATGCCTTTACGACTATTGTATACAGTGTAATCTTTGGTTTATGGGTAATGTATTTAAATATAAGACCAACAAATGAAGAATAGAAAATTTATATTCTCGTTGTTAGCAATTATCTTTATTGGATTAGTATATGGTACAATAAGAGAAATGGAATTATTGATTAATTATCAGTTTGCAATTACCGGTATATTGATGATAATAGTAAGCTTGATAGGCTATCTTTATTGGAAGCAAAAGAAAGGGTATTCACTTATCGCGTGGTTATCGATTTATGCTTATTTCTTTATACAATATTATATAATATTTTTGTGTAATCATTTTTTTGGGTGGTTTGCACCTTATCATCCCGGAAATACACTTTTAAATCCAATGCCCTTTTTAGCAATTAATTTAATGGATTGGGTATTGAATAGATACTATAATAAAAATGATAAATCATTACCCCAACAATAATTTTTTAAGCCTTTAGGGAAGATTAGTATATTGAGTAGTTGGTTGTTAGTATTCTTGTCAGAATGTTTAATAGTATATATTATGTTATAATTTATGAAATATAGACATAATTACTTGTTGTTGATCTCAATGTTGCTTTTGGGAACTTTTTTTGGAAGTTTACAAAACATTCATTCACAAAATATCACCACTATTGCCGGCAATGGGAATGGCGGTTATAGTGGTGATGGAAACATTGCCACTTTGGCCTCTTTGTGGGTGCCAGCAAGTGTTGTTATAGATAAATTTGGTAATAAATATATTGCAGATACTTATAACAATTGCGTCCGTAAAGTAACTATTCAAGGCATTATTACTACTTATGCTGGTGCAGTAAGCGAAGGCATGGGTTATTCTGGTGACGGTGGTCTAGCAGTATTAGCACAGTTGAATGGACCTAACGGACTTGCTATCGATTCTATTGGAAACCTGTATATATCTGATTGTAATAATTTTTGTATCAGAATGGTTAACACCAAAGGGATTATTACTACAATTGCCGGGGGGGGATTCTCAGGTGTGGGAGACGGAGGCTTAGCAACAAATGCACAGTTGCAATACCCAACGGGAATAGTACTTGATAAATCGGGAAATTTATATATTGCAGACTGGTCAGACCAACGTATCCGTAAGGTGAGTAAAACCGGCTTTATTACAACTGTTGCAGGTATAGGAATTGCTGGATTTAGTGGAGATGGTAATGCTGCCACTTCGGCTAAATTAAACTACCCCGCAGGTGTAGCAGTTGATAATAATGGCAATCTCTATATTTCCGATTATCAAAATTCTCGCATCAGAAAGGTAAATAGCAACGGCATAATTACCACTATTGCTGGTAATGGAACGAATGGTTTTAGTGGTGATGGTGGCGGTGCCACTTTCTCAGTCTTAAATTCTCCTTATGGCATAACCGTAGATGCTAATGGAAACGTTTATTTTAGCGACCAAATCAACTATAGAATTAGAAAAATTAATACTAATGGTATTATCACCACTGTTGCAGGTAATGGATCTTATGGTTTTGGTGGAGATGGTGGTAAAGCAACATCTGCCCTGTTAGCTAATCCTTATGGTGTAGCATTGGATTTTGCTGGCAACCTATTTATTGTAGACCATGATAATAATGTAATACGACAAGTTACAAATCTATCTGTCAGTTCTTTTTCACCTACTTACGCTTGTTCTGGCAACAATGTAGAAGTTTATGGTGTTGGGTTCTTAAATGCTATTTCTGTTAGCATTGGTAATTTAAATGCTGTTTCTTTTTCTATTATTTCAGATACCCACATTACTGCCTTATTCTTAGCTGATAGTTCAGGACAATTAAGCGTAACCAACGCAAGCGGTACCGCTACTAGTAATAATTATTTTACAATTTTAAAACCTTCTTCATACATTACTAATCAATCGGCTTGTGGAAGTTACAATTGGAATGGAAAAACTTATTCATTAAGTGGAACATACACTTACGATACTAAAAATGCTATTGGTTGTGATAGTATGGCTACCTTGATTTTGACTATTAACAAACCTACTACCTCTGCCACCGAAAAGTCAGCTTGTGGAAGTTATAATTGGAATGGAAAAACTTATTTATCAAGTGGAACATACACTTACGATACAACAAATGCTTTTGGTTGTGATAGTACGGCTACCTTGGTATTAACTATTACTAATTGCCAACAAAACTATGTATGGACAGGTAATGGTAGCACCGACTGGAATGATGCTTCCAACTGGAGTAACGGCATACTGCCAAACTCATCTAGCAGTATTAAGATTCCTTCAGCACCAATAAATCAACCTGTGCTTAATGAGTCAGTTACTGTAAGTAGTATTTTGCTTGATGGGTTCCTATCATTAAACGGAAGAACAATAACTATCAAAAAGGAAATTACTGGTACAGGTTTTTTTGTCGGATCTATTACCTCTTCTATGGTCATAGCAGGAGCAGTTGGTTCAATCAATTTAGAATCAAGTAACAATAGTTTGAAAGACTTAACCATTGATGGTACAGCTGCATTGGGGAATAACCTAAACTTATATGGTACACTTTTTTTAAATAGTGGTCAATTAACTACTAATAGTAATCTTACCTTGAAATCAGTTAGTAAAGGCACGGCAATAGTAGCACCTGTTAGTGGTAGGATAAATGGCACTGTTACTGTGGAACGGTATATACCAAAAGGATATGCTGCCTTTAGAGATTTAGGCGTAAGTGTGTCTGGTGCTGGTACAATTACTAATACATGGGGGCAAAATTTGTATAATTACAAAGTATATAACTATGATGCCAATGGGTGGTCTGCTAGCCTTACTGGATCTACCAATTTACAGCCTTATAAAGGTTACAGAACATTAGTTACTGGTAATAAAAATCCTGTTGTGCCATCTGGGTTGATCAGTAATATGAACTCTGATGTTACCCTTACTTATTCAGGTACTTTATTAACGGGTGATCAAAATATACCCCTTAATAGTGGCACAGATAAGTTTACTTTCATTGCTAACCCATACCAATCTCAGGTAGATTTTTCGCAAATAATTAATTTGCCTACTACGAGTGGTTTATATAATGGTTACTGGTATTTAGATCCTACTACCTTGTATGGAAGTTATGAGAATTATAACTATTATGGTACTGATTTAGGAACAAGCAATATTTTTTCTGGGGTTGCTTTATCGCAATACTTGCAATCTAATCAAGCATTCTTTGTTTGTAGTAATAGTAGCTACCCATCTTTAACCTTTTCTGAAATTGCCAAGAATAATATGAATGCCCAGCTAGGAATTTTCGGAGCACAAACATCATTAAACAGGATAGCCATAGGATTGTTTATTGGTGGCAAAAATGTAGATGGCGCAGTAGTTGTTTTCAATAGCAAATTCAGCAAAGGCAAAGCCAAGGAAGATGGCCTGAAGATTAGTAACCAAGGCGAGAACATCACTTTTACTGTAGATGATAAAGACCTGTGTGCTAATGGTTGGAGTTTGCCTACTGCAACAGATATATTACCTATTCACCTTTACAACCTAAGTGCAAATACTAAATATATTGTAAAACTTGATGCTAGCCAGTTTAATGGGAATGGGTTAAATGCATACTTAAAAGATAATGTACTAAACACAAAAACTTTGCTTGCTGGAGCTAACAATGAGGTTAGTTTTACCACTGGTAAAGATATTAATGCAGATGAAAAGAGATATTCCATAGGATTTGATGCTAGTACATTACCAGTTTGTTCTATTAATCTATCTGCTACATGGTTACCGAATAACCAAGTGGCTCTTTTCTGGAACACAGACGGACAGATAAAAGTGTCTAGCTACAAATTACAGCGTTCTTCCGATGGAGAAACTTATGCGGATATTGCTACAGTTGCCCTATCTGTCACAACTAATTATAGCTATATAGACGCTCAAACCTTTCTTAATGGCACTAATTATTACCGAATTAAAACAACAGATTTAGCGGGTGAAGTAACCTACAGTACTGTGGTTAGTATAAATAACTTGTCAGCTTTTAATTCAATGGTTATTTTCCCAAACCCCGTAGTTAACAATTCTTTCAGTTTTATTTTACCTACTTCTGGTAAATACCTTTTGGGGTTATATGACAATACAAGCAGGCTGGTGCAAAGTGCTATTATTACAAGTTTAAGTTCAACTAAAGCACAAAACATAAATTTAAACAGTAATTTGTCGACTGGTATCTATACTTTAAAATTAACAGACGCAAAAGGTAAAATATTTACTACCCAATTATTTTTTAAATAAGATAAACATTCCATGGTTTTATTTAAAATGAGATTATTACAGTATTAACACTATACCATTATTCAGACATGCTAATAATTCAATGATACTTAAATAGATTAAATATGAAAAAATATTCAAAGACATTACAAATCATTATCATTATGTTATTGACAACACTTACATCAAACGCACAGTTCAGTATAAATGGACCAGGTACAAATGGAAGTGGCACAAATGCCAATGGTACAGGCAATGATAACCCTAATGTTCCTTTTGATGGTGGTATGAGTTTGGTGCTTGCGGCGAGTGGCATTAGCTACGCTGCAAAGAAGCTGAAAGGCTTGAAAGTTATCTAAGAGTCAGACGGTTAAAAAATTAGCAATAAGGCCACTTGAGTTACCTCGAGCGGCTTTCTTTATCTATTACTACTCAGGAGCCTAACCACCAAGCTCACTAGGAAAAAACAAAGGACGCAAAGGTTTAAAGACTCCAATTAGTAATTATACAAAAACAATAACCTTCCATCCTTGTGTTCTTGGCGAAAATCATAGTGCTCTAAGTAGTTAAATATCCCTGAGTAGTAACAAGCCTTTTTGTTTCGTTTCAAATCTAAAAACTAAACTTCTCAATACTTTAATCTGATGAAAAATATAATTAGCAAACTGATTTATGGAGTAGATGCAAGCATTGTAGAATCCCGCTTTCATATATTCTCATTTTCAGGGTATTTTAAAGCATTATAATTACCAATCAAATTATTCTGTACTATCGCAATCTATAATTGAGGATACTATGAGTGACGAACAAAAGAAACAGCTAGAACAACAGCTTTGGAATATTGCCAATACCCTTCGTGGTAAAATGAGTGCCGATGAGTTTAGGGATTACATATTGGGTTTCATCTTCTATAAATACCTTTCCGAAACGATGGATGTATATGCAAATTCTATCCTGAAAGAAGATGGCATCCTGTTTAAGTTTGTTAATGAAGATTCTGCCGGAGGCAAAGAATATATCGAAGCCATTAAGGAAGCATCCCTAGAAAAGTTGGGTTATTTCCTAAAGCCATCCGAGTTATTTAGTGAGGTAGCCAAACGTGGTAACAGCGACATAGAAGGCATCAGTAATTTCATTATCGAAGACCTTCAAAAAATTCTCATCAATATCCAGCTATCTACAATGGGTACCGAAAGTGAGGATGACTTCGATAACCTGTTTGAGGATATGGATTTAAACAGTACCAAACTAGGTAAAACCCCCACAGATAGAAATGAGATAATATCGAAGGTATTGGCCCACTTAGATAAGATTGATTTTAAACTAGCCGATACCGAAATAGATGTTTTGGGCGATGCCTACGAATATTTGATAGCCCAATTTGCAAGTGGTGCTGGTAAAAAGGCGGGCGAATTTTACACTCCACAACAAGTAAGTACCGTGTTGGCACGTATTGTTACCACTGGTAAAACCAAACTGAAAAGCCTATACGATGGCACAATGGGTAGTGGTAGTTTATTGTTGAGGGTTAACAAGGAAGTGAAGGAAATAGGTAAGATTTACGGTCAAGAATTGAACCGTACCACCTATAACCTTGCACGAATGAACATGATATTGCACGGGATACACTATCTTAAATTCGATTTAAAACAAGAAGATACCCTAGAGCGTCCAGCACACATTGGGTTATTCTTTGAAGCCATTGTAGCTAATCCTCCGTTTTCGGCTCAATGGAGTGCGAACCCTTTGTTTACCACCGATGATAGGTTTAGCCAATACGGGCGACTTGCCCCAAGCACTAAAGCCGATTTTGCTTTTGTGCAACATAAAATTCACCACTTAGCGGATAATGGCATTATGGCTATTGTGTTGCCACACGGGGTATTGTTTAGGGGTGGTGCCGAGCAACACATTAGGCGGTATTTGATAGAAGATAGAAACTATTTGGATGCGGTTATTGGGTTGCCTGCCAACATCTTTTATGGTACTAGCATACCTACTTGCATACTAGTTTTTAAGAAGTGTAGGGAGAACCCAGAAGATGTAATATTTATAGATGCTAGCCAGCACTTTGAGAAGGCGAAGCAACAAAACTATTTGAGGGATGCTGACGTGGATAAGATTGTGGACACGTACCGCAACCGTATTGAAGAGGAAAAATACAGTAAGCGTGCTACCCTTGCAGACATTGCCGCCAATGATTATAACTTGAATATACCCCGCTATGTAGATACTTTTGAGGCAGAAGACAGTATAGACATTAGCCTGCTTACGGCACAGATAAAGGATTTACAAGCTAAGGCAAAGGATACGGACAATGTGATAGCTGGTTTTTGTGCTGAATTGGGTATAGAAACGCCGTTTTAAATAGTTGTTTGTTTGGTACTGATTTATAATAAAACTGTATCATTTACTGATAAAGAAGAGAGTATAAAGTAGTTTGTGTAAACTGGTAGTAATTAATTTTAGGGTTTCATCGCTGAGTGGAGCGTAGCGGAACGAGGCGATGAAACCCTAAAACAACTTTTTATTAACCTTTTATACAAGACTCAAATGGCAAAAAAAGACAAC
>CANCVE010000110.1 GCA_947381435.1 Chitinophagaceae bacterium
TCAAGAACATAACCTGTCATTGCAACAAAACGAATTGGGTTTCTTGACCAATTTTCGTACTTACCTAATTCCATGCTAATTTAAACGATTCATTAGCCAAATTATTTCGCATGTGAGTATAATATTTCTAATTGATATAAACTCTATTGCAAGAAGCAGGCATTGATTATACTATTGCATAAAAAAATCCGTTAGTAATTATAAGGTTTATCCTTTTTCTTTCCACGATAGGTTAAAGGCAACTAACACACTTTAAGTTTGTACTAATTATGATGAGGATATACGAAGACACTTACCAGCACAAAGGAATGCGCAAACAGTTGGTAGAGACTTTAAAAGAGAAGGGAATTACAAACCAAGAGGTACTAACTGCCATAAATAATATTCCACGCCATTATTTTTTGGATAGCGCATTTGATAAGATTGCCTATGAGGATAGGGCTTTTCCTATTGGTGAAGCACAAACCATTTCTCAACCATATACCGTTGCCTTCCAGACACAATTGTTAGAGATAAAAAGAAACGAAAAGGTGTTAGAAATAGGTTCTGGCAGCTTGTATCAAACGACAGTATTGTTAGAATTGGGTGCCAAGGTTTATACCATCGAAAGACAAAAGAAACTCTACGAAAAACACAAGAACTATCATTTCAAGAATAAATACCTCAATATAAAATTCTTTTACGGCGATGGATTTGAAGGTCTGCCTACTTATGGCCCCTTTGACAAGGTACTTATTACTGCCGCCGCACCTTTTATCCCTCCAAAACTAATAGACCAAATGCGTCCAGGAGGCATGATGGTTTTGCCAGTGGATGAAGGAGAAAGCCAAAGGATGTTGCGTATTACCAAACTTCCCGATGGTAGCCTACACGAAGAATCCTTCCATAATTTTTCTTTTGTACCAATGCTTACTGGGAAGAATTAGTGAAGAAATAGTATTTAATACAACATTAATTAGTATCAATAAGTGTAACTAAAAAGCAACTTTCATTAATAAGTTCAGTTGAACGGAAGTTCCGTAAAGGCTTACGGAACCTCCGTACAACTGAACAATTCTTCCGTAAGGCAGCATTCGAAAAGAAGCGTTGAAACACCTAATGAACATATTGCTAGAACACAACAACAGTATGGAATAGAAGGGCTTTGTTGATGGATAAAAAGCAACCGATTGCATATACATCCGCTAAAGATAACTGTATAATAGGGGAAGGATGGGTTTATTATTGGGGGAGAAGCGATTAAATAAACCTGTCAGGTCTTGAAGACCTGACAGGTTGAAAACGGTGTGCACTTTACTATTATATTTGTTGGAAGGAAAATGTGCTTTATGGCCAAGAAATTATTTACATCAATACTTCTAACCTTATTTATTAGTGTAGGATATAGTCAAGATATTACGGTTGCCTTTAGAACACCCTATATGTGGGTTTCAATTAAAGATTCAGTATTAAAAGATTTGCGAGCAGTATTGAAACAAGAGAAAATTAAAGAAGTTAGAGACCACGCTAAGTATAGGATTTACATAGGTCCTCAATCCAAGGTTAATGTAAAAGAGGTCTTTAAAATTAAAGTAGAGAGAGGTAATATAACTATTAGTGCTTTTGATGATAAGGGATTGATTAATGGGGTTCAAGATATAACTGAGCAATTAAAGAAAACACATTCTCTTGCAGGAATTAAATCAAAAACAGCTTTGAGCAATTAGAAACTTCCTGAAAGTTTTTAACCTTTGCAATTAAAGGGTCATCGTGTATTGTTAGCGGCTTGTAGAGACGGATTATAATCCGTCTTTCTTGCAAAATGGAATGCCTTTGGGCATTAGACGCATTGTAATGCGTCTCTACAGAACGCTGATTTGCAGAGTGAACCTTTTCGCATAGTGCGTGAGGGATTGAAGTGGAAATACTTTTTGTCCCTTTTTAGGGCAAAAAGATTGTAACGAAAAGCCCGACCCGAAGGGGCACGCCCAAAGAAAGTTATGAGATATGAGTTATGAATTATGAGTGCAACGCAGTCTGATTGATCTCTTATACTCATAATTCATAACTCATAATTCATAACTAAAGAATGCAGCTTCACAACACCAAAGGGATAGTTTTACGGACGGTTAAATATGGCGAGGCGAGCATCGTTTCTACCATATATACCGAACTTTTTGGTGTGCAGAGTTACATCGTAAAGGGGGCGCGGCAGGGTACTAAAAAGACGCAGGGAAAGGCGGCATACTTTCAGGCAGCTGCCATTTTGGACATGACGGTATATCATAATGAACAGAAGAACCTGCAATTTATTAAAGAATATAACTGGGCTTATCCTTATCAATCCGTGCTGTTTGATGTGGTAAAAAACTGTGTGGCAATGTATATGGTGGAGGTGTTGCAGCAAACCCTGAAGGAACCTGAAGCTAACCCCGACCTGTTTTATTTGGTAGAAAATACCTTACAGCAACTAGATAAAGGCAGCGATGCACTTACGGCTAACTTACCGCTATATTTTATGCTGCACCTTGGTATGCAACTGGGTTTTCAGATTCAGGGGGCTTATAGCGATGCTACGCCGATACTGGATTTGCATGAAGGATTCTTTGTTTCGGAAACACCTATTCATGCCTATTATCTTTCGGACGAACTGGCGATGGTGGCTTCTGAACTGAACAATATTTCTTTGTATAGCGACCTTGAAAACATTAAACTCAACCGCACTACAAGAAGAAAACTACTGGATGCTTTTGGGCAATATCTATCTCTACACATCCCCGACTTTGGAACGCTGAAGACACTGGCTGTGTTGCAAGAAATATTAGGGTAGTTGTTAGTTTTTGTTTTAACCCTTATAGGGCTCAAAGCCCTATAAGGGTTCTGTAATCGCAATTAAAGAATCCGCTTCGCTTGACTTTCTGTAGTGATACTTCCTTCCTTTGTTAGGTTACTGATGTTTACAATGCCGGGCTTTTTGCCTATTTGGAAACTGCCTAAGCTATCGTCCATTCCCAATGCTTTTGCCCCATTAAAAGTAGCCCACTGAAGGATGGATTGCAATGGAATATTTGGAAAATGTTGGCTAATGGTTATTATTTCTGATAAGATATTTAGCTGATGATTGCTCGCAAAACTATCGGTACCCAAAACAATAGTGCTATTATTTTGAAAGAATAAATCTATAGGCGGCAGCTTATTTTCTATATACAAATTAGCATTTACACAAAGGCAAAAGATGGTTTTTTGGGCAGGAGATAAACCCTTCAATGTATCAATATCCTTTTGAGAAGTAAAAGTATCGTGCACCAATAAAAGCTTTTTGGGTTTGCTGATTAAGGGCAACACGGATTGTAAGCTGGTCTTTCCAGTGAGTTTATAAAATGGTTTTATATCTACCCCAATAGTTTCATAGAGTAGATTAAATTTTCCTTCGCCAGAAAGGAAAAACTCATTTTCATCGGGTGTCTCTTGGTTATGGATGGAGGATAGTGGATTGTTTTCTAGGCTATCTATCAATCCAAATAATTCTTTCGAAACCGAATAAGGGGCATGTGGAACAAGGGAAGTGCTACTGGGAAAATTAGTCTTGAAAGTATTATAAACAGTTAAGGCAGTCTCAAAACGCATTTGTGCAATGGCGGGCGAGAAGCCGCTAACCTCTATAAAATTATGGTATTGCAACTTGCTTTTTTGCTTTTGAGGGATCGAAAGTGCATTGTTGCTAATGTCGCCCACAGCTACAATACCCGAATGCAGCATGGCCTCATCGGCTTGTTGCATAGCGGTAAATATCTCGTCTTCTGTTGCATGGCGTTGCTGTAGGATGGAAAGTATAAAAGGGACAAGCCCTGTATGTTCGGGTATTAATCCCTTCATGTGGCTTAACTCCAAGTGGCAATGGCAATTGATAAACCCCGGAGTAAGAATGCCATCGAAAGTCTGCACATCTTCGCCTGCATCATTGATGGAAACAATATCTATTACTACTCCTTCCTTATTTGTAATTAGTACATTGTTGCTATCTAATAATGTTTTTCCATTAAATAAAAAATCCCCTCTAAATTTATTATATTCCACTACTGCTACTTTAATTGAGCGGCAAAGTTTGGGTGAAAGGCTTGTTTTGAATGAAAAAATTATGGTAGAATTTCAATTAAACGATAAAACTACTTTTGAATAGGAAAAAGATGTATTTTCAATTTTTTAAAATGCTTGCCATTTTAGGTATAAAAAAGTATAACTTTCAGACAAATAATGTTTGTTTTGCTTTTGTAATTTCCTTGGCGTTCAATGTTTGGTGAATGATTAATTATTATGATGATGCCAGAAGATAGTTCGGTTTATAAATCCATTTTTCTGCATGCGACGTATGCGGTTATCATAAGCAATGCTGAACATTATATTGTGGAATGTAATGTAGCTGCTCTTGAAATGTTTGGTTTTGAGGAACATGAATTTTTGGGTAAGCACAAAACAGACATAATTATCATCGATAATGAATTGGGATATGAGTTTGAAGATAATAGCTTCAGCAACAAAAAAAAGCCAATAAGAGCCGTAGCTTTTAGAAAAAATGGCGAACAATTTCCTATTAGTTTTAGCTCGTTTTCCTTTGAAAATAACCTTTGCTGTTTTATTAATGATATATCGGAGGAGTTAGCGAAAGAAAAACAACAAGAAAGAACCATAGAAATACTTCAGGAAACAAATCATATTGCCCGGGTGGGTGGTTATGAAGTTGATATTGAATCTGGTAAAGCAATATGGACCCTTGAGACCAAAGAAATACACGAGCTGCCTGCTGATTATGAGCCTAATCTGGCAGAAGCAATTTTATTTTATAAAGATGGAGAAGTACGAGATACCATTATAAAAGTAGTGCGTGATGCGATAGAATTTGGCATTCCATATTCTGTAGAGTTGCCACTAACTACAGCAAAGGGAAATGAAAGATGGATTAAAGCAACGGGCAATACAGAATTTAAAGATGGAAAATGTGTTCGGCTATATGGTATTGTGCAGGATATTCATGATGCTAAAACGCTACAAAATGATTTAAAAAGGGAAAAAGCTTTATTAAGAACCCTGATAGACAATCTTCCTGTAGCAGTATTTGTAAAGGATGAACATGCCAGAAAGTTGATTGCCAATAAGATGGATGTTGCCAATATGGAGCTAGAAACTGAGGCGCAAGCTCTTGGTAAAACAAACTTAGAAATATTTGATTGGAATGAAAGTCATTGGGGTTACGAACAGGATTTAAAAGTATTTTCCTCAAAAAAGCCTTTGATAAATGATGTTCAAACTGCTATTAATAAGAAGGGTGAGAAAATTATTTACTCTATAACAAAAACACCAACCTTTGATGAAGAGGGTAACCTTACTGGATTAGTGGGTGTTTGTGCCAACATTACTGAACAAGTAAAACTTGAGGAGAAACTAAGATTGGTAGACTTTGCTTTTGCCAATGCTGCCATTTCAATCTTTTTATTGAATGAAGATGCCACTTTTTATGATTTTAACGATACGGCACATAACCTACTAGGCTATACTAAAGAAGAGTTAATGGCGTTAAAAGTAGAAGATATAAATCCTGAATACAATGCGAAAGAATGGCCAAATCATTGGGCAGAATTAAGGGAAAAAAAGTCGATGATATTTACCAGTGTAGAAAGGAAAAAAGATGGAACCCACATAGATGTTGAGATTAAAGCCAATATGATAAAATATGGGGACATAGAAATTAATTGTGCCTTTGTAACGGATATAACCGAAAAGAAAAAAGCGGAAGCCGAACTAGCCAAAAGCAATGAAAGGTTTGTTCATGCACTTAAAGCAACATCCGATGTAATTTGGGATGTAGATTTAAAGACGAATAGCCTCTTTTTAAGTGATGCTTTTGAAACCTGTTTTGGACATAGAGTTGATAACAACGCAGATTCCAATAATAATGTATGGCTAAATAATGTTCATCCTGATGACCTTGATGGTGTGATAGCCGAGAGTGAGAAAGCAATAAAAAATAATAAAGAAGTTTGGGAACATGAGTATCGTTTAAGAAAAGCAGATGGAACTTTTGCCTATGTAATAGATAAGGGGTTTGTAGTAAGGGCTGCGGATGGACAAGCCATAAGATTGGCGGGTGCTATAAGAGATATTACCCAACAAAAGGAAGTGGAAATTACTTTGCAAAGAAGTAATGAAAGATACGAATATGCAACGCTTGCTACATCGGATATGATTTGGGAGTCGGATTTGGTAACTAATGAAGTATTCTTTAGTAAAAACTTTGAGTTGATTTTTGGCTATAAAACTCATTACGTACAAAACTTAGAGAATAATGTATGGCGGCGAAATATTCATCCTGACGACTATGATAGCATGGTTGCCTTGAGGAGCAAAATGTTGCAAGGGAATGAGGATAAGTGGGATGATGAATATAGGTTTAGAAAGGCAAATGGCGAATATGCGTGGGTACTTGATAAGACGCTAATCATTAGAGACGAAAATGGAACGCCTGTAAGATTAGTAGGTGCCGTAAGAGATATTACCCTTCAAAAGAAAGCTGAAATTACACTACAAAGAAGTAATGAACGATACGAATATGCAACCCTTGCTACATCAGATATGATTTGGGAATCTGATTTGGTTACTAATGAAGTATTTTTCAGCAAAAATATTGAGCTTCTTTTTGGATATAGTACAGAAGAAAAGCAAACAACCGATAGCAATATATGGCGGAGAAATATTCATCCAGAAGATATAGAAAAAATTAAGCAGAAAAGAATTTTAATGCTTAAAACACATGAAGACAAATGGGATGATGAATATCGGTTTAAGAAAGCAAACGGAGTATATGCTTGGATACTCGACAAAACACTCATTATAAGAAATGGCGACGGTAAACCCATTAAACTTGTTGGAGCCATAAGGGATATTACTAATAGAAAAGAAGCTGAAATTATTTTACAGAACAGTAATAAGCGATATGAGTATGCTACAATGGCTACCTCTGATGCAATTTGGGAAGCCGATTTGGAAAACAACTTACTCTTCTTAAGTGATAATTACAGTTTAATATTTGGACATAAATCGGGTGTTTTTTCTAATAATTCAAATAATGAGTGGTTGGAAAATGTACATCCAGAAGATTTGCCAGATGTTCTATCATTAGTTGAAAATATTATAGAAAGCAAACAAAATAAATGGGAAAACGAGTATCGTTTACTTAATGGTCAAGGCATCTATTCTGTTGTATTAAATAGGGGTTTTGTAGTAAGGGATGAGAATGGAAAGGCAATAAAGCTTGTTGGAGCAATGCGTGATATTACTACAAAGAGAGTAGAAGAGGAGAGATTGAAACTTTTGGAGACAGTAATCATTAATTCTACCGATGCAATTTTAATAACAGGGACAGAGCCCATTGACGATGTAGATCTCCCAATTATTTATGTAAACAAGGCATTTACGGATATAACTGGCTATAAAATTAGGGATTTAATAGGCAAAACGCCAAGAATATTGCAAGGTCCACTTACGGATAAGAATGAATTAGACAAAATGTCGAATGCAATTAAAAACTGGGTGTCTTGTGAGATTGAGATAATTAATTATAAAAAAGATGGCACACCATTTTGGTCTAACATTTCTATAGTACCTGTTGCCAATGAGAAAGGCTGGTATACACATTGGGTTTCTATACAGAAAGACGTAACTATAAGAAAAGAAACAGAGAGAGCATTTGCTGAGATGGCGGCTTTGCAACGATCTATTTTAGATAGCGCTAATCTTGCCATAATCTCAACCGATATAAACGGTATCATTAAGTCTTATAATGAAGGTGCCGAATCAATGCTTGGCTATAAGGCACATGAAATAATAGATAAAGTAACCCCCGAATTTGTACATGATAAAGAAGAAATTATAAAGCGTGCGCACGAACTAACTATCGAATTAGGAAGGCAAATTAACCCAGGATTCGATGTGTTTATTGCTAAAGCCAAATTAGGAATCAGTACAGAAACCGAATGGACCTATATTCATAAAAATAAAAGCCGATTCCCTGTTTCTTTGTCTATTACTTCTCTGCATGATGCCGAGGGTAAAGTAATTGGCTATTTGGGTATTGCAAAAGACATTACCTACGAAAGAGAAATTAAAGAGGAGCTTAGGATTAGTTATGAAAAACTAGAAGAAACAGTAAATGAATTAAAACAACAGCAGTTTGCCATTGATCAACATGATATTGTTTCGATTACAGACGTAAAAGGGACAATTATTTATGCCAATGAAAGTTTCTGCAAAATAAGTAAATACACAAAAGAGGAGTTGATAGGGCAAAATCATCGTATAGTAAAGTCAGGAGCACACAATCCATTGGTCTTTAAAGAAATGTACCACGCTATTGCAAATGGAGAAGTTTGGAAAGGTGATTTGTGCAATAAAGCAAAAGATGGAACTATCTATTGGGTAAGCAATACGATTGTGCCTTACATGGATGCTAAAACTAATAAACCGCTTAGGTATGTATCCATTCGTACAGATATTACCGATAAGAAACTGGCGGAATTAGAGCGAGAAAAGTTGTTGGAAGAAGTTACTAATAACAATAGAGAACTGAAGCAGTTTAGCTACATCACTTCTCACAATCTGCGTGCGCCACTTACCAATCTGCTGTCTATTTGCAATTTGATTAAGTCTGATTCAATTGCAGATCCTTTGACCAAGAAGTTGATAGAAGGATTTAAAAAGTCTACTTTCGATTTGAATGATACGCTCAATGATTTAATCAGTATCCTTATCATCAAAGAGAATATAAATCTTCCAACAGCAGAAGTTGATTTTGAGCAAACTTTGCAAAAGGTAGTTTCCTCTATCAATAAGAGTGTAGAAAAAACGAAAACTATCATCAATACAGATTTCTCGGAAGTACCTTCTGTTCACTTTAATCCTACCTATTTAGAGAGTATTTTCTTGAACTTAATTACAAATTCTATTAAATACGCTAAACCAGGAATTGAACCTACTATTAATATTACAACAACAAGAAATGAGGAGGGGAGTATAAAAATGGTCTTTACCGATAACGGGATTGGAATGGATATGGAGCGCGTAAAAAACAAGATATTCGGCTTGTATCAACGTTTTCACAGCAATGCAGACAGCAAAGGGATTGGCCTATATCTTATTCAATCTCAAGTAAATGCCCTTGGTGGCAAAATAGATTTTTATAGTAAAGTAAATATTGGAACAACGTTCACCTTAACCTTTAAATAATTAGTTATGATAAAAAATGTTCTAAGCGTAGAAGATGATAGCACAACACATTTATTGAATAAGCTTTACCTTGAAGAAGCGCACTTTTGTGAAAACTATATTGAGGTATTGAATGGACAATTGGCCCTCAATTTCTTTATCGACTTGGCTACTGAGGAAGATAATTTATCGAAAGTGCCAGAATTGATACTCCTCGATTTAAATATGCCTTTAATGGATGGTTGGGAGTTCTTGGAAATATTTGAAAAGGATTTTCCTCAGTTTGCAGAACGAACTAAAGTTTATATACTTTCCTCTAGCATCAATCCGATGGATAAAGAAAGGGCTATAAGAGAGAAGGGCGTATGTGGGTTTGTAGAAAAGCCTTTGGATTTTGATCAGATAGAAAGGCTGAAAAAGGAACTTGAATTAGCCTAAAAGAGCTATCCCCGATACTGTTAAAAGTGTATCGGGGATAGCTATATGCTTATTGTACTTCTACCAACTTAGTTTGAGGCAGGTTTGCATTGCGCATGGCAATGTTGCGTACAGTTGAAGCCGTGATGTCTCTAAATGACTTCTTAGTAACCTCATCATTCCCCACCATGGCAGGCACCCCATCATCGCCACCTTCTCTTATGGATTGCACCAAAGGAATCTGACCAAGAAACTGTAAATCGTATTCATCAGCCAATCTTTTTCCACCTTCTTTTCCAAATAAGTAATATTTGTTTTCAGGAAGTTCGGCAGGAGTAAAGTAAGCCATGTTTTCTATTAATCCAATAATTGGAACACTTATCTGTGCCTGACCAAACATGGCAATTCCCTTTTTAGCATCAGCAAGTGCCACGTTTTGTGGGGTTGTTACTATCACCACACCCGTTACAGGTACGGTTTGCATGAGTGTAAGGTGTATGTCGCCAGTGCCAGGAGGCATATCAATAACTAAATAATCCAACTCTCCCCAATCCACATCAGTAACAAATTGTTTAATGGCACTACTTGCCATCGGGCCACGCCAAACAACCGCATTTTTTTCGTCAACAAGCAATCCAATGCTCATCAGTTTAATGCCAAATTTATTTAGTGGTACAATCATTCCTTTGCCATCCACATCTTTCATCATGGGTCTTTCGCCGCGTACCCCAAACATTATGGGTACACTTGGGCCATAAATATCGGCGTCCATGAGGCCTACACTTGCACCGCCCTCAGCCAAGCTAAGGGCTAAGTTTGCGGCAACCGTACTCTTGCCTACACCGCCTTTTCCGCTCACAACCGCAATAATATTCTTTACGCCTCCCAATATAAGTTTCGAATCCTTACGATTAGTACTAGTATTCGATGTAAAGTTTACCGTTACCACAGCCTCTTTATCTACCAACAATTTCACTGCGTTTTCGCTTGCCCTACTCATCATATCCTTCATTGGGCATGCCGGTGTGGTAAGAATGATGGTGAACGAAACGTTTTTTCCATCAATCAAAATATCTTTAATCATGTTTAAAGTAACCAAATCCTTACCTAAATCTGGTTCTTGCACATTGCTCAATGCGCGTAATATGTCTGCCTCTGTCATCACGAAGTTTTTGTTAAAAAATAATTTTCGGCTGTAAAAATAACCTGTCACCGCTTTACTTTGTTCATAATATTATTGTAGAGATAGAATATCTCCATATAAATAGCGCTCTTTTACTGATAATAAGCGACCTCTTACTGAGAATAAGCGACCTCTTATTGAGAATAAGCAACCTCTTATTGAGAATAAGCGACCTCTTATTGGGAATAAGTAACCTCTTATTGAGAATAAGCAACCTCTTATTGGGAATAAGTAACCTCTTATTGAGAATAAGTAACCTCTTATTGAGAATAAGTAACCTCTTATTTGGAACTAAATACTTTAATAAAAAACAGGTCAGTCAGTTTAATAGTATCCTGATTGAGCAATTACCATAACTTTATCAGTTGGCTTTAATATTTTTAGTTAATGAAAACATACTCACGCATTCTTCTGCCATTCTTGATGTTGGCATTGACGGTTAAGGCAAAAGCACAGAAAATACCTTCTATAAAAGATTCTGTTATACAATTATATGGCGTGGTAATGACCGCAGATAGCTTGCGAGGCATACCTGCTGCAAGTGTAGTTGTGGACGGAAAAGGACGGGGAACCATCACCAATAACGACGGGGTTTTTTCTATTGCAGTTCTGAAAGGCGATCAAATTACTTTTTCTTCTATTGGATTTAAGAAGAAAACTATTTATATACCTACCAATCTTACCGATAATCAGTATAGTGTAATACAATTATTGATTAATGATACGGCCTATTTGCCGGCCACCATCCTTAGGCCAAGACCTACAAGAGAACAGTTTGAAAGGGATTTTATTAATAATGTAATTCCTGATGATAACTACGAAATAGCTAGGAAAAATACTGATGAATCATCTAGAAGATTACTATTAGCCACTTTGCCAAAGGATGGGCGTGAGGCGGTGAACCAAACTTTAAAACAACAAGCTGCTAAATACTATTATTCGGGTCAGTTGCCTCCAATAAACATCTTGAATCCATTTGCTTGGGCCGACTTTATAAAAGCTTGGAAGAGGGGAGACTTTAAGAGCAGCAAATAAAAGTTTAACCACAACGTACACTGAGATTTTCACGAGGAACACCAAGATTAATAGGATAATTGTTACACTATTATAAAGAAAAAACTTTGTGGTCTTTGTGTTTCTTTTCCTAGTGTCCTTTGTGGTTAAGGCCTAATTATACTCCGAAGAATATTTTTATGGTGTGATAAAAGTGTTTGTTCTGGGTTACTTTACCTAGTTTATTCATGTTTTCATGATACCCCTGCAAGCCAAACAAGCTAGCTACATTTCCCTTGTTGATGGCAATTTCCAGATAACCCGCCGAATTAAACCAAGCCAAACAATCTCCCTCTTGCACACTAGAATAGTGGCTACTAATGGTGGTTATTTCCTCATTTCTGGATACTAATATTACAAATGGGCGACCACGTCTTTGCTCATCAAATTGTTCTCTAGTAATGTTTAGTACTGCATTTTCAAAGTTATCTATGAATAATATCTGGCATTCTATTGTTTCAAAACCAATGTGTGGTCTTAAAGGAAGTGTTTCTACAATGGCTGCATTAGGGTCTGTAAGTGTAAAGAAGTTTTCTGTTTTTAAGATATAACTAATCGCTTTTGCCACAACGCCCGTCATGGATAAAAGATCGTTTGCCTGTGGTGGAATGGATAGTTTAGCCACCTCTTTTGGTCTTTCTCCCGCTATCATGGTCAATATTCCATTATCAGGACAAATTATATATTGATCCCTATGTCTCGCCACCAAAAGATGCGTTATTGGAGAAGAATAAAAATTGAGAATTACAATATGAAACGTATTTGCAGGATAGTACTTAAAAGCACTAGCACAAATATAAGCTGCCTGAGGATAGTTAGTGTTAGAGAGATAATGAGTAATATCTACGATATTGTGCCTGTCATCCTGCGATAAAAGTTGCCCTTTAATAGCACCAACAATAAAGTCTTGCTGACCCACATCTGATGAAAGCGTAATGATTGCCATTTAAAGGATTGAAGCACAATTAAACAAATTATTTTACAAGTTCTCCCTTCTTGAAGAAGAATTTTCTTACCAGTTTGTCTGCTAATGATGGGAAGAATTTATTAAGGAATACCGTTTCTTTACCTTGAAAGGTTAATATGATGGTTCTTTTTCTTTTTTCTATAGCAGTAATGATGTGTTGAGCACATTCGGCACTCGTCATCATTGCTTTTTCGTTCATGGTGGTTTCTCCGGTTGCTTTTCCGCTACTATCAAGTGCAGCTTTGCGTATGTTCGATTCTGTAAAGCCAGGACTTACCCACAATACGTTTACGCCACTATCCAATAATTCGGTACGCAAAGATTCCATCCAGCCATTTAAAGCAAACTTGCTAGCCGAATAGCCCGATCTGCCTGGAAGTCCTCTAAAGCCAGCAATAGAGGAAATGCTCACGATGGTTCCTTTAGTGGAAAGTATGCTTTTCAATGCGAACTTGGTGCAATAAACGCTCCCCCAAAAGTTTACGTCCATCACCTTTCTCAATGCATCAAGTTCTACGTCTTCAAACAAAGCCCTCATCGATATTCCTGCGTTGTTTATCAATATATCTATCTGGCCAAAGTTGCTCAATACTGCATCTATAAAGCTTTTACATTCTTGCTGTTTACTAATATCCGCCGTATGAATAAGGAGTGGTTTTCCTGCATAAATGGATTGTATTTGGTATAGCTTATCGTAGTTTCTGCCGCAAGTAGCCACTTTAGCACCTTGCATTAAGAAAGAATCCACCAAGGCTTTGCCTATCCCATCACTTCCGCCGGTTATTACTACCACCTTATTATTGAACAAAGACATACTTTATATTTAAATTAAGGCAAATGTAAGTGTTCGTAACAGCTTACAAAAGAATGGGGGTATAAAAGTTTTAAGTTGTATCCTGCTTAAAGGATTATGATGAATAACCTAAATGAAATGTTCAAAATTAATACACATTATCGCCTTAAATTTTATTTTTTTGTAATGCTTCATGCATCGTTTCTAAGGTTTTATAGTAATGATTCATCATAATAAATTTAATTTAAATCAACATAAAAGTGCTGAATGTTACACTGTTTTCTGGTTATTCAAAAAAAATATACATACTTTTTTGAATAATTGTTTGCCATTAAACTCTATTCCCCTATTTTTGCACTCCCAAAATAAAAGAGGTTATTCTCTTTAGCTATAAGGGTGAAGATCTCGTAGCTCAGTTGGTAGAGCACATCACTTTTAATGATGGGGTCTTGGGTTCGAGTCCCAACGGGATCACTTGAAAGGGTTTCAGCGTATTTGCTGAAACCCTTTCTCATTATAGGTTTCATCGTATTTTGTTTTTCAAAAATCCCCTCATAGGGGAACAAAACAGGGGAACAAATTGAGTTGAATGTTAAAGTTTAACTACGAGGGGATACCAATCGTTTTTTTGTTCCCCTGTCTAAGCCACCTTTTCTATTTCTTGGCTTTTTAAGCCAAGTTTCTTAATCTTGGTTATAGTATTCTTATCCAAACCTGTAAATCTCGCAACGCTTATAGCCTTCTCACCTTTCTTCAAAAGCCTTAATGATTCCTGATTTTTTGGCTTACTCA